>DASZYB010000048.1:0-47054 GCA_035545575.1 Opitutaceae bacterium | reverse complement strand
GCGGCGCGCTTTTTGTTTTTGGCCCTTCGCCCGCAGCGAGGGAAAGATCGGGAAATTTCCCGCTCACGGCGAAGCGGAGAGTGGATTGCCGCACTACAGGCGGTTTAATTGAAGTGTAGCCGCGACGACGATGTAGGTCGGGGTTCATCCCCGACTTGTCTGGCATAAAGCCCGACCCACAAAACCGGCTATGGAATTTTTGAAGCCGCTGTAGCCCGCGGCGTCGATCTACGGCGTCCGGGTCAGCCCGAGGTCGAACAGATGCACCGAGTTTTCCATCACCGTGGGCAGCGTGCCGACGAACGATTCCCAATCCTGCGAGTTGCCAAACTGCGTGTCCCACGCGACGAAGATCGCGTCGGGCAGGAGATTCGATTTCTCGATCAGCAGGCGGATGTCGGCCTCCCAATCGTCGATCTTCACGTAGGTGAACAGCACGGGACGCGACGCCATCGCGGGTTGCGGAAACTCGCGGAAAAACGATTCCAACTCGTCGGCGGCCGGGAACCGCGAATGCACGTGCGCCGAAAACGTCGTGAGCGAGTAGGGCGGCAGGTTCATGTGCATGTAGAAACGCACGATGATGCGGCGCACGAGTTCCCAGTCGCCGACGGTGCGCACGTTCTTCACGGAAAGTTTGACCCGGTCGGGCGTCCGCGTGATCAGCCCGTTTTCGCCGAAGAACTGGGCGGTGAGTTCCCAGCCGAAAAGATCGTCGCTCGATTTCACGCGCACTTGCTCGGGTCGCATGCCCAGCCCGTTCTCCGGCTCGCACAACCACGCGCCAAACGCATCGAGCCCCGCCGTCCGCTTCGTCTGCGGCGGCACGAGCGGGATGTCCAGAATGATGGTGAGAAGATCGAGCGAGATCAGGCGCATACGTGGCAGACACTAGATGCACGCGCGGCGTTTTCGCACGCGGATTGTGCGGCGCGGGTGGGATTCGCCTGGCGTGCGCGGCGGGACGGAAAATTTCAGCCGGCGGCGGAAAGGCGCGCTATTCGCGATCGACGATGCGCGGCGCGGCGGGCGCATCCGCCGCGAAACGTTCGCAGACGGGGCGGCGAAAAATCAAAAAAACGACTCGCCGCAGCGAAGCGCGGCGAAGTTCGCGCGAGGGGCCCAGGGTTTTCGCGGCGAGGGCAGGGGAAACGCGATTTACTCGGGCGGGGAAAACGTTTCGTTTCACCCGCACATGATCAAACAACTCGCGCATCTCTGCTTCAAGACCAGCCAGCTCGAGCGCATGACGGAGTTTTATCGTGACCAACTTGGCGCGACGGTGAAGTTCCGCTACCTCGGCAAAGACGGTCGGCCGATCGGATGTTATTTCGCTTTTGGCGAGAACACGTTTGTCGAAATCTTCGATCACGCCGATGCGCATCGCCGCAGCCAGTCGGCCAAGCCGTTCGAGCCGCTTGAAGAGCCGCGCGACGCGTGGCTCATGCGCTACAATCATTTTTGCCTGCAGGTCGAGGGGCTCGACGCATTCGTCGCGCAACTCGAGACGCGCGGCGTGACGGTGACCGGCCGGAAAACCGGCAACGATCGTTCGCGGCAGGCATGGGTGAAGGATCCCGACGGCAATCTCATCGAGCTGCAGGAATACACGTCCGAAAGCCGCCAGTTCACCGGCGAAGATTTTCGCGAGACGTGACCGCGTGGCCCGCTCGAGCCCGATGAAATGTCGGCCGCGCGGTGTGGCTGGCGCGACGCCGGGCGGACGTTTTGCTTTCGCTGTTCGGGCTTCCGTGTTTCCGTGAACGCATCATGGAAGTGATTTTTCTCGGCACGGGCACGTCGCAGGGCGTGCCGATGATCGCGTGCGACTGCGCCGTGTGCACCTCGCCCGATCCGCGCAATCGTCGCACGCGTGTCTCCGTCCACGTCGTCATGGATGGGCTGCACGTGCAGGTCGACGCCGCGCCCGAGTTCCGGCTGCAATGCCTGCGCGAGCGCCTCCGGCAGCTCGATCTTTTCATTCTCACGCACGGGCACGCCGATCACATCGCGGGCATGGACGACCTCCGCCGCTACTGCGATCTGCTCGGCGGCAACGCGCTCTCCGTCTACACGACCGACGAAGGCGCGCAGCGCGTGCGCGCGATGTTTCCTTACGCGATCGGCGATAAACCCGTCGCGAAAGGCTACGCGGCCTTTCGGCTCGCGGCGATGCCGCCGGTGCTGGATCTGCCGCAGGGCACGATCCAATCGACACTGCTACCGCACGGCGCACTTCACACGCTCGGCCTCGTGTTCACCGAGCGGAGCAGCGGAAAAAAATTCGCCTACTACACCGACTGCAAAAGCGTGCCGCCCGAGGCGCTCGCGCTCGCACGCGAAGCCGACGCCGCGGTCCTCGACGGCCTGCGACCGACGCCGCATCCGTCGCACATGAGCATCGACGAAGCGGTCGCCGTCGCGCGCGCTATCGGCGCGCGACAAACCTGGCTCACGCATCTCACGCACTCGAGCGATCACGCCACGCTCGCCGCGGCGCTGCCTTCCGGCATCGCGCCTGCGCACGACGGACTGCGCGTCGTGCTGTAGACATAGTCCGCGGAGAGCTTCGCACGGCCGCGCGCGCGGGTCTTCCGAGCGCGTCATACGGTAAATTCCCACGAATCGGAGCTTGCTTTAATTCCTACTGAATTAATGTAGATTCAACGACTCGGAATGAAGCTCTCGAAAAAAGGCGAATACGCGCTTCGCTCGCTCATCAACCTCGGCATCGCCCGCGAGGTGGGTCGGCCGTTGGTGCGCGTTTCCGAGCTGGCCGATAGCGAGAAGTTGCCGGTGAAGTTTCTCGAGCAAATCCTGCAGGCGCTCAAGGACGCGGGCCTCGTCCGCAGCGAGCGCGGGAAATTCGGCGGCTACCGGCTCGCGAAGCCGACGAACAAGATTCCCATCGGCGACGTGGTGCGGCTGATCGACGGCCCGCTCGCGCCGATCGGCTGCGTGAGCCAGAGCGCCTATGAGAAATGCACCTGCCCCGACGAGGAGCACTGCGGCCTGCGCATGCTGATGCTCGACGTGCGCAACGCCATCGCCGGCATCCTCGACCGCTACACGCTCGCCGACGTCGTCGAAGTCACGTTGCGCAAACTGCGGCGCGATGGCGTGCCGCTGCCGTTTGCTCCGCGGCTCAAAAGCGCGGCCGCACCGCGCCGGCTCGCGCGGCCGCGGAATCGCGCGCGCCGCCGCGCCGCGCTCGATGAGACCGAGGGCGTCCTGCATCAGATTCTCGGCGACTACACCATTTGAAGTTCCCGTCATGAACTCCTCTTCGCATTCCCTCACGCCGCCCGACTGGCTCGCGCTCGTGCGCGAAAAAGTGGAGCGCCTGCGCTTCGGCGTGGTGCAACTCGTCGTGCACGACGGTCGTGTCACCCAGATCGAGTGCACCGAAAAAACCCGTCTGCCGGCGGCCACCGACGCGCGGCCCCGCGAATAAATTTCCGCCCACCGGCGCCCGCCGGCGGCTTCATCCTGATCCGCAATCGTGAGCGCACTGACCCGTCTCCGGGAGGTTTCGCCTCAAGCTCCCTCATCGTGATGAAAAGAAATCTTCCCTTTAAGTTCGCCGTGTTCGCGGCGCTCGTCCCGTTCGCGGCACTACGCGCCGAGTCGGCCGACCGCGCCGACCTCGAGGCGCTGCGTGCGCAGGTGCAGCAGCTCGAGCAGCAGCTCAAAGTGCTCTCGCGCCAGCTCGAAATCAAGGAGGAGGCCGCCGCCGCGGCGCCGCCGCCCAAAATCACGCTCAACGACAAGGGCTTCACCCTCGCCTCGGCCGACAATGCGAACTGGATCAAGCTCCGCGGCCTCGTGCAGCTCGACTCGCGGCTCTTCTTCAACGACGGCGGCGGCATTGCCAACAACGCCTTCGTCCTGCGGCGCGCCCGGATCATCAGCGAGGGCCAGTTCGCCAAAAACTTCGGCTTCCAGCTCGTGCCCGAGTTCGGCGGCAGCAGCATCAGCGTCCTCGACGCCAACCTCACCGTCGCCGTCACGCCCGGGCTCCAGCTCAAGTTCGGCAAATTCAAAACTCCCGTCGGCCTCGAACTGCTGCAATCCGATTCGTGGACGTTCTTCAACGAGCGCTCCATCGTCACAAACCTCGTGCCGAACCGCGACCTCGGCGTGCAGGCCTCCGGCGATTTGTTCGATGGCCGCTTGAGTTATCAGGCGGGCGTTTTCAACGGCGTCGGCGACGGCGGCAGCTCGACCAACGCCGACTTCGACAACGAAAAAGATTTTGCCGGCCGGGTCTTCGCGACGCCGTTCAAGCAGGCCGCCGGCTCGCCGGTGCAAGGCCTCTCGTTCGGCGTGGCAGGCAGCATCGGCCGCGAAAAAACCGCCGCCGGTCGTGCTTCCAGCTATCGCACCGATGGCCAGCAGACGTTCTTCACTTACAACGCCGCCGTCGTCGCGGATGGCGAGAACTGGCGCATCGCGCCCCAATTCGATTACCGCCTCGGCTCGTTCGGCGCGATCGGCGAATACATCGTGTCGACCATCAATGCGCGTCCCTCCGCGGCCGGCGCAAAGGCGGAACTCCAGAACAAAGCCTGGCAGATCGCGGCGGGCTACGTGCTCACGGGCGAGGATTCGTCGCTCAACGGCGTTGTCCCGCGCAACAACTTCGATCCTTCCGCCGGCACGTGGGGCGCGTTCGAGGTCGTCGGTCGCTACGCGCGGCTCGATGTCGACGACGCCGCGTTTCCCGCGTTCGCCTCCGCCGCGAGCAATGCCGATTCCGCCCGTTCGCTCGGTGTCGGATTGAATTGGTATCTCGCGAAGGCGGTCGCGTTCAAATTCGACTATTACCAGACGAAGTTCGGCTTCAACGCCGCTGCGCCGGCGGTTTCCACGGCGCAGATCCTTCGCCAGGACGAGAACGCGTTCATCACGCGCTTCCAACTGGCGTTCTAACCGCAACCACCGCTCCGCACTCGTCATGAAAATCAAATCTCTCGCTCTTGCCGCGCTGGTCTTCGTGCCCGCGGCCCTGTCCCTCGCCAAAACGATCGACCTGCTCAACGTCTCCTACGATCCGACGCGCGAACTCTACGTCGACTACAACAAGGCGTTCGCCGCGCACTGGAAAGCGCAGACCGGCGACACCGTGAACATCAAGACCACGCACGGCGGCTCCGGCAAACAGGCGCGCTCCGTGATCGACGGCCTCGGCGCGGACGTCGTCACGCTCGCGCTCGCCGCCGACGTCGACGCGCTCTACGAATTCGCCAAGCTCGTCCCGCAGGACTGGCAAAAACGCCTGCCCAACAACTCCGCACCTTACACGAGCACGATCGTGTTTCTCGTGCGCAAGGGGAACCCGAAGGGCATCAAGGACTGGGACGATCTCGTGAAGCCCGGCGTCGGTGTCGTCACGCCCAATCCCAAAACCTCCGGCGGCGCGCGCTGGAACTATCTCGCCGCATGGGCCTACGCGCTGAAGAAGAACAACGGCGGCGAGGACGCGGCGAAAAAATTCGTCGCGGCGCTCTACAAAAACGTGCCGGTGCTCGACAGCGGCGCCCGCGGCTCGACGACGACCTTCGTGCAGCGCGAGATCGGCGACGTCGCCATCTCGTGGGAAAACGAGGCCTTCCTCGCATTGAAGGAATTCGGCAAGGAGAAGTTCGAGATCGTCGTGCCCTCGCTCAGCATCCTCGCCGAGCCGACGGTGACCGTCGTCGACAAGGTCGCGAAGAAACACGGCACCGAAGCCGTCGCGAAAGCCTACCTCGAATACCTCTACTCCGACGAAGGCCAGGAAATCGCCGCGCGGAATTTCTATCGCCCGCGCAACGAAACCATCGTCGCGAAATACGCCGCGCGTTTTCCCCAGCTGAACCTCGTCACCATCGACGACACCTTCGGCGGCTGGGCGAAAGCGCAGAAAACGCACTTCGCCGACGGCGGCACCTTCGACCAGATTTATCTGAAATAACTCGCGCGCTCCGGCGGTTCGCTGCCGGAGTGTTTCTCTCGTGTCCGTCCTCGCCCAACTTCCCACTCCGCGCTATTTCCGCCGCGTGCTGCCCGGCTTCGGGCTCTCGCTCGGATTCACGCTGGCGTATCTCAGCCTCATCGTGCTGATCCCGCTCTCGGCGGCGTTCATCAAGACGGCGGGCATGACGTGGACGGAGTTCGTCGCCGCGGTGGCGTCGCCACGCGTGCTGGCTTCGTATCGGCTGAGCTTCGGCGTGTCGTTGCTCGCGGCGCTGGTGAATGCGTGCTTCGGTTTCATCGTCGCGTGGGTGCTCGTGCGCTACACGTTTCCCGGCCGGCGCATCGTGGACGCACTCGTGGATCTGCCCTTCGCACTGCCGACCGCGGTCGCGGGCATCGCGCTCACCGCGATCTACGCGAAGAACGGCTGGATGGGTTCGTGGCTGGAGCCGCTCTGGACGCGCGGCGTCGACGGGCTCGCGGCGCATTTTCCGTTGCTCGACTGGAAAAAATTTCTCGGCGAGCGGCTCGCATTCGATCGGGCAGGGGTGTTCATCGCGCTCACTTTTGTCGGGCTGCCGTTCGTCGTGCGCACGCTCCAACCGGTCCTGGAAGAACTCGAGCCCGAGCTCGAGGAAGCCGCCGCGACGCTCGGCGCGAACCGCTGGCAGACGATGACGCGCGTGATTTTCCCCGAGTTGCTGCCGCCGCTGATCACCGGCTTCGCGCTGGCGTTCGCGCGCGCGGTCGGCGAATACGGCTCGGTCGTCTTCATCGCCGGCAACCAGCCGCTGCACACCGAGATCACGCCGCTGCTCATCATCACGAAGCTGGAGCAATTCGATTATCGCGGCGCGACGGCGATCGCGTGCACGATGCTCGTGGCCTCGTTCGTCCTGCTGCTGCTCATCAACCTGCTCCAGAAATGGAGCCGACGCTTCCATCGCGTCTGACCATGGCCGGCCCCGCTTCCAGTTCCCTCATTGCATCCCATTCGTCGACGTCGGGCCACGGCGCGCCGCGCGTCGTGCGCAATCCGCTTTGGGTGCGCGTGCTGTTCATGACGATCGCGCTCGGCTTCGTGGCGGGTTTCCTCGTGCTGCCGCTCGCGGCGGTGTTCGTGGAGGCGTTTCGCAAGGGCGTCGCGATCTACTTGAAAACGTTCACCGATGCCGACGCGCTGAGCGCGATCCGGCTCACGCTGATCGCCGCCGGCGTCGCCGTGCCGCTGAATCTCGTCTTCGGCATCGCGGCGGCGTGGTGCATCGCGAAGTTCGATTTTCGCGGGAAAAGCCTGCTCGTCACGCTGATCGACCTGCCCTTCGCGGTCTCGCCCGTGATCGCGGGCCTGATCTACGTGCTGTTGTTCGGCGCGCAAGGCTGGCTCGGCCAGTATCAGAACGCCGAGCACCCGTGGTTCCCGTGGCTGCAGCGCTGGCTGGCCGCGGAGGATTTCAAAATCATTTTCGCCGCGCCGGGCATCGTGCTCGCGACGATGTTCGTCACGTTTCCGTTCGTGGCGCGCGAGTTGATCCCGCTGATGCAGGCGCAGGGCAGCGACGAGGAATACGCCGCGCTCACGCTCGGCGCGAATGGCTGGCAGACGTTCTGGCGCGTGACGCTGCCCAACATCAAGTGGGGCCTTTTCTACGGCGTGATCCTCTGCAACGCCCGCGCGATGGGCGAATTCGGCGCGGTGTCCGTCGTGAGCGGCCACATCCGCGGCGAGACGAACACCATGCCGCTGCACATCCAGATCCTCTACGAGGAATACAACTTTTCCGCGGCGTTCGCGATGTCGTCGCTGCTCGTGTTTCTCGCGCTGATCACGCTCGTGTTGAAGAGCGTGATCGAGTGGCGTCACGCGCGCGCGCGCCGCACCTGATCCTTCTACCCCGATGAGCATTCAAGTCAGCGGCATCCGCAAGACGTTCGGCGCATTCACCGCGCTCGATGGCGTCGACCTCAACGTCGAGCGCGGCAAGCTCGTCGCGCTGCTCGGCCCGTCGGGCTCGGGCAAGACCACGCTGCTGCGCATCATCGCGGGGCTCGAATACGCCGATCCGGGCAGCGGGCGCATCCTGTTTCACGGCGAGGACGTCACCGATGCGCCGACGGGCAAGCGCAAGGTCGGCTTCGTCTTCCAGCACTACGCGCTCTTCCGGCACATGACGGTGTTCGACAACGTCGCCTTCGGCCTGCGCGTGCGGAAGCGCCGCGAGCGGCCGCGCAAGGGCGAGATCGCCGAGCGCGTGCACAAGCTCCTCAAGCTCGTCCAGCTCGACCATCTCGGCGGCCGCTACCCGCACCAGCTCTCCGGCGGCCAGCGCCAGCGCATCGCGCTCGCGCGCGCGCTCGCCGTCGAGCCGCGCGTGCTGCTGCTCGACGAGCCGTTCGGCGCGCTCGACGCGAAGGTGCGCAAGGAACTGCGCCGCTGGCTGCGGCAGTTTCACGACGAGATCAATCTGACGACCGTCTTCGTGACGCACGACCAGGAGGAGGCGCTCGAGATCGCCGACGAGGTCGTGATCATGAACCAGGCGCGCGTCGAGCAGGTCGGCACGCCGCAGGAAGTCTACGACAAGCCCGCGTCGCCGTTCGTCTACCAGTTTCTCGGCAACGTAAACATCCTCCGCGCGCAGGCGCTCGCCGAAGCCGGCCTGAGCGTGGCGCGTAGTGCCGACGCCGAGACCGACGGCCAGCTCTACGTGCGGCCCCATGATGTCGCCGTCGTGCCGCACGGCCCGGGCGTCGCCGGCCTGCCCGCGGTGGTGCGTTACGTGCACGCCGCCGGCCCGCAGGCGCGGCTCAGCCTCGAGCAGGTGAAATCGCGCGAGCCGGTGGAGGTCGAAATTTCGCGCTCGGAACTGGAGCACCTTCAGCTCAAAGTGGGCGACCTTGTTTGCCTTCGACTCCGGCAGGTGCATTCGTTCAACGCAGACTACGCCATATGACTCTAAAGAGGGTTCAGCGCGCGGCTTTTTGGGTTCTGACTTTCGAACTCAACTCCGCCCCTGGGCTCGATTCCCAAACCAAAACCCAATAACCCATAACCACGCGCAGCCGCGCCGTTCATCATGGCCAAGATATACAACGACATCACCGAAACGATCGGCAACACGCCGCTCGTGCGCCTCAACCGCACCGCCGCCGCGCATGGCGCGCAGGCCGAGGTTCTTCTCAAGCTCGAGTTCTTCAACCCGCTCTCGAGCGTGAAGGACCGCATCGGCTTCTCCATGATCGACGACGCGTTGAAGAGCGGAAAGATCAACTCGAAGACCGTCCTCATCGAGCCGACGAGCGGCAACACCGGCATCGCGCTGGCCTTCGTCGCCGCGGCCAAAGGCCTCAAGCTCATCCTCACGATGCCCGAGACGATGACGATGGAGCGCCGCAAAATCCTGAAAATTCTCGGCGCCCGTCTCGTCCTCACCGAAGGTGCGAAGGGCATGAAGGGCGCGATCGCGAAGGCGGAGGAACTCGCCGCGAAAATCCCGAACAGCGTCATCCTCCAGCAATTTTCCAACCCCGCGAATCCTGCGATCCATCGCAAGACGACCGCGGAGGAAATCTGGCGCGACACTGACGGCAAGGTCGACATCGTCGTCTCCGGCATCGGCACCGGCGGCACAATCACCGGCGTCGGCGAAGTCCTCAAGTCGCGCAAGCCGTCGGTGAAGATCATCGCGGTCGAGCCGGATGGCTCGCCGATTCTTTCCGGCGGCCAGCCCGGCCCGCACAAGTTGCAGGGCCTCGGCGCCGGCTTCGTGCCCGCGGTGCTCAACACGAAGATCTACGACGAAGTGATCCGCGTGAAGGAGGCCGACTCCGGCCCCGTCAGCAAGCAGGTCAATTCGCTCGACGGCATCCCGGTCGGCATCTCCTCCGGTGCTGCGATCTGGGCTGCGATCCAGGTCGCGAAGCGGCCCGAGAACAAGGGCAAGCAGATCGTCGCCGTCGTGCCGTCGAGCAGCGAGCGTTACCTCTCGTCGTGGCTGTTCGCCGATGTCGGCGTCGAAAGCGATTCGATCGACGACCTGCTTGGCTCGCCCGCCGCCGCCCCGGCGTAAATCCGAATCAATCCGAGCGGCTCGCTGGAGCCGATCCACGAGCGCGGGCACAAAGCCCGCGCTTTTTATTTTTCGCTGCGCGAGAAGTGCGACTCAGCGCTCCGGGTTCGCCGAGCGGGCGACCGGCGCATCGGATGAATCCGCCTCGCGCACCTTGCGGCTGCATTCGGGACAGATGCCGTGCGTCGTCTGCGTCGCGAAGGCCGAGCCGAAATAATGCTCCATCGTCATCCATTCGCCTTCGTGGCCGATCTTGCGGCACCACGCGCAGACGAGCAGGTATTCTTCAAGGTGATGGAGCCGCTTGAGCAGCTGGCGCGTCGCGGCGTGCACGGCGCCCCACACAAAAAGCACGATCACCGTTTTCAGGACGGGCCGCGCCCAATTGAAATCGTTCGGTCCGGAAAAAATGACGTGCGGCATGTGGAGAAACTCCGCCGCCCAGCCAAGCGCGATGATCAGCAGGAAGCCGAAGGCTTCGATCCAAAGAATGCTTTCCCGACGTTTAGTCTTTCGTGGGGCCATGCAGGTGCTCGCAACCCCAGCTTGGAAAGCTGCGTGGCGCGAAGCGAATTTTATTTTGCAACTGTAGTTGGGAACCGCTCAGCCCGCGCAATTTGGATCAGGGAATGGCGAGGGGTTTGCACGCGCGGCGGCGGCTTGATGGGGACGCGGCGCCTTCGCCGCGTTGCTTCACGCCTCCGTGGCGAAGGTGCTCGGCTCGCTGATTCGCAGCCGCTCCGCTCATTTTTTCACGGGCCTCTTTTTTTTGTCGAAGGTGTTGCGTGATCACGGGCGACGGTCGGGTTTCGCCCCATGGCGAGCGTGACGGAGTGCGTTTAAGCTGCCGGCGCCGGCTTTGAGTTAAACCTTCACATCCTTCCTCTCATCATGAACACCGAAACACTCAAATCTTCCGTCGCCGAACGACTCGACGACTTGCGCGACAGCCTCTCGCGGGCGCAGGACCAACTCGGCGATCTCTACGACGGCGCGCGCAAGAAAGTCGTCGCGGGTGCGCGCAACACCGATCGCGCGATTCGCGCCCGGCCCTACCAGTCGATCGGCATCGCCGTCGCCGTCGGCATATTGCTCGGCGCATTTATCAGCCGCCGGCGCGATTGAGCGGTCCGCGCCGCGGAGTCACCGAGCGCACAGACTCGAGCGGAAGCGCTGCGAGATTTTTCTCTGTGCGCTCCGTGTCTCCGCGGCGCGTTTCGCGATTCAGGCCAACGCCAGGCTCGGCTCGACGCGCAGCGCCGGGCCGGCGACCCGGTCGACGCCGGTCGCATCGGCCCACGCGGCGAAGGCGATCATCCCGGCGTTGTCGCCGGTGTGTTTGGGCTGCGCCGCGAAAAACGGAATCCGCGCGCGCTGCGCCTCGGCTTCGAGCGCGGCGCGCAGCGCGCGGTTGTTGGCGACGCCGCCGGACAGACCGAGGCTGCGGAATTCCGGGAGCGCCTCGTTGGCGCCTTCGCGGCGAAGCGCCGCGTGAGTTTTGCGGGCCAGCGCGTCGATGACCGCCTGCTGGTAGCTCGCGCAGAGATCGGGAAGCTTCGCACGGACGTCTTCGGGCGACATCTTTTCGATGAGATAACGCAGGCTCGTTTTCAAACCGGAGAAACTGAAATCCAGTTCCTCGCGCCGACCGATGCCGCGCGGAAAATCGAAGGCGTCGCGGCGACCGGCCGTTGCGAGTTTTTCGATGAGCGGGCCGCCGGGATAGCCGAGCCCGAGAAGCTTCGCGCCCTTGTCGAGCGCTTCGCCGGCGGCGTCGTCGCGCGTCGAGGCGAGCACGTGAATGCGGCGATCGGCGTCGAGCGTGAAGAGCAGGGTGTTGCCACCGGAAACGACGAGCCCGAGATGCGGCAGCAGTGCGGCGAGGCGCGCAGCGAAGTCCGCCGGCGCTTCCGCGTGCAACGCGATGAACGGCGACCACGCATGCGCGCGCAGGTGATTCACGCCGACGACCGGCACGCGCAGCGCGAGTCCGAGCGCCTTCGCCGCGGCGACACCGATCGCGAGACATGCGGCGAGCCCGGGGCCGTTTGTCACTGCGATCGTGTCGACCGCGCCGAAGCCCACCTCGGTGCGCGCGCGCGCGAGCAGCGGGCCGAAGTGGCGGAGGTGTTCGCGCGTGGCAAGGTCGGGCACGACGCCGCCGTAGTTTTCATGGAGCGCGATCTGGCTGTGCACCCATTCGCCGACCAGTCCGCGTGCGGGATCGAAGACCGCCGCGGCGGTTTCATCGCAGGAGCTTTCGAGCGCGAGAATCATGGCGCAATGGCTGGCGAGTCGGGAGAGATTTTTTGCCCCGGAGGACACAGAACCCGGACACAGAGGGCACGGAGAAACGAGGAGGCGAGGCGCGCGTAAGACCGCTCAACGGTCGTTTCAACGGCGGCGTGTCGTGCGTGGCTGGATCCTCCGCGAATTCATCGCGCGGCCGTGGTCGCCTGCGGGGCGGAGCGCGCGGTGAAGAGGCGGACGCCTTTGAGCACGTCGAGCGCGGCCTGCAACTGGCGATCGGGAATCGGCTCGAAGCCGAAGCGCGCTTTGAATTCCTTCGGGTCGGCGATGTCGGAGCGCGATCGCTGGCGCGCGAGTTTGTTGTCTTCGTCGGGCGTCATCACGACCTCGACGTTCGGCGTGATGCCTTTCTCGTGGATGCTCACGCCGCTCGGCGTGTAATAGCGCGCAGTCGTGAGGCGCATGCCTTCGCCGTTGCTCAGCTTGAAGACCGTCTGCACGGAGCCTTTGCCGAACGAGCGCTCGCCGACGACGACGGCGCGACCGGTGTCCTTGAGCGCGCCGGTGAGCACTTCGGCGGCGCTGGCGCTGCCAGCGTTGATCAGCACGGCCATCGGCAGCTCGAGCGGCGAGCCATCGGATTCGGCGCGATACTCGTCGTGGTCCTCCTTGCGCCGGCCCTGCGTGTAGACGATGAGCTCGCCCTTTTTGAAAAACGGCTCGGCGACGTCGACCGCGGCGTCGAGCAGGCCGCCGGGATTGTTGCGAAGATCGAGCACGAGGCTCGTGATGCCGTCGTGCAGCAACTGGTCGAGCGCGTGGTCGAACTGCTCGCCGGTGTGCTCGGAAAATTCGGTGAGCTGGATATAGCCGACACCGTCGTCGAGCACGCGCACGTCGCGCACGCTTTCAATTTTGATGACTTCGCGCGTGAGCGTGAGGTTGAAGGTCTGCTGCGTGGCCGGGCGAAACAGGCGGAGCGCGACCTGCGTCTTCGGCTTGCCGCGGAGGCGCTCGACCACGGCGTCGACCGAGCCGCCGGCGTCGACGGTCTTGCCATCGATGCTCACGATCTCGTCGCCGCGCTGGATGCCGGCGCGCTCGCCCGGCGTGCCCGCGAGCGGCGCGATGACGATGATGCGGTTGTCGCGCGTCTCGACCGTGATGCCGATGCCGCCGAACTCGCCGTTGAGATCCTCCTCGAATTCCTCGTTGTCCTTCGCCTCGAGAAACTCGGAGTGCGGGTCGAGCGACTCGATCATGCCGTGCAGCGCGTTGCGCGCGAGCAGATCGTAGCTCGCGGTCTTTTCGTCGACGTAGCTTTCGTTGACGAGCTTCATCACGTCCTTCACGTAGCCGGCGGAGCGGGAGAGGTCGCGGTTCGGAAAAATATTCCACGCCGCCAGCACGCGAAGCCCCGCCGCGGAGAGCGCGACGCCGAGCATGACGCCGCTGGCGAGGATGAGAATGCGTTTGAACATCGGCGCTACTGTGGGCATCCGCTTCGTTTTGTCCATCCGGTGTCGTGTCCGCGCGACTCGATCTCGAACATGAAACATCGCACAACCCAATCCGCGGGCTGCGGGCCACGCACCGCTCGCAACCTCTTCGACGAATGAGCGCCGGCGCGCCAGCGGCGGAATTTCTCGCGGCATTTCGCGCGCACGCGGATGCGGGCGGGGCGATGGACTTCGCGCGCTTCATGGATCTCGCGCTCTACGACGAGCGCGTCGGATATTACCGGCGGCCCCGAAACCGCGTCGGCTACGGCGCCGGCACGGATTTTTTCACGGCGAGCACTAGCGCGCCGGTGTTCGGCGAAATGACCGCGGCGGCGTGCGCGACGCTGCTCGCCGGATGCGATCCACGCGAATTCACTTTCGTCGAGATCGGCGCCGAGGCGGACGGCGGCGTGTTGCGCGAGGTGGCGCATCCGTTCGCGGCGGCGCGCACGGTGCGACTCGGCGATGCGATCGAGTTGAGCGGCAAATGCGTGGTTTTCTCGAACGAGCTTTTCGACGCGCAGCCGTTTCGCCGTTTCGTCTTTCGGCGCGGAGCGTGGCGCGAGCTCGGTGTGGCCGAGCGGAGCGGCGGCCTCGTCGAAGTCGAACTCGCTGGCGAGGCGGTGCTCGCCGCGCTGCCGAAGTCCGCGCCGGACGGTTACACGATCGATGCGCCCCTCGCCGCAGCGGCACTGGCGCGGCGAATCGCCGCGCAGCCGTGGACCGGAATTTTTGTGGCGTGCGATTACGGCAAGAGTTGGCGCGAACTCACGGAAGCCGCGCCCGCGGGCACGGCGCGCGCGTATTTCCGCCACACGCAATCCAACGATCTGCTCGCGCGACCCGGCGAGCAGGACCTGACGTGCCACGTCTGCTGGGACTGGCTCGACGATGCGCTGGCGCAAAACGGATTCGACGCGCTCGCGCTCGAGTCGCAGGAGGCGTTTTTCATCCGGCATGCGGCGGATTTCATCGCGGCCGTGAGCGCGGCCGAGGCCACCCGGCTCAGCCGGCGCAAGCTCGCGCTGATGCAGCTCCTGCATCCCGCGCATCTGGGCCAGAAATTTCAGGTGCTCCACGCGCGGCGCGGCATTGGGCGGAAGGAAAGTTGAGCGGGAGAAACCACGGGGAAAATCGCAGAATGGGGCGAAACGCGCGCGGCTAAAATTCCCCTTGCTTCGACTCGGGGCGGACCTTTACTTCCGACCCTTTAACCAACTCGAAACCATCATGGCCAGAATCTGTGCAGTCACCGGTCGCCGCCCCGTCAAGGGCTCGATCATCAATCGCAAGGGTCAGTCGAAGAAGAGCGGCGGCATCGGCACGCACGTGACCAGCATCACGAAGCGCAAGTTTCGCCCGAATCTCCAGCGCATCCGCGTGAAAATGCCCAACGGCGGCACCAAGCGCCTCTGGGTTTCGGTGAAGGCGATCAAGGCCGGCCTCGTCGAGAAGGCCTGAACGGCCTGCGCCATCGGCGCGCCATTTCCGCCCGCGGTTCACACCGCGGGTTTTTTGTTTTCGCTCGCTGCGCAGCGGGATAAGGCTTTTGCCCGCCGCCTCGATCCTCCAGCTTGCACCCGTCCAATGCGTGATGCCACTCCGGTCCGGCCACTGCCGGATTCTTTTCGCGTCGCCGATGTCGACCAGCAGGTCGATGCGGAACTGACGCGATTGATTTATCGCTCCGCCGGGTTCGGCTTGTTTTCGAATTTCGTCCTCGGCCTCGTGCTCGTCGCGGGCTCGTGGACCGTGCATCCCATCACGCTGCACGTGCCCTGGCTCGGTGCGCTGCTGCTCGTGTCGCTCGGCCGCTGGGGACTCAACGCCGCTTTCGCGCGCGCGAATCCGCCGCCGGAGCGGCTGAAGACGTGGCGCCGTGCGTTCATCATGGGTGTCGCGGTGGCGGGATTCATCTGGGGCTGCGCGGGGTGGTTGTATTTCGAGAGCGAGGAGCTGTTGCCGCGCATGCTGCTCGTCTTCATCCTGGCAGGGCTCAACGCCGGCGCGGCGCGCTCGCTCGCGTCGCTCCCGCTCAGCTACCTGATCTACGCCGTCGCGACGCTGCTGCCGTTGCTCGGGCGATTTCTCACGCTGCCGGAGACCGGCGCGTGGACGCTCGCCTTCATCACGATCACGTATGCGCTTTTTCTGCTCAACATCGCCAAGCTGCACCACGCCGACCTGCGGCAGATGTGGCGGCTGATTTTCGAGAACCAGGCGCTGGTCGTCACGCTGAGCGAGGCGAAGGAGCAGGCCGAGGCGTCGAGCCGCGCGAAGAGCGATTTCCTCGCGACGATGAGCCACGAAATCCGGACGCCGATGAACGGCATCATGGGCATGCTCCAGGTGCTGGAGCATTCGCCCTTGAACACCGAGCAGAAGGCGCAGATCGAGATCGCCGCCGCGTCGGCCGACACGTTGATGCGATTGCTGAACGACATTCTCGATCTCTCGAAAATCGAAAGCGGGAAGATCGAGTTCGAGGCGATTTCGTTTCCGCTCGCGCCCGCGGTCACCGAGGTCGTGGCGCTGCTGCGCGCGCGGGCGGCGCAAAAACACCTCGAGCTCTCCGTCGATCTGCCGCCGGAGGTGCCGGCCTACGTGATCGGCGATGTCGTGCGCTTGAAGCAGGTGCTGCTCAACCTCACGGGCAATGCGGTGAAATTCACGGAACGCGGGCAGGTGGAGATTTCGGTGCGCACGGTCCGCCGCGATGCGGATGTGGCGACGCTGCGTTTCGCGGTGCGCGACACCGGCATCGGCATGGACGGGCCGACGCGCGCGAAACTTTTCCAGGTTTTCTCGCAGGGCGACAGCTCGACGACCCGCCGCTTCGGCGGCACGGGCCTCGGGCTCGCGATCTCGCAGCGGCTCGTGAACCGGATGGGCGGCCACATCGGCGTCGAGAGCGAGTTGGGGCGGGGCACGGAATTCAGCTTCGAGCTCACGCTGCCGGTCAGTGCGCCGCCGGTGCGCGGGTCGGCGGCGCCCTTTCCCGTGCCGGCGCGAAAACTTTCCGGCCGCGTGCTCGTCGTCGAGGACGACCGCGTGAACCAGCGCGTGATCGAGCTGCTGCTGGAAAACCTCGGCGTGCGCTGCGTGGTCGTGGCGGATGGCAGCGCGGCGGTGGAGATCGCGACGTTCGAACGCTGGGACTTGATTCTGATGGATTGCCAGATGCCGGGCATGGACGGCTTCGAGGCGACGCGGCAGATCCGCGCCAAGCTTGCCGGCCGCCCGCTGCCGATCATCGCCCTCACGGCCAACGCGATGGCGGGCGATCGCGATGCGTGCGTCGCCGCGGGCATGGACGATTTCATCCCGAAGCCGGTTCGCCAGGCGGAGCTGAGGCTCTGCCTCGAGCGCTGGCTCGCGCCGCCGCCGAGTGCGGAGCGGCCGCCGGCCGGCGCGCTGAACTGACGCGCGATCTTCCGCGGCGCGGCGGGCGCGAGCGGAAACGGGCCCGCGGGCCGAGCGGGCGTTTATTTGTAATCGCGCCGCAGGTTGCTCGGCAGGATGCCGAGCTCCTCGCGATATTTGGCGACGGTGCGGCGCGCGATCTTGATGCCCTTGTCGGAAAGCTTCGCCACGAGCTCCTGATCGCTGAGCGGTGCGGCTTTGTCCTCGATCGAGATCAGGTCGGCGATCATCTCCTTCACGCTGGTGTTCGAGACCGCGGCGCCGCTATCCGCCTGGTAGCCGGGCGTGAAGAAGTATTTGAAATCGAAAACACCGTGCGGGGTCTTGATGTATTTGTTCGCGATCGCGCGGCTGACGGTCGTCTCGTGCACGCCGACGACCTCCGCAATCTGCGTCATCGTGAGCGGCCTCAGGTGCGAGACGCCGCGTTCGAAGAACGCTTCCTGCGCCTTGATGATCTCGCGCGTGATGCGCTCGATCGTGCGCTGCCGCTGCTCGATCGAGTCAATGAGAAACTTGCCGGAGCGCATCCGCTCGCGGAGATACTCGCGCTCTTCCTTCGACAGCGTGCCCTTCGCGATGAGGTCGCGATACGTGCTCGAGATGCGCAGGCGCGGGATGTAGTCGCTGTTGAGGTGGATTTTCCACTCGTCGCCTTCCTGCTCGACGGTGACATCGGGCACGACGACGCGGTTGTTGTCCTCCGCGAAACGGCGGCCCGGCGCGGGATCGAGCTTGCCGATCTCCTCGATGGCGGACTGCACGTCGTCGGCATCGGCGCCGAGCTTGCGCGCGAGTTCCGGGATGCGACGGCGCGTCAGCAGGTCGAAATGGTCGCGAATCATCCGCGAGGCGAGCGAGCCGTTGCGGCCTTTCGCGGCGAGTTGCGCGAGCAGGCAATCGGGCAGATCCTTCGCGCCGATGCCGGCGGGGTCGAAGGTCTTCAGCGCCTTCACCGCCTCCTGCACGGACTCGAGCGGCAACGCAGTTTGCAACGCGACGTCCGACGGCGATTGCGTGAGAAAGCCGCGGTCGTCGAGACTGCCGACGAGGTGGCGCATCGCCGCCAGCACCGGCGCCGCGAGGTCGGCCATCTCGGCTTGCTGCATGAGGTGCTCCTGCAACGAGGTCTCGCTGACGAGCGAATCGAAAAAATGCTGCCGGCGCTCGGCGTCCTCCGAGGTGTAAGGCTGCGAGCCGCCGACGCTCGCCATGTGGTCGCGCCAGTCTTCGTCGAGCTTGCCGAGAATTTCGAATTCCTTGTCCTTGGAAAAATCGAGCTCCTCGCGTTTGGTTTCGTTGTTGTCGACGGCGGCGGTGGAGGAATCGGAGGGGCTGTTGCCCGCGGAATCGGTGTCGCCGGTGTTGGCGGGTTCGGCCTCGGCGGGCTTGTCGAGGCTCTCGCCCTCCATCGGGAGTTCCTCGAGCGTGGGGTTGCTCTGCAACTCCTCCTGGATGACCGAGCGCAGATCGAGCGCGGCGACCTGCAGGATTTTCAGCGAATGCCGAAGCTGCGGCGCGAGGACGAGCGACTGCGTCTGCCGCTGGCGAAGTTCGTGACTAAATCCGGGCCCGCTCATTAGGATGAAAATGCGAAGGGTTCATCTCAGATGGGGGGGCGCGAAGAAAGCGACGGGATGACGGGATCACGAATGCCGAAAATTTCCTTGAGATAGACGCCGAGCTTCTCGTTGGTCGGACCGTAGCGGTCGCTGTAGAGATAAAGCTCGAGGTCCGTGAGCATGTCGTAGGCCGACTGGTAGCGTTTGTCGCGATCGCGCTGGAGCGCGCGCTGGATGATCGCCTCGAGCTTGTCGTCGACATCGGCGCGCAGCTTCGAGAACTGCGGGATGGCCATCGTGAGAATGTTGCGCCGCGACTGCGCGCGGTCGGGCGAGCGGAAGATGTTTCGGCCGAGCAGCAGCTCGGTGAGGACGATGCCGAGCGGAAACAAATCCGCGCGCGCGTCGGTGATCGCGTAGCTGGCCTGCTCGGGGGAGAGATACTCGTCCTTGCCCGCGATCACCTTGCCTTCCTCGTTATACATGAGGTCGAGTGCCTTCGCGATGCCGAAGTCGGTGAGCTTCACGTCGCCCTCGTAGGCGATGAGCACGTTCTTCGGGCCGATGTCGCGGTGCACGATGTTGAGATGCCGGCCCTCGCGATCGCACTTCGAGTGCGCGTAGGTGAGGCCGCGCGCGACGCGCGACACGATGAAGGCGGCGAGATCGATCGGCACCGCCTTGCCGAGCTTGCGGTGCTGCTCGAGGAATTGCTCGAGATTCACGCCGCGCACGAACTCCATCACCATGAAATACTGCCCGCCGACCTGGCCGAGATGGTAGGTCTGCACGATGTTGGTGTGGATCAGGTCGGCCACCAGTCGCGCCTCGCCGATGAAGTTTTTTTGAAACTCCTCGATCGCGGAATACTCCTCGCGAATCAGCTTCACCGCGACGACCTTCCGGAAATTTCCCGCGCCGAGCTGGTGTGCCTCGTAGACCAGCCCCATGCCGCCCTCGGCGAGCTTGCGCGTCATCTCGTAATGAAGCTCGTTGAAAATATGTTTGAGCGCCGGCACGCCGCGGAGAAAAGGGCCGGCCCGAACGAGTGGCAAGCGCGCAGATGCGAATTCGGCGCGGAATTTGCTTTGGCGCAGTTTGACAGCGTGCTTCGCGACTCTAGTTTGCGCCGTGATGATCACGCTGACACCACGCGCGGCGAAGCAAGTGCGCACGATGCACACGGAGCTCAACGCTCCCGCCAAACGGCTGCGCGTCCTCGTCGAGTCGGGCGGCTGCTCGGGTTTTCAATACGGCATGTCGTTCGACGAGCCGAAACCCGACGACGCGCAATTCGAGAGCGAGGGCATCGCGATCGTCGTCGATCCGGCGAGCCTCGCGTATTTGAACGGCTCCGCGATCGATTTCGACGACGGGCTGCACGGAAAAGGATTCGAGATCAAGAATCCCAACGCGCAGAGCACGTGCGGCTGCGGGAAATCCTTCGCGTGATTTTCGCGGCGCGGCGCTTTGCTTTCGCGCCGGCGGACGCGATGCCGCGCCTTGGCTAGCGCGTGGCTTCGTGCAGCGCGACGATCCCGAAGGTCATCGCGTGCGCGTGCACCCCGACGAAGCCCGCCGCGCGAATTTCCTCCGCGAGTGCGGCGCGCCCGGGAAACTGTTCGATCGTTTCGTTGAGGTAAACGTAGGCCGCGCGGTCGCCCGTGAGCCAGCCGGCGAAGGTCGGCAGAATTTTTCTCAGGTAGAAAAAATAAAAGGGGCGAAACCACGCGTGCGGCTGCGAGAACTCGAGCACGAACAGATGGCCGCCGGGCCGCAACACCCGGCGCATCTCCGCCAGCCCGCGCGCGCGATCGGCGAGATTGCGAAAGCCAAACGAGATCGTGATCGCATCGACGCTCGCGTCCGCCAGCGGAAGCGCGAGCGCATCGCCGGCGCGAAACGTGATGTTCGCCCCGCGCGCGCCCCCGGCGGATTTTTTTTGCTCCGCTTCCTCCAGCATCGGAAGGCAGAAATCCATTCCCGTGATCTGTGTCGCCGGCGGGAGCGCACGCGCGAGCGCGAACGCGACGTCGCCGCTGCCCGTCGCGAGGTCGAGCACGGTTTTCGGGTGCGCGCGCCGCACCGCGGCGACGAGGCGGCGTCGCCACCCACCATCCAAGCCGCCGCTGAGCAGACGATTCGCGAGATCGTAGCGTCGCGCGATGCGCGCGAACATGGAATTTACCGCGACAGGATCGGGCATGGCGAAGTTATGCAAGAGGGTCGGGAACGGGTCTGACGCAAAATGGTCATAAGGGTTGACGCAATTAGAAGGGCGCAAATACTTTAAGTTGCTTCAGTTTTCGATCCTCAGCGAAAGGAATCCCATGCCGAATCTCACCAAACGCGAAATTGTTCTGGAGATCTACCGGAAGTCCGGCTTTCCGCAAAAACAGATCGTAGACACGGTTCAGCAAACGCTGGACATCATTCAAAAAGCCCTGGCGAACGGACGGAATGTGGAGCTGCGCAACTTCGGCGTGCTGGAAGTCCAGGTGCGGAAGCAGCGCATCGGCCGCAACCCGAACAAACCGGAGGCCGAAGTCGTGATCCCGCAGCGGGCGGTCGTGAAGTTCAAGTCCGGAAAGATTCTCAAGCAGCAGCTCAAGAAGCTGGACCTCGAGAAGTTGCAGGCCGGCACGAAGGCATCGCCGCCGCCGGCGGCCTGAGAAAACGCGGGAGGGAAAGCCGCGCGCCGCGCCGGCCATCCGGCGCGGTTGGTTTTTGGTCGCACTGCGGCGGGCGGGTTTGCAACGTAGCGGCCCTTCATGGCCACGTTTCAGACCCTGCCCGGCTTCCGCGAATTCTATCCCGAAGACCTCGCCCGCCGAAATCATATTTTCCGGCTGTGGCGGCAGACGGCGAACGCGTTCGGCTTCGCCGAATACGACGCGCCGGTGCTCGAGCCGCTCGAGCTCTACAAGACGAAATCGGGCGACGAGATCGAAGCGCAGCTTTTCAGTTTCGCCGACAAGGGCGGCCGCGAAGTCGCGCTGCGGCCGGAAATGACGCCGACCGTGTGCCGGCTCGTCGGGGAAAAGGCGAGTTCGCTCAAGCGGCCGATCAAGTGGTTCAGCATCGGGGAATTTTATCGCTACGAGCGGGCGCAGAAAGGCCGCCAGCGTTCGTTCTTCCAGCTCAACGCCGACATTTTCGGCGAGCCGGGCCCCGAGGCCGAAGTCGAGCTCATCGCGCTGCTCGTGCAGTGCTTCGCCGCCTTCGGTCTCACGGCCCAGGATTTCCACGTGCGGCTCAGCGATCGCAACCTGTGGTTTTATTATCTCGAGGCGCTGGGCTTCGATGCGACGCAGGCGCGAGGAATGCTCGGCGCGATCGACAAATACGAGAAACTGGGCGAGGAGGCGTTCGCATCCTACGTCGAAAAATTCGGCCCGCTCGACGCCGCGACGAAGGCGAAGATTCTGGCGTTCCTGCAGGTGAAGTCGCTCGCGGCGCTCGAACAAACGGTCGCGACGCTCGGCGGCGAAAAACTCGCGGCGCGTCTGGCCGATTGGAAAAAACTTCTCAGCGCCCTGGACGCGATGGGGCTCGCGTCATTCGTGCAGGTCGATCTCGGCGTCGTGCGCGGGCTGGCCTACTACACGGGTTTCGTTTTCGAGGCCTTCGATCGCAAGGGCGAGTTGCGCGCGCTCGCCGGTGGCGGGCGCTACGACGATCTCGTGCAAAAACTCGGCGGACCGGCGCTGCCGGCCGTAGGCTTCGCGATCGGCGACGTGACCACGGGAATCCTCCTCGACGAGCGCGAGCTCATGCCGAATTTCGTTTCGGCACCGGATGTTTACTGCGTGATCGGCGGCGCCGCGGAACGGCTCGCCGCCTTCGGCGATGTCCACGCGCTGCGGGCCGCGGGTTTTCGCGTGGACTATCCACTGAAGGAGCTCGCGTTCGGAAAACAGATCAAGGCCGCCGCCGAGTCCGGCGCGAAGCTCGCGCTCATCTACGGCGGCGACGAACTCGCGAAAGGCGTGGTCAAAATTCGCGACCTTGGCGCGCGCACCGAAATGGACGTCCCGCGCAGCCAGGTGTTTTCGACCGTGCGCTCGTTTCTTTCCGGTCAGTAGTCGCCCGCGATTCGGGCGCACCGCAACGATTTTTTCGCCGTCGCCGGCGAGCGCCTCCGCGCTGCGTTGCGCGAGTTCAGCGGACTTTGCGCGCGACCGGCGTCGCGGAAGCCTTGATCAGATTCTCGCGGCCGAAGGCTTCGCCAAGCAGGGCGCGCAGCGTCGTGTCGATGCGCTGGCGGGAATTGCAGACGCTGATCACGCGCGCATTCGGCCCGAATTCGCTGATGACCTGCCGGCACGCGCCGCACGGCGTCGTCGGAGTGCGCGTCGGCGTGTAGACAAGCACGGCCTGCACTTTGCGTTCGCCCGCGGTCGCCGCAGCGAAGATGGCGGTGCGCTCGGCGCAATTGCACAGGCCGTAGGATGCGTTTTCGACGTTGCAGCCGCTGTAGATTTTTCCCGAGCCCGCGAGCACGGCGGTGCCGACGCGAAATTTCGAGTAGGGCGCATAGGAGGCATGCGCAGCGATGCGGGCCGCTTTTTCGAGGCGGCGGAGCACGGAAGGCGAGAGATCGACGGGCATGAGTTAAAGCGCGAGGTCCCGTTTCACGTCGGCAAACGCACGAATGGCAAACTCCAAATCCGCGCGCGAATGCGCGGCACTGACTTGCGTGCGAATGCGCGCGGCGCCGGGTGGCACGACGGGGTGGAAAAATCCGACCACATAAACGCCGCGCTCCAGCATGTGCGCGGCGAATTCCTGCGCGCGCGCGGCGTCGCCGATCATCACCGGGACGATCGGATGTTCGCCAGGTTGAAGCGTGAGGCCGGCTGCGGTGAGACCGGCGCGGAAAAATTTCGTGTTCGCTTCGAGCCGGTCGCGCAGCTCGGTCGACCGTGAGACCAGATCGAGCGCGACGAGCGAGGCTGCGGCGATCACCGGCGCGAGCGTGTTCGAGAACAAATAGGGGCGCGACCGCTGGCGCAGGAGTTCGACGATTTGCTTTCGCCCGCTGAGGTAGCCGCCGCTCGCGCCGCCGAGCGCCTTGCCGAGCGTGCCGCTGAGCAGGTCGATCCGCCCGGCGACACCGCAGTGCTCGGGCGTGCCGCGGCCAGTGCGGCCCATGAAGCCGACGGCGTGGCTGTCGTCGACCATCACGAGCGCGCCGTATTGGTCGGCGAGCGCGCAGATTTCCCGGAGCGGCGCGATGAAGCCGTCCATCGAGAACACGCCGTCGGTGACGATGAGTTTGAAACGAGCCTGCGCGCGGTCGGCCTCGCGGAGCTTCGCCTCGAGGTCGGACATGTCGCAATTCTTGTAGCGATGCCGCTGCGCCTTGCAGAGCCGGATGCCGTCGATGATCGACGCATGGTTGAGCTCGTCGCTGATGACCGCGTCCTCGGCGGTGAGCAGCGTTTCGAACATGCCGCCGTTCGCGTCGAAGCACGACGAGTAGAGAATCGTGTCTTCGGTGCCGAGAAACGCGGTCAACTTCGCTTCGAGCTCCTTGTGGATTTCCTGCGTGCCGCAGATGAAGCGCACCGAGGAAAGTCCGTAGCCCCAGCGATCGAGCGCGGCGTGGGCGGCGCGGATGATTTCGGGATGGTCGGCGAGGCCGAGATAATTGTTCGCGCAGAAATTCAGCACTTCGCGGCGATCGGCGGTGGCGATGTGCGCGCGTTGCGGCGTGGCGATGACGCGTTCGCGTTTGTAGAGCCCGGCCGATTCGATCCCGGCGAGGGTTCTCTCGAGGTGCGCGCGAAAATCGGAGGTCATCGGATCCCATTTGAAACGCAAAGGCGCAAAGGGTGCGAAGATTCACGAAGAACTGATTTTCTTTGCGAACCTTGGCGGTGCTTTGCGACGTGGCGTTCAGCTTTTCATTCCCAGTTCAAAACGATTTTTCCGCTTTTGCCGGAGCGCATCAGCTCGAAGCCGCGCTCGAACTCCGTGAACAGCATGCGGTGCGTGATCACGGGCGAGATGTCGAGGCCGCTCTGGATGAGCGCGGTCATCTTATACCAGGTCTCATACATTTCGCGGCCGTAGACACCGCGGATCGTGAGCATGTTGAAGACGACCTTGTTCCAGTCGATCGCCGCGGCGCCGGGCATGATGCCGAGCAGCGCGATGCGACCGCCGTGAAACATGTTGTCGATCATGTCGGCGAGCGCCTTTGGGTTGCCCGACATCTCGAGGCCGACGTCGAAGCCCTCCTTCATGCCGAGCTCGCGCTGCACCTCGGGAAGTTTTTCTTTTGTCACGTCGACCACGCGGGTCGCGCCGAGCCGCTGCGCGAGCGCGAGCCGGTCGGGATTCACATCGGTCACGACGACATTCCGCGCGCCGGCCTTCTTCGCGATCGCGGCGGCCATGCAGCCGATCGGGCCGGCGCCGGTGATGAGCACGTCTTCGCCGACGAGGTCGTATTGCAGTGCGGTGTGGACGGCGTTGCCGAGCGGGTCGAAGCACGAGAGCACGTCGAGCGGGATCGCCGGGTCGACATGCACGGCGTTGCTGGCGGGAATGCACAGATACTCGGCGAACGCGCCATCGCGATTCACGCCGACGCCCTGCGTGTTTTTGCAGAGATGCCGGCGACCGGCGAGGCAGTTGCGGCAACGACCGCATACGATGTGGCCTTCGCCGTCGACAAGATCGCCGGGCTTGAAGCCCTGAACATTCGATCCGACTTCGGCGATCACGCCGACAAACTCATGGCCGATCGTCATCGGCGGCTTGATGGTTTTCTCGGCCCACGCGTCCCAATTATAGATGTGAACGTCGGTCCCGCAGATCGAAGTCTTTTTGATTTTGATCAGCACATCGTTGATGCCCGGCGTCGGCACGGGAACTTCGGTGAGCTGCAATCCCGGGCCGGCGCGAAGCTTCGCGATGGCGCGCATTTTTTTCATGCGCCAAGGCTAGCGAACGCCGCCGGCCTGTCGAGCGACGGGCGCAGTGTGCGGCGGGAATCGAAGCGGCGCCGTCGAATGCCGCCGCTAAAAAAATCGGCCAAAAAAAGGGCGGACTCGGTGGGCCCGCTCTACAATTCGGGCCCGCCCTACAATTACTCGGCGATCAACTGCGCGCCTTCGAGCGCGAGGAGTTTCACTTTCGTCGCGACGCCGCCGGGGCCGGAGAAGCCCGTCATCTTGCCCGTCGCCGAGATGATCCGATGACACGGGATCAGGAGCGGCCATGGGTTGTCACCGAGGGCCGATCCGATCGCGCGACTCGCGGCTGGCGGCAGACCGAGCGCGGCGGCGAGGTCGCCATAGCTCGCGGTTTGCCCGGATTTCACGGCGAGCGTGGCGCGCAGCACCGAGCGGATGAACTCGGGCACGCGGTTGAAATCGAAACGCACGTCCGAAAAATCCTGCGGCTCCCCGGCGAGATGACGCTCGACGCGCGCGATGATGTCGCGCACCCAGCCGGGCGGTTCCGCCTCGGTGCCGCCGCCGGACGGCCGTTCGGGATCGGGCAGGAGAAAGCGCGTGAGGCCGTGGTCGCCCCAGGCGATCGCGCACGTGCCGAGCGGGGTGGGGAAGGTGGCATGGGGCATGGCTGGACGCAGCGGTGGAATTGGCCGGCGTCGGGACGAAGCGCGAGGCCTCGCGGGCCGCCGGC
The DNA here is from genome assembly GCA_035545575.1 of Opitutaceae bacterium. Taxonomy (GTDB): domain Bacteria; phylum Verrucomicrobiota; class Verrucomicrobiia; order Opitutales; family Opitutaceae; genus ER46. The sequence goes on along the minus strand of DASZYB010000048.1, from coordinate 20,630 downwards.
GGCCGCTACGGGATTGCATCGTGTGCGGCGAGCGGTTCGTGTCGAAACGATTTTCCGGCATGACGAACCGATTTTACCAGGCGTTCGACAGCGAAACCATCGGCGGCGCGCGCAAGACCGATTACCGAAACGCGTTCCAGATCGATCGCGACCGAATCATCCACGCGCACGCGTTCCGGAAGCTGCAGTCGAAGACGCAGGTTTTTCTCTCGGGCGAATACGACTTCTACCGCACGCGGCTGACGCACTCGATGGAAGTGGCGCAAATCGGCCGCTCGATCTGCCACTATCTGCGCACGCTCGGCGGGCCGCTGCGCGACGACTTCTTCATCGACAGCGATCTCGTCGAGGCGAGCTGCCTCGCACACGACCTCGGGCATCCGCCGTTCGGGCACTCGGGCGAGCGCACGCTGCAGGAACTCATGACGAAGTGGGGCGGTTTCGAGGGCAACGCGCAGACGCTGCACCTGCTGACGGCGACGATGTATCAGAACGAGACGGGCGTGCGTGGCATGCAGCCGACGCGCGCGCTGCTCGACGGAGTGTTGAAATACAAAAAACTCTTCCGCGAGTTTTCGGCGCCGCCGACCAATCACTTTCTCTACGATGCGCAGGAGGCGGTGCGGGCATTTGTCTTTGCCGGCGAAAAAATTCCCGCGGAGCTGCACGGCGCGGAAAAGCTGAACGCCTTCAAGAGCGTCGAGTGCCAGATCATGGATTGGGCGGACGACGCCGCCTACTCGGTCAACGACATCGTCGACGGCGTGAAGGCGGGTTTTCTCACGATCGAGCGCATCGAGACGTGGGCGGCGGGCGAGGCGATCGATGCGCCGCGGCAGCAGTTGATCGACGAGTTGTTCGACGCGATCCGCGGCGACCGGCTCGAGAGTATTTTTTCGCAGAAGATCGGCGCGTTCATCAAAGGCTGTCGGCTGCGCGAGCGGGAAAAAAACTTCATGGCGACAAAAACGAACCGCTACCGCTTCGAACTCGTCGTCGCGCCTGCAGCCGAGCGCACGGCGCTCTTTTTCAAAAAAATGGCCAACGACATCATCTTCGAGAGCCCGCAGCTCCAGCAGATGGAACACAAGGCGCGCAAGGTGATGTTCGCGCTCTGGGAATCGTGCTGGTCGAACTACGTCGAGCGTGGCGCCCGCGTAATCAACATCCTGCCACCGCGCGTCGGGCGGCTGATCGAGGCGGAGTCTTCGCCGGCGGGAAAAGCGCGGCAAATCTGCGACTGGCTCGCGGGGCTCACCGACGGGATGATCGTGCGGACCTACCGCCGGCTCTTCGATCCGGAGTTCGGCAGCCTGCGCGATCTGAGCTGATCTTACCTCGGGTTTTGAGCCGGCGCGGCGGATTTCGGCGCGGCGGGTGCCGCGGCGGGAATTCTCACGTCGCTTTCGATCACCGTCGGCGTCCCGACGTTCACGCCCCAGCGTTTGATCTTGTGGTTCACGATCTGCGCTTCCGGCATATCGCGGCCGAGGTAGGGCGCCGCGGTGACGATCAGCGTCGGCAGCGATTCCTTCATGGAGATGCCGCGGGCACTGACGGTCATGTTGGTTCGCCAGACGAGCTTGCGTTCGCCGTGTCCGAGCGCGGCGTAATCGTAGGCCGAGGCGACGACAAAGTAGATGTCGTCCGCCGCCTGATCGCGGAGGTATTCGTAATTGCCCTGCTGGCGGTCGAAAACCGTCTCGCCCCATTCCTCCACGTTGGCCGCCTGCGCGAAATAGTTTTTCCCGCCGACGAGGAGCGCGCGCTCCAGGCGGTATTTCGCGGCCAGCTCCGGAAAGTTGCGCGCCTCATCCCGGTCCGGCGCGTTGTGCGAGCCCCAATAATAAATCACGGCGAGCGTCGGGTTCTTCGCGGGCGGGGCGGCGGCGACGTAGCCGTTGGTGGCGAGGGCGTTGGTCATCGCCTGCTCGAGTTGCGCGGGGACGGGCGCGTGTTCGCCGCCGACGACGGCGCCGAACTGTTTGAAGCCCGCCGCGAAGCTCACGTAGTAGGTCGGATTTTCCTGCGTCGGCGGCCGCAGGAGGCGACCGTAGGGCGTGAGCTCGGTGACCACCGTCATGTTGAGCTCGGGCTCTCGCTGAAACGCCTTGGGCAGCAGGTTGAAGTTCCACTCGCCGTCCTTGGCGTTGTCCACGGAACCGCTGTTCGCCGCCTGCGTGGCAGCAGACAGACTGAAGAACACGAGACCGAAAACACACGCTCCGACGGAGCGGAAAACACGACGAGTCATGGGCGCTTGATGTGGTTGCTTCACGGCAACCGAAGAGACGCTCAACGCGCGGTCATGGTGACACTCGCTTGCGCGAGTCCATCGCTCGAGGCGCGCACGGTGATCGTGCCGGATTGGCCGGCGCGCGGGCGCACGATCGCGAGCGCGAGGCCGTTGAACGCGGCACGCTCGGGCGATTGAAACGACTCGAAGCTTGTCGCGTCGCCGTTGTCGGTCGCGACGAGATCGGCGGGGCCGGCGACTTCGAACTTCACGCGATTGTTCGCGTGCGGCGCGAGCGTGCCCGCCTTGTCCTCGATGCGGACGGTGACGAAGGCGAGATCGGTGCCATTGGCTCGAAGCGCGGTGCGATCGGCGGCGAGCGTGAGCTTCGCGGCGTCGGCGGCGGTGCGCACGGTGTCCTCGGCCCATTTTGCGCCGTTCTTGTAGGCGACGACATGAAGTTCGCCCGCCTGATATTTCACATCGTCCCAGCGCAGGCGGTATTCGAATTGCCCGCGCTTCTTGCGGCCGAGCGACTGGCCGTTGAGGAAGAGCTCCGCTTCGTCGCCGGAAGTGTAGACGTGCACCGGTGTCACTTGTCCGACGCGATCGGGCCACGTCCAGTGCGGCAAAATGTGCGCCATCGGCAGGTCGGGCCGCCAGCGCGCCTGATAGAGGAAGAAACGGTCTTTCTTGAAACCGGCGAGATCGACGATGCCGAAGTAGGAGCTGCGCGCCGGATCGTTGCGGCCGCCGTAGGGCGTCGGCTCGCCGAGATAATCGAAACCGGTCCACACGAACTCGCCCGCGGCGAACGGACTTTCGTCGAGGCCTTTGAATTCGACATCCGGCGGCCAGGCCCAGCGTGGCGCGGAGAGATCGTAGCTGCTCACTTGATAGCCGGGCATCGACAGGCCGTCGGCTTTGTTGTCGGAAACGGGAAATTTGTATTCGCCGCGCGTGCTGACGCAGGACGATGTCTCGCTGCCGAAGACCGGCATCTGCGCGTTCGCCTGACGGAAGCGCGCGTATTCGGTCCCGCGGTAGTTGAAGCCGACGACGTCGACGGCGCTCTGAAAACCATTGTAGCCGGAGTCGGCGTTGTTGAACGCCGACGTGATCGGCCGCGTGCGGTCTTCCTCGCGCACGATGCCGGCGAGATGCGCGGCGAGCTTCCAGCCTTCGGGCGAGCCCTGCTCGGGGATTTCGTTGCCGATGCTCCAGAGCACGACGCACGGATGATTGCGATCGCGGCGGATCAGCGCGCGCAGGTCGCGCTCATGCCAGTCGCCGAAGACGAGATGATAATCGCCCGGCCGCTTCTGACGCGCCCAGCAATCGAACGCCTCGTCCATCACGAGAAAACCCATGCGGTCGGCGAGTTCGAGCAATTCGGGCGCGGGCGGATTGTGGCTGGTGCGAATCGCGTTGCAGCCCATCTCGCGCAGGATCTCGAGCTGACGCTGCAGCGCGCGGAAATTCAACGCGGCGCCGAGTGCGCCAAGGTCGTGGTGGTCGCACACGCCGTTGAGCGGAACGTGTTCGCCGTTGACCAGGAGCCCCCGATCCGCGGTGAACTGGATCGTCCGCACGCCGAACGGCGTCTCGTAGCGATCGACCGTCGCGCCGTCCTGCACGACCGTCGTGACGGCGACATAACGCTGCGGCGAACGCACGCTCCAGAGTTTCGGGTGCGCGATGACGAGCTCCTGCGAGACCATCGCCTGCCTGCCGACAGCGATGCCGCGACCGCGCGGCGCGATGGGCTCGGCTTTGGCCACGGCGTCGCCGGTCGGGCGACCTTCGGCGTCGGCGAGAAAGATGCTCGTGCCGACCAGGATGTTGGCAGTCGCGGCGGAATCGTTTTGCACGACGACATCGATGTTCGCGCTCGCGGAATCGGCGCTGACGAGCGGCGTCGTGACATACGTGCCCCAATGCGCGACGTGGACGGGCGCGGTTTTGACGAGCCAGACATTACGGTAAAGACCCGCGCCGGGATACCAGCGCGAGGACTGCGGAGGATTTTCGAGGCGAATGGCGAGGACGTTGTCCGCGCCTGCTTTCACGAACGGTGTGAGATCGAGCTGCCACGACGAGTAGCCGTAAGGCCAGCCGCCGGCGAACTGGCCGTTGCACCAGACTTCGGCGTAGGACATCGCGCCGTCGAGATCGAGGAAGATGCGGCGGTTGGCGTCGTCGGCCGCGAGCGCGAAATGTTTTCGATACCAACCCACGCCCGCCCACGGCAGTCGTGCGGTCGCGCCGTCGGAACCGGGCTCAGCCTGCGGAATGAACGGACCCTCGATCGCCCAATCGTGCGGCACGTCGACCTGCCGCCAGGTGTTGTCGTCGAACGCGGGCTGCGTGTAGGACACATCGCCGCCGAGATTGCCCTCGGGGCGCGCGGGATGCGGCGCGGCGGGATTTGCGAGCTCGAGACCGGTGGGCAGAATCCAGTCCTTCGCTTTCGCGTAACTGAGCGCATCGGTCGCGCCGGCGGGATCGCCTTTCGTGAAACGCCAGCTGGCGTCGAGCGAGAGACGTTCGCGTGACACGTCGGCCGCGAACGTGAAGGACGCGAGCACGGACGATGCAAGCGCGAGCGCCATCAGGCGGCGCATAATTTTTTTGGGGCAGGTAGACGAGCTCATGAGAGGAAAAAGAGGTAAGCTGCTTTGCGCGGTGCGCCGATGGAAAACGCGTGCGATTTCGCGGGCCGGCAAAGACCGCGGCATCGTTCACTTCGATCGATCGGCGTAGCCGTTCGGATGCGTCGAGTGCCACTTCCACGCGGTGGCGACGATCGATTCGATGTCGGGAAACTTCACTTTCCAGCCGAGCTCGCGCTGGGCTTTCGTCGAGTCGGCGTAGAGCGCGGGCGGATCGCCGGGGCGGCGCGGGCTCTCGATCACTTTCACTTTTTTGCCGGTGATTTTTTCGACGGCGCGGATGACGGCGCGATTCGAAGTCGGCGTGCCGGTGCCGAGGTTGTAGAAAAGCTGCGTGCCCGGCGCAGCGAGTTTGTCGAAGACGGCGATGTGCGCGCGGCTGAGATCGTCGACGTGCACGTAGTCGCGGAGGCAGGTGCCGTCGGGCGTCGGATAGTCGGTGCCGAAAAGCTGGAGGTGCGGACGCTTGCCGACGGCGACGTCGATCGCGACGGGGATGAGGTGCGTCTCGGGATCGTGGTCCTCGCCGATCGTGCCGTCCTCGGCGGCGCCGGCGGCGTTGAAATAGCGGAAGGCGGCGAAACTCAGGCCGTGCGCATGCGCGAGCGACTTGAGCGCGTTTTCGACGTCGAGCTTCGTCTGGCCGTAGGGATTGATCGGCGCCTGCGGCAGATTCTCGTGGATCGGCAGCGTCGCGGGCACGCCGAACGTCGCGCACGTCGAGGAGAACACGAACTTCTTCACGTTCGCCGCGAGCATCGCGCGGAGCAGGTGCAGCGTGGCGACGGAGTTGTTGAAGTAGTATTTCAGCGGATCGGTGACGGATTCGCCGACGTAGCAGAACGCGGCGAAGTGCATGACGACCTCGATTTTTTCGTCGCGCAGGATGCGGCCGACGAGTGCCTCGTCGCCCAGATCGCCTTCGTGCAGCTTCACGGACGATGCGACCGCGCCGCGATGACCGTAGACGAAATTATCCAGCACCACCGGCCGGTGACCCGCCGCGACGAGCTGGCGGACGCAGTGACTTCCGATGTAACCGGCGCCTCCGACGACGAGAACGTTCATGGGAACGAGGCTTGTATTGCTTTCGAGGGTGGGTTGGCTAGCGATTTCCGTTTCAGCTGAATGAAGCCTTCGCCACACTCGCGCATCGTCATCACCGGGGTCGGGCTCACCGCGCCCAACGGCAGCACGCTGGCGGAATTTCGCCGAAACCTCCTCGGTGGCGTCGCGGGCGTCGAGCGCATCGACATCCGCTACATGGGGCCGCAGCTCGCGGGCGTCTGCCACTACGACGCGCTGAAATATCAGAAAAAAAAGGAAGTGCGCGTCGGCACGCGCGCCGGCTCGATCTCGATCTACTGCGCGCGCGAGGCGCTGGCGGACAGCGGCGTGAAATTCGAAACGCTGGCGAAGGATCGCGTGGGGATTTACATCGGCATCACCGAGCACGGCAACGTCGAGACCGAGAACGAAATCTTCGCGATCTCGAAATTCAACTACGACACGAAATTCTGGTCGCACTATCACAACCCGCGGACCGTCGCGAACAACCCCGCCGGCGAAGCGTCGCTCAACCTCGGCACCACCGGTCCCGCCTACACGATCGGCGCCGCATGCGCCGCCGGCAACATGGGTCTCGTGCACGCGACGCAGATGCTGCGGCTCGGCGAAGTGGATTTTGCGATCTGCGGCGGCGTGAGCGAGAGCATCCACACGTTTGGCATTTTCGCGGGCTTCAAATCTCAAAACGCGCTCGCGACGCACGACGATCCGAAGAAGGCGTCGCGCCCCTTCGATCTCGCGCGCAACGGCATCGTGATTTCCGAGGGTGGCTGCCTCTACACGCTCGAGCGGCTCGAGGATGCGCAGGCGCGCGGCGCGAAAATCTACGCCGAGATCGCCGGCTATCACGTGAACAGCGACGCGAGCGACTACGTGCTCCCGAATCCGCAGCGGCAAGCCGAGTGCATCCGCGCCTCGCTCGCGCGCGCCGGCCTGCAGCCGCGCGACATCCACATCGTCAACACGCACGCGACCGCCACGCCGCTCGGCGACATCCAGGAGTGCGAAGCGATCCGCGCCGTCTTCGGCGAAGGCTGCCCGGACACGCACATCAACAACACGAAAAGTTTCATCGGCCACGCGATGGGCGCGGCCGGGGCGCTCGAGCTCGCGGGCAACCTGCCGTCGTTCGACGATCTCACCGTGCATCCCACGATCAACGTCGACCAGCTCGACCCGCAGTGCGCGCTGCCCGGCTTGGTTCTCAATCAGCCGCGCAAGGTTGCGCAAGTGGACACGATCCTGAACAACTCCTTCGGCATGCTCGGGATAAATTCCACGTTGATTGTTAAGCGGTTTGTCGCCTAATCCTGCGCACCTGACCTATGACGAAAGACGAATGCAAGAAGGTGGTGCTCGACATCATCGCGGACATCGCGCCCGACGAGGATCTGAGCAACGTCAAGCCCGACGTCCGCCTCCGCGACCAGCTCCAGCTCGATAGCATGGATTTTTTGGACATCGTGATGGAGCTGCGCAAACGCTACGGCATCGAGGTGCCCGAGGCGGACTACCTGCAGCTCGCGTCGCTCGACAGTTCGGCCGAATATCTCACGCCGAAATTCAACGCGCTCGCGGCGAAACGCTGAAGAGCCGCCGCCGCCCGAATTCGAAGCCGCGCCTGAAGCGCGGCTTTTTGTTTAGTGAACCACAGAGACACAGAGAGCACGGAGGATAACTTATCAAAAGAATTGGTTTTCTCCGCGTGCTCTGTGTCTCTGTGGTTCAACTGATCTGATCGGATGAATACCCGCTCGCACTACGATGTCGCCATCATCGGCGCGGGCATGTCGGGCCTCGCGGCCGGCATCCGGCTCGCACATTTCGGAAAAAAAGTGTGCCTCTTCGAGCGCCACAACGCGCTGGGCGGATTGAACGGTTTCTACAGCTTCAACGGACGGAAATTCGACGTCGGCCTGCATGCGATGACGAACTTCGTGCGGCCCGGTGTGAAAGGCACGCCGCTGACCAAATTGCTGCGGCAATTGCGCATCGACCGCGACGAATTCGCCCTCTGCGAGCAGAAGCAGTCGCGCATCGCGTTTGGCGCGCGCGGCGAGACGTCGCTGCGATTTTCAAACGACTTCGCGTTTTTCGAGAGCGAGGTCGCGCGAAATTTCCCGTCGCAGATCGACGGCTTCCGGCAACTCGTCGCGCTGGTGAAAAGCTACGACGACGTCTCGCTCGATGCGGCGCCCGAGTCGGCGCGCGCGATCGTGCGCCGGCACATTCGCGAGCCGCTGCTCGAGGACATGTTGTTCGCGCCGGTGATGTATTACGGCAGCGCGACGGAGCGCGACATGGAGTTCGGGCAGTTCGTCATCATGTTCAAGGCGCTGTTTCTCGAAGGCTTCGCGCGCCCGTTTGAAGGCGTGCGCACCGTGATCCGCGTGCTGCTGGAAAAATACCGCGCCGCCGGCGGCGAGCGTCGCATGAAGTGCGGCGTGCAGCGCATCGTCGCGCGCGAAGGCCGCGCCGCCGCGCTCGTGCTCGACAACGGCGAAGAGATCACGGCCGACCACGTGATCTCGTCGATCGGCTCCGCCGAAACGGAAGCGCTGCTCGCGACACCGAATGCGACGCCGGCGCCGGCCGGCGAAGATGCGATTCGCCGCCTGTCCTTCGTCGAGACGATCGCGGTGCTCAACGTGCAGCCCGCCGCGCTCGGCTGGGGGAGCGACACGATCGTCTTCTTCAACGACTCGCCGCATTTTCACTACGAGCGGCCGGAGGCGGCCGTGGATGCGCGCAGCGGCGTGATTTGTTTTCCGAACAATTTCGATTTCGGCGGCCGCGAGCTGTCGGAGGGGATTTTCCGCGTCACGTGCCTCGCGAACTACGACCGTTGGGCGCACCTGCCCGAGGAAAACTACCGCGCGGAAAAAGCGGCGTGGTTCGCGACGGTGCAACACAGCGCGCGACGTTTCCTGCCGCCGCTTGTGCCGGCGGACGCGCTCGAGCGCGCGACGGTCGCGACGGATATGTTCACGCCGCGGACGATCGTGAAGTTCACCGGTCATTTCGGCGGCGCGATCTACGGCGCGCCGGTGAAAAACCGCCAGGGCCGCACTTCGCTCGCGAATCTCTACCTCTGCGGCACCGACCAGGGATTTCTCGGCATCGTCGGCGCGATGCTCAGCGGCATCTCGATGGCGAACTACCACATCCTGCAGAAGAGCGGAACCGGTCCGGCGACCGCGTAGCGGCCCCCTGTCATCCCGGAATAATTCCTTGTCATGACGGCGGCGCGCGGGCTTTGATCGACCCTCGGCTCGGACGCTTAGCTCAGTTGGTTAGAGCACCTCGTTTACACCGAGGTGGTCGTGGGTTCGAGTCCCTCAGCGTCCACCATCTTTTCAACCCAAACCTCCATGCGACACACGATCTCCGTCCTCGTTGAGAACAAGTTCGGCGTATTGGCGCGCGTGGCCGGGATGTTTTCCGGCCGCGGCTTCAACATCGACTCGCTCAACGTCGCGCCTACGCACGATGCGTCGCTGTCCCGAATCACCACTGTCCTCAAGGGTGACGAGGCGCAGCTCGACCTGTGCATCAAGCAGCTCCGGAAGCTCGTCAACGTCGTCGAAGTCCTCGACTTCAAGGAAGGCCAGGCCGTCGCGCGCGAGCTGTTGCTCGTGAAAGTCCGCGCCACCACGCAGACGCGTTCCGAAATCGTGCAGATCGCCGACATCTTCCGCGCCAAGATCGTCAACCTCGCGGTCGATAATTTGATCATCGAGCTCACGGGCGACGACGACAAAGTCACCGCGCTGCTCGGCTTGCTCGAGCCGTTCGGCATCCTCGAACTCGCCCGCACCGGCCGCCTCGCGCTCAAGCGCTGATTTCAAACTCCTCACTCGTCACCCGCCACTCCTCATTCTCCACAATGCCCGCCAAAGTCTACACCGACAAAGACGCCGATCTCGGCGTGTTTAAAAACAAAACGCTCGCCGTCCTCGGCTACGGTTCGCAGGGCCACGCCCACGCGCTCAACCTCAAGGACAGCGGCTGCAAGGTCATCATCGGCCTTTATCCCGGCTCGAAATCGCGCGCCGTCGCCGAGCAGCACGGCTTCGAGGTTTTCGACACCGCCGAAGCGGTGCGCCGCGCGGATGTGATCATGGTCGGCCTGCCCGACATGAAACAGGCGGACGTCTACCTGAACGACATCCTGCCGAATCTCGCGAAGGGCAAGACGCTGCTCTTCTCGCACGGCCTCAGCGTGCACTTCGGGTTGATCAAGCTGCACAAGGACATCGACTGCATCATGGTCGCGCCGAAGGGTCCCGGCCACATGGTCCGCCGCCTCTACGTCGAAGGCAAAGGCATGCCGGCGCTCGTCGCCGTCGCGCAGGACAAATCGAAGACCGCGCTGAAACAGGCGCTCGCGTGGGCGAAGGGCATCGGCTCGACGCGTGCGGGCGTGCTCAAGACGTCGTTCAAAGAAGAGACCGAGACGGATCTTTTCGGCGAACAGGCTGTGCTCTGCGGCGGCGCGAGTGCGCTCGTGCAGGCCGGCTTCGAGACGCTCGTCGAGGCGGGCTATCAGCCCGAGATGGCGTATTTCGAGTGTCTCCACGAGCTGAAGCTCATCTGCGACCTCATGTATGAGAGCGGCATCGCCGGCATGCGTTTCTCGATTTCCGAGACGGCGAAATACGGCGACATCACGCGCGGTCCGCGCGTCGTGAACAAGCAGACGAAGGCCGAGATGAAGAAAATCCTGAAGGAAATTCAGAGCGGCCAGTTCACGCAGGAGTGGGTCAAGGAATACAAGGGCGGTCTCAAGAAATACAACGCGCTCCTGAAGGCCGGCGAGAAACACAAGATCGAGAAGACCGGCCAGTATCTTCGCGCGATGATGCCGTGGATGACCAAGAAGAACATCAAGGGCGTCCAGGCGGCCTACTCCTGATCTAAACCAGCCACAGAGAGCACGGAGCTCAGACACAGAGGTCACAGAGTTGCGACCCGTCTTGCTCCGTGTCCTCCGTGTCGGAGCTCTGTGTCCTCTGTGTCTAACAAAATCATCCTCGCCACGCGCAAGAGTCCGCTCGCGCTCACGCAGACCGAGATGGTCGCCGCGCATCTGCGCAACCAGCTCGGCGTCGAGACGGAACTGCTCAAGATCGTCACGACCGGCGACAAGCAGGCGGACTGGTCGCTCGAGCAGCGCGGCGGCAAGGGCCTTTTCACGAAGGAACTCGAGAACGCGCTGCTCCGCCGCGAGGCCGATGTCGCGGTGCATTCCACGAAAGACCTTCCCGGCGACCAGCCCGACGGCCTTGCGATCGGCGGCTACATGCCGCGCGCCGACACGCGCGACGTGCTCGTATTGCGGGCCGGAGTCGACACGCCGAAGCTGATCGCGACGAGCAGCCCGCGCCGCCGGCTGCAGGTGCAGCGGATGTTTCCCGAGGTGCAGTTCACCGAGATTCGCGGCAACGTCGACACGCGCCTGAAAAAAATCGGCGAACAAAAAGTCGCCGACGGCACGATCCTCGCCGCCGCCGGCCTGAAGCGGCTCGGCATCGAGACGTGGCCGAACATCGAATTCGCGCCGCTCGGCTTCGACCAGATGGTGCCCGCGGTCGGGCAGGGCGCGATCGCCGTGCAATGCCGCGAGGACGACGCCGCCAAGTTCGCCGCGATCTTCGATGCGCCGACGATGCGCGCCGTGACGCTCGAGCGCGCATTTCAAAATGCGCTCGGCGGCGGCTGCCACACGGCGTTCGCCGCGCACGTCGCCGGCGACACGCTCCACCTCTTTCACGAAGACATCGGCGTGCGCACCGTGCCGCTCACCGCGACGGATTTTTCCGCGCCGGTCGAGACCGCGCGGCGTGTGCTCGGCGATCTCCGCCTGCTGCGCTGAGCGGAGTTCGGAGCTTGAAGCTCCGCGACGCGCCATTCATTAGGAGCCGGCGTGCAAAACAGGCGTCACCCCATCGTCGTTTGGCTGCGGTTTTTCGCGTCGTCCACGATCTGCTTCGTCGGGTTGACGGGCTGCGCCACGGGCAACGGCGCTCTTCAGGACGGCCCGCCGCATATCAGCGCAGGCAAAGTGGCCGTGATGATCGAGTCGTCGCCGGCGGCAGCGTTGATCACGGCCAATGGTTCGCTCAAGGGCTCGACGCCGGTTTCGATCGAGGTGGAAGTCGACGATCTGGGCGATGTCGCGGTCGAGGTGGATTTGACGGCCAGCTTTGCCGACAGCATGGGCCTGAAGGATAGCCCTCCACCCGAGCCGGCGTCGTATCGCATCGTGCGCGGCGAGCGGGCGCCCTCGGTCGTGCGGTTCGACACCGACGGTGCGGTGGCGCACTGAAAACGCGCGCGACGTGGCGCAAAATGAATTGGCGCTGGATGCGGAGAGAAGTAGTGTCGGCGTTTTCATGCCCGATTCGTCCTCGTTTCTCTCCGACCGTCGCATCGCGGTCACGCGCACGCGCGAGCAAGCTTCGGAACTCGCCGATAAACTCGCCGCGTTGGGCGCGAGCGTGCTCGAGCTGCCGCTGATCCACGTCTCGAAGGAGGTCGATCTCGAAACGCTCGCCGACGTGCTGGCCGAGCTCGGCAGCTACGACTGGATCGTGTTCACGAGTGCGAACGGCGTGCGGTTTTTCTTCGAGGAATTTCATCGCGTCTTCGACGACATCCGCGCGCTTGGCATGCTGCGGTTCGCCTGCGTGGGCGAGGCAACGGCGCGCGCGATCGCCGCGCAGCACCTGCGCATCGAGTGCCAGCCGAAGACCGCCACCGCGGAGGCGCTCGCCGACGAACTCATCGCGACCGGCAGCCTCGACAGCGCGAAACTGCTCGTGATCACCGGCAACCTGAACCGCGACACGCTCGTCAAAAAACTCGAAGAGGCGCGGGCGATCGTCGATCAGCTTCAAGTCTACAAAACAGAAAAGACCGACCTCAGCGCAGAGCCCTCCGCGGCGGATTTTCGCGCGCGCGGCGCGGATGCGATTCTCTTCGCGAGCTCGTCGGCGGTGCAGTCGTTTGTCGACCAGGCCGCCGCGCTCAAGCTCGGCGCGAAAGCGCAGCGGCCGCTCGCCGGCAGCATCGGCCCGCAAACCAGCGAGACGATGAAGAAGGTCGGCATGCCGATCGATTTCGAGGCCAAGACGCCGAGCCTGGATTCCCTCGTGGAGGCCTTGGTGAAGAAACTGAAGTAACCACGAAATACACGAACCACCACGAAAGGGATTTGGTTTTAGTGTATTTCGTGTTTTTCGTGGTCCTCCGATGAAGGTCCCGTTTCTCGATCTCTCGCTCCAACATCGCGCGCTGCGCGCCGAGGCGCTCGCGGCGCTGGCGGCGACTTACGACGCCACGCGTTTCTGCCTCGGGAAAGATGTCGAGGATTTCGAGAAAAATTTCGGCGCGACGCTCGGCTACCCGTGCGTCCTCGGCATGAACAGCGGCACAGCGCCGCTCCACGTCGCGTGCATGATCGCCGGCTTCGGCCCCGGCGACGAAGTGATTGCGCCGCCGTTCACGTTCATCTCCACGGTGTGGGGCGTGAGTTACGTCGGCGCGACGCCGCGCTTCGTCGACATCGAGGAAGGCACGTTCAATCTCGATCCCGCCAGGATTGAAGCCGCCATCGGGCCGCGCACGAAGGGCATCGTCGTCGTTCACCTCTTCGGCCAGCCGGCTCGCATGGACGAGATCGTGGCGATCGCGCGCAAACACCGCTTGTTCGTCGTCGAGGATTGCGCGCAGGCGGTCGGTGCGAGTTATCGCGGTCAGCCCGTCGGGCTCTTCGGCGAAGCGGGCACATTCAGTTTTTATCCGACGAAAAACCTCGGCGGCTGCGGCGAAGGCGGCGCGTTCGTCTCGCGCGACGAGGCGATCCAGACGCGCGCGCGGCACATTCGCGTCCACGGCTCCGATCGGCGCTATTATCACGACATCGTCGGCGGAAATTTTCGCATGGATGGCTTCCAAGGCGCGCTGCTCAACGTGAAGTTGCCGCACCTCGCCGCATGGACGGCGCGCCGCCAGGCGATCGCCGCGCGCTATCTCGCGGGCATCAAACTTGCCGACGTGCGCCTGCCGGAGCAGCCCGCTTACGGGAAATCCGTCTTCCATCAATTCACGATCCGCCATCCGCGGCGCGACGCGTTGCGCGAGCACCTCGCGAAGCACGAGGCCGGCACCGATTTGATTTATCCCGTGCCGCTGCATCTGCAAAAATGCTACGCGCCCCTCGGCTGGGCCCGCGGCGCATTTCCGGTCGCCGAACGCGCGGCCGAGACGTGCGTAAGCCTGCCGATTTTCCCCGAGCTGACCGACGCGCAGGTCGAGCACGTGATCAGTGCCGTGAATTCGTTCTGAGGAATTGTCACAATTGTCGGCTCGGCAATAAACCGCGCGCACGTCATCCTTTCGTCATGGCCAGCAAAACCAACGGCACGATCGGCATCCTCACCGCCGGCGGCGACTGCCCCGGACTCAACGCGGTGATCCGCGGCGTCGCGAAAGCCGCGATGCACTACGGCCTCAAAGTCGTCGGCATCAAAGACGGTTTCCGCGGCCTCATCGAAGACCGCCACATGCCGCTCGATAACCACGACGTGAGCGGCATCCTCACGCAGGGCGGCACGTTTCTCGGCAGCAGCCGCGACAAGCCGCACAAAATCAAGGTCGGCAACAAGGTCGTCGACATGACCGATGTCGCCGTCCGCAACTACCGGAAACTGAAGCTCGACTGCCTCGTCTGCCTCGGCGGCAACGGCACGCAGAAGAGCGCATTTCGCCTGCACGAAAAAGGCGGCATCAACGTGCTCACGCTGCCGAAGACGATCGACAACGACGTCGCGGAGACGGACATCACTTTCGGTTTCGACTCCGCGATGGCGATCGCGACGGAGGCGATCGACCGCTTGCACACGACGGCGACGAGTCACCAGCGCATCATCGTCTGTGAAATCATGGGCCACGACGCCGGTTGGTTGTGCCTCGGTTCGGGCATCGCCGGCGGCGCCGACGTGATTCTGATTCCCGAGATTCCTTACGACCTCGAGTCGGTCGCGCGGCACTTGCTGCGCCGGCAGCGGGCCGGGAAACGTTTTTCGCTCATCGCGGTCGCCGAAGGCATCGTCTCGCGCGAGGAAGCGCGCGCGCGCGCGACGGCGCAGCGAATTCAAAACGGCGCCGCCGGCCCGGCCGATCCCGCCGCCGTGCCGCTCGTGCAGGAGGCGGTGGCGAGCCGGCTCGCGCGACAACTGCAACAGCTCACCGGCGTGGAAGCGCGCGTGACTTCGCTGGGCCACGTGCAACGCGGCGGGCCGCCGACGGCGTTCGACCGTCTGCTCTGCACGCGCTTCGGCACGAAGGCCGGCGCGCTGCTCGCGCAGCGGCACTACAACATCATGGTCGGCCTGAAAGGCACGGAGTGCGTGCCGGTGCCGCTCAAAAAAGTCGCCGGCATCAAGCGCACCGTGCCGCCGGATCATCCGTGGATCACGACGGCGCGCCTCGTCGAAACGTGCCTCGGCGACGAGGGCATTCGCACGCGGGCAAGCAAATGATCGACGGCGTTCGCATCAAGATCTGCGGGCTCACGTCGCTGGTGGACGCGGAGTTTTCGGACCGCTGCGGCGTGGACTACCTGGGCTTCAACCTTTTTCCCGGATCGCCGCGGCACATCTCGCTCGCGCAATTCCGCGCGATGGCGCCGCGGCTGCCGGAACGCCGCCGTGTCGCCGTCATGGTCGCACCGTCGCGCGACGAACTGGCCGCCGCCGTCGACGCCGGCTTCGATTATTTTCAAATTCATTTCGCGTCCGACACCGCCGTGGAAATCGTCGGCGGCTGGAGCGAACGCGTCGGAGCGAAACGACTCTGGCTCGCACCGAAGCTGCCGCCGGACGCGGAGCTCGCGACGGCGTGGTTGCCGCTCGCGAAATTTTTCCTGCTCGATGCCTTCGACAAGGAAAAGTTCGGCGGCACGGGGCGCACGAGCGACTGGGAGAAATTCGCGCGGTGCCAGCGCGAGCACGCGGATCATTTCTGGATTCTTTCCGGCGGTTTGAATCCGGAGAACATCGGCGCCGCGTTGCAGGCGACCGGGGCGAAATTCGTCGACGTGAACAGCGGCGTCGAACGCGCGCCGGGCGTGAAGGACGAAGCGAAGCTGAAGGCGTTTATCGTCGCGTTGCACCACGCCGCGCTGGCGCGGACGAAGCTTTCTTAACGCAGAGGACACAGAGAACACGGAGAAAGGCCTCGTGATCCGAGGCCCCCGAGGTTCACTGCGAGATTTTCGCCTGACGATTTTCTCCGTGTCCTCCGCGACCTCTGAGTTAAAAATACCTGCGCCACGCGCGATCACGCCGCCCGGGAGCCGAGCGCGACGCCACGCTCATGCTCGAGCAGCCGCCGCTTGATGTCCTCGCCAAACGCGAAGCCCGTCAGCGAACCGTCGGCGCCGATGACGCGGTGACACGGCACGACGAGGCAAATGGGATTCGTCGCGTTGGCGCGACCGACGGCGCGCGGCGAGCTGCGCAGCGCACGCGCGAGAGCGGCGTAGCTGCGCGTTTCGCCAAACCGAATCTGCTGAAGCGCAGTCCAGACGCGCTGCTGAAAAACACTGCCGTTTGAGGCCAGCGTCAACCTGAACGCCTGTTGTTCGCCGGCGAAGTAGGCTTCGATTTGCTTCCTCACAGGCGCGAGCCGCGCGTGCGAGGGCGAGAGCTCCGGCATTTTCAGGCGACTGGCGAGCGCGCAAACATCACCGAATGCGGTTGCGGCCAGTGCCCCGCTGTTGTCGACCGCGGCGGAGAAGACACCGAACGGCGTGGAGAACGTGTCGTAGAAGAAGTTCATGTCGGAAGCGGTTGGTTGAATTGCCAGAGATGCGCGGTCGCCAGGCTGCGGTGCGGGGAAAAGATCGCCATGAGCCGCCGCGTGGCGTCGAGGTCGGGGCGCTCTTCAAGTTCGAGCAAAGCTTGCAGGCCGCTCGTGACGCCGGTGTCGCCGAGCGGCACGCAATCGGGAAAGCCGAGCGCGCGCATCATGAGGTAGTTCACGGACCACGGGCCGAGCCCGCGAATCGCGAGCAGCGTGCGCTCGGCGCGCGTGGCGGACAGCGCGCGAAGCGCGGCGAGATCGAGCGTGCCTTGCGCGACGAGCCGCGCGGTCGCTATCACGTAGTCGGCCTTTTGCCGCGAGAACTGCAGCGGCAGCAGGTCGGCCGGCGCGAGCGCGGCGACGGCGGCAGGCGCGGGCGGCGCGAAAAGTCCCTCGGCGAGCGGCGTGCCCGCGCGCTCGATCAGCCGGCGCTTGAGAGCGCACGCGAAAGGAAAATTGATCTGCTGGCCGATGATCGCCCAGAGCAATCCGTCGAAAACGGTCGGCGTCTGGCTGATGCGCAACCCGGTGCGGCCGGCCACGAGCCGCGCGAGACCGAGTTTTTTGGCGAGCCGCGCGAAGGCCGCGGCGTCCTGATCGAGCCCGAGCAGACCGACGACGATGGCGTGCGCCTCGATGGCGGAGCCGGCCGAGATTTCGACGGCGATGCGGCGCGGGGAAATTTCCAGCCGCAGCAAGCTTGGCTCGCCGCCGAGTCGAATCGCGGCGGTGTAACGCGCACCTTCGAGTTTTTCGGTGACGCTCTGCGAATCGCGACTGAGCGCGCGGCGCAGATAGCCGAGCGGATAATTCTCGGGCAACGCGATCGCGAAGCGCCGCGTCGACGGGAGGTCGCGATAGGCGCCGGGCGTGAGGCCGTTCAGGCGGCGGAATTGTTCGTGGAAAACCGACAACGATTCGAAACCCACGTCGGCCGAGATGGCGGCGAGGCCGGCACGGCTCGCGAGCAGTTTCTGTTTCGCCGCGTCGATTCGCGCGCGCACGAGTAAGTCGGCCGGCGTCGTGTGGTAGTGCTGGCGAAAAAGTTCGAAGAGCCGCGTGGCGCCAAAGCCCGAGCGACGGACGATGGCGCGCGCGTCGGAAAATTTTTCGGGCGTGGCCCGGATTTCGGCGACGACCGTCTCGATATCTTCCAGAATGGGATCCGCGCCGCGCGCAAAATCGTCCGGGTGGCATTTTTTGCACGGACGCAATCCCGCGGCGCGCGCGGCCTCGACGGTCGGGAAGAAGCGGACGTTTTCCGGCCGCGGCTTGCGGGCCTTGCACGACGGCAGGCAGTAGATGCCCGTCGTGAGCACGCCGGTGAAGAAGCGGCCATTGCAACTGGCGTCGCTCTCCAGCACGCGGCGGAACATCGTGGCATGACTCATCCTCATGCGGCCAATTTAGCAGAGGCCGCGCGGGCTGTCGTCCGAATTGTTCCGCCGCAATTTTTCGCGACGGAAAAAGGCGTGCGCTACTTGCGCGTCACGCGAACGCCGAAGCGCTCGACGAGGAGCAGCACGCCCGCGATGAGCGCGAGGAGGCCGCTGACCCACGGCGGGAGCGCCAGGCCGATGACCAGATTCAGCCCGAAGACGATGAGGAAGATGGCGAGAAAAAGGTGGCCCATGGGGAGAGGGTTACACGCGGTTGAGCAGCACGAACACGAGCAGGATCACGAGCACGAGGCCGAGCCCGCCGCTGGGATAGTAGCCCCACGAACGGCTGTGCGGCCAGGTGGGGAGCGCACCGACGAGGAGAAGCAGGACAACGATGAGCAGGATGGTAGTGAGGGGCATGAGTTCATCGTGGCCTGCGCGACCGATGAGTTCCTCAGGTATGGACCTACCGTGCGCGCGGAAACATCGTCCCGCGATTCGCACCAACGACGCGGCACGGCGCCTACGCGGTGGCGTGGCGCTGGAGAATTTCGAGCGGCACGATTTCGAGCGTGCGCGCGTGCGTCGCCGCGAGCACGACGGGCGCGTTGATGTCGCGCGCGTGCAACTCGAGCCAGCGCGCCGCGCATACGCACCAGCGGTCGCCTGGCTTCAACCCGGGAAAATGAAACTCCGGCCGCGGCGTCGAGAGGTCGTTGCCGAAGGCGCGGCTGTGCTCGAGGAACTCGGCCGTGACCTCGACGCAAACCGTGTGGCAGCCGTGATCCTCGACGCAGGTATCGCAGCGGCCGTTGCGGAAAAATCCGGTGAGCGGATCGTTCGAGCAGGGCTTGAGCGGGCCGCCGAGAACGTTGTGCGAGGGCAGGGGATTCATCGGCGGCGATGGCGCGGTTTCGTGGTCGCGCGAAAAAACCTTATTCGCTCAACGCTTTTTTGATCAGCGCCTCGGTGGCGGCCTGCGGGCCGAGCGCGAGCGCGGCGCGGCGCACGGCCTGGTCGGCGTCGGCGGCGCGGTAGCCCAGCGCGACGAGCGCGGAAACCGCATCGCGCTGCGGCGAGGACGGCGCGGTCACGGACTCGCCGGACGCGAGCGCCGAGGCGGAGCCGTCGGTGGCGCCGAGTTTTGCCTTCAACTCCACGACGAGACGCTCGGCGGTTTTTTTGCCGATGCCCTGGGTTTTCGCGAGGGTCGCGATATCGCCGGTGCGGATCGCGCTTTCGAGCAACGGCAGCGAAAGCCGGCTCATGATTGTCAGCGCCATTTTCGGGCCGACGCCGGTGACGTTCTCGATCATCAGCCGGAAAAAATCGCGCTCTGCGGGCGTCGCGAAACCGTAGAGGGTCTGCGCATCTTCGCGATAGATCACGAGCGTGTGGAGCTTCACCGCCGCACCGGGCGCCGGAAGTTTTTCCGCCGTGGTCACCGGGATGTGCACCTCGTAGCCGAAGCCGTTGAGCTCGATGACGGCGTGCAGCGGCGTCGCGGAGGTGAGCGTGCCTTGGATCGAGGTGATCACTGGTGAAGTAGCGAGTGGCGCGAAGGGAGTAGCGAGGAGAAAGGCAGTGGATTCGCGTGCTCGCTATCCGGCACTCGATGCCCGCCGCTTCATTTCAAGCCCAGCACGTCCTGCATGTCGTAGACGCCGGGCTTCTGGTTCACGACCCACTGGGCGGCTCGCAGCGCACCGCGGGCGAAGATCGCGCGGTCGCTGGCCTTGTGCGTGAGCTCGAGGCGTTCGCCGAGCGCGGCGAACATCACGGTGTGATCGCCGACGACATCGCCGCCGCGCAGCGCGTGGATGCCGACTTCGGTCGGTGTGCGTGCGCCGGTGATGCCCTGGCGGCCGTGCCGCAGCGCTTCGGCACCGAGCTTGCGCTCCTCGAGAATGATTTCAAGGAGGCGCGCGGCGGTGCCGCTGGGCGCGTCCTTCTTGAAGCGGTGGTGCATCTCGACGACCTCGGCATCGTAGTCGGAGCCGAGGATCGACGCGGCGCGGCGCGTGAGCGCGAAGAGCAGGTTTACGCCGACGGAAAAATTTCCCGCCCACACGCACGGAATTTTTGCGGCGAGGGCGAGAAGTTGCTTTTTCTCCTCGGCGGAATGGCCGGTGGTGCCGAGGACCACGGGCTTTTTCTGCGCGACCGCGGTTTCGAGCATCGCACGGGTCGCGGCATGCGAGCTGAAGTCGACGATCACGTCGCACTTCGCAAGCGCGCCGGCGAGGTCGTCGCCGGCATCGACCGCGGCAGCGACCGTGAGCTTCATGTCGCGCGCGGCGTCGGCGACAGCGTGGCCCATGCGGCCTTTCGCGCCGTTGATCAGAATCGAGAGTGGCATGGCAAGTTCGTAGGGCGTCTGTCGTGCCGACGCCAATTTTTCAG
>DASZYB010000047.1:0-1729 GCA_035545575.1 Opitutaceae bacterium | reverse complement strand
GGGCGGCAAGGACTACTTCGAGAAACTGATGGCCGCCTTCAACAAGCACCGCGACGAGCACATCGCCGTCTACGGCCCGGACAATCACCTGCGCCTGACCGGCCTGCACGAGACGCAGTCGATCGACAAGTTCAACTACGGCGTCGCCGACCGCGGCGCCTCGGTGCGCGTGCCGCACAGCTTCGTGAACAGCGGCTACAAAGGCTACCTCGAGGATCGCCGGCCCAACTCCGCCGCCGACCCGTATCTGGTCGCCGGCCGGATCATCAAGACGATCCAGTCGGTGCCGACGAAGTAACTCCCCGCCTCACTCATTCCGCTCCGTTTCCACGGCGTCGCCCTCACCGGCGGCGCCGTTTTTTTGTTTTCCAGCCGCGCGCGCGCCGACGCCCGCGTGTCTGCAGCGCACGAATTTTTTTCGCCGCGTTCGCTGGCGCACATCGGAAGTTCTCCCATGCACGAAACGGATTTTAATGCGCTCGACCTGAATTCGCCGCGGGAGGCACAGTTCCCTTTGCTGCGACCGCACCCCGACGGAGGGCAGCATCGCCGGTCCCATGAGCGCTTCCTCCCAACGTCCCATCATCCTTCTCGTCGAAGATTCCGAGGACGATGTGTTCTTCTTTTCGCGGGCGCTGCGGGAATCCGGCTTCGACTGCGAGCTCGTGCACCAGCCTGACGGCAGCGCAGCCATCGATTATCTCGAGCGCAGTCTCCAGGCGGCGGCTTCGATCCACCGGCCGGATCTCGTCTTCCTCGACCTGAAGCTGCCGACCTTCACCGGCTTCGAAGTGCTTTCGTGGATTCGCGACGCCGAGTTTTCGCCGCCCTTGGATGTCGCGATCCTCAGCGGCTCCGAGCACGCGGGCGACGTCGAGCGCGCGCTCTCGCTCGGCGCGTCGGGCTACTACGTGAAACCGATTCTCGCGCAGCAGTTGAAGGCGCGCTTCGGCAGCTGGCACGAAAAACAAACGGGGCGACACCTGCCCGCCCGCACCGGCGTCCCGGCTGCCGCGGAACGAACCGAATGAGTTCCGACTTTTCTCCGGCGCTGCGCGCCGAATTGCTCGACGATTTCTACGCCGAGTGCGACGACCTCCTCGCCCACATCCGCGCGCAGCTCGTCACGCTCGATCGCTCGCTGGCATCCGCCACGCCCGACGACGCTGCACTCGAGAGCCTTTACCGCAGCGTTCACTCGTTCAAGGGCAACGCCGCCATCGTCGGCCTCGCGCCCGCCGAGCAGCTCGCGCACGCGGCGGAAAATCTCCTCCGCAGCCTCTCGCGCCACGAGACGCCGCTCACCGCCGCGACGCTCGAGTTGCTCGGCCACGTCGCGCATCGGCTCGAACAACTCGCCACCACGCACCGGCTTCAGCAACCCGCACCGGAAATCCAGCCGCTCCTCGACGCGCTCGCCGCATTCCAGCCCCGCTCCGCGTCGTCGGCCCTTCCACCGGCCGCCGCTGCGCCCGTCGAATCCGCGAAACCAGCCGAAGCACGCGGCGGATGGCGCGCGCGTTTCACGCCGTCGCCCGAACGCGACGCCCGCGGCGTCAACGTCAACACCGTGCGCGCGCGGCTCGCCGCCCTGGGCGAGATCGTCCGCGCCGCGCCCGCGATCGAAAGCGGCGCGATGAGCTTCGATTTCGATCTCGCCGTTTCCTCGCCGCCACCGGACCTCGCCGCGTGGGAGGCGGACGGCGTCGTCTGGCAGCCGCCCGCCTCG
>DASZYB010000046.1:0-123459 GCA_035545575.1 Opitutaceae bacterium | reverse complement strand
GAAGTTCAGCACTTCCATGCTCACATTGCCTCGTTCCACGGGCAAGGCGTCCTCGATTCGCTTCAGATGCGCTTCGGTCAACTCCATCCCTCCGGTCTGCACTTTCCATTCAATTTGGCAATAGTGTTAACAGGCCCTAGTCTGGTAACTATAATAGTTCCCCCAGCTCCCATCCCCCAATTGGCCATTGTAGTCCCAGCCCCACGCCCACACCGTCCCGTCGCTCTTCAACGCCACGCTGTGGCTGTCCCCCGCCGCCACCTGCGCCACTCCGCTCGTCAATCCACTCACCGCGACCGGCGCCGAACGGTTCGTCGTCGTTCCATCGCCCAGCTGCCCGTAGTCGTTTTTACCCCATGCCCACACCGACCCATCCACCTTCACCGCCAGACTGTGCGACTGACCTCCCGCCAATGACGGAGCGACAGGCTTCGTGGCGGTTGTCGCAATTATCGTGGCCCTTACCGAACGATTTCCGGCCAAGTCGCGTGCTTCAACGCCCATACTGTAAGCCGTCGTCGATGTAAGGCCCGTCAGACTCATCGAAAGATTCGTCGTCGTCCCCTGCGAAACGCCGTCGCGGAATACCTCGTATGCAGTTACTCCAACGTCATCGGTCGAAGCCGTCCATGTGACCACAAGTCCACCTGTCCCCACGGACGTGACTTGAAAATTCCCAGGCGTGGACGGCGGCGTCGTGTCGACCGCGAATATCTTCGGCACGGCGCCGATCAAGACCGCGCCCACGAGCATCAGCGCACGGATCGAACGACGCCACGAAACGAACCCGATGAATCCAAATCCAGGCAGACTACGATGGTCTTTCATTTGTTGATACAGCCAAAAAGGCGGCTGGCATGGGATAACCGAAGGGCAAGCGAAAGAGGTTCTAGGCCGTGAATTGCCGTGACCAAGCGCCGTGGTGTAATTTTCCCGTAACAGCCGCGACGATGCCGGTCGCAGCGAAGACGGATTGGAACAGGTCTCATGGGCACGAGCCGGTGTAAGCCGAACGCTTCAGTCCCCGGAAGCCTTCCGACTACCGAGCTTCCGGTAGTCGGATTTTGCTGCGACCATTAGCTGCAACCGCGCAGGCCAGAAATCGCTCGCGCGGAAGGCACGGCTAACTCCGTCACTTCGGTGGCTATTTACGAGCGAACCAAAGCGCCGTCGCATTTCCCGGCAGGGGAACTGGTCAATTCAGATTTTTGGGCGCAGATCGCGGCTATCGGATAACGACGAGTCGCCGCAGAATAAAAAATCGGGGTATTTAGTTGGGCTGAACCGAAGCCCCGCGAAATCAGCGGACCGACCTTTCGCTGTAAAGTAACCCGCGTGTCATAGACAAGGTGTCACGCCCTAGGTGTGAGTCGTCAGGACGTTGTCCTCCAAGTTGAGCCTGGAGACGGGTGGTTTGCGTTGTAGCGATCGATGAGGGCGACGCCAGTTGTATCGCTGGAGCCAAGTGGGCAAGGCCGCGTGGCGTTCAGTGGAATGCTGATAGGTGCGAGCGTAGGCCCATTCCCGCAGAGCGGACTGGACGAAGCGTTCGGCTTGCCATTGGTCTTGGGCGTGTAGGGCCGAGTGACGAGATGCTTATCCCCAGGCGAGCGCAGGCCTTGCGGAACGCTGCGGAGCGATAACAGCTGCCGTTGTCGGTCATCACGCGCTGGACGACGATGCCGAGCTGCGATAGCGCGCGACGACCTGCTCGAGGAAGTCCACGGCGGTGTGCTGGCGCTCGTCGGGCCGCACCGCGGCGTGACTGAAGCGCGAGTGATCATCGATGCAGACATGGAGACGTGTTTTCTGCGTGTTCACTGGTGCGAGCTAGCGTTTCAGCCGGTGGCGAAAATTCCCGGCTGGAGCATCTAGCCCGACGGTGGTGGAAGAGCGTGAATGGCATCGGCACCAAACCAAGCCCGGAGGGTAGCTATCTATCTCTGATCGCGCGGGTTGCTTCCGCGATCTTCGCCGTCAGAGGTCGTCCAAAAAGCGTTTGGTCTCCTCGACGCGCTGCTTCGCGGCGTCGTATTCGCCGTAAAACTTCTCGTAGTCGGCGGAGAAGCGGGGCGCCAGAAACTCGCGGATCTGCGCTTCGACTTTGCCCCGCGGCTGCGCGAACGAGTGGCTGAACATATCGTCGGTCTCTGGATAAAGTCCCTTCAAGGCGCCCAGTTCGTCGAGCAACGACGCATTGTTATCGAGCGCCTTCTTGAGGAGATCCAGATACGTTTTGCGGAGGCTGACCTCCGCCGTGCGCACCGCTTGCTCCGCCTCGGCGACGACCTTCGGCGCATCGCGCAAACGCCGGCCCACCTCGGTCGCGACATCGAAACCGTTGACGAAGCTCGCCAGTGGCGCCCCAAAATCTCCCACCGCACGACCCAAAGGCGGCGCCGCGCCTTCACCGAAGCGCTGGCCGTCGAAGTTCACCTGCAGCGTGAAGGGAACCTCGAAGGTTTCTCCCTTCCGGGCGACGCATCGCACAACCGTGAGCTTCTTGCCCGCGCTGTTGTAAACCGTGGTCACTGGCGTGTAGCTCGCTTCCAGCGCCTCGACAACCAGCTTGCCCTGCAACGTATAGCGCGGCGGCGCGGAAGTCACGATCTCGAACGGCGCCGCGCGCAACACAAAATGCTCGGGCAGCAGTTTGTTCGCGGCGTAACCGCGACGCAGCTCCGCGACGAGGTCGGCCTCGGTTGGCGGCACCGGAGTCGGAATCGGCGCAGCAGGCGCCGGGGGCGGACTGCTCGCGTGCACGGACACATTCTCCTTCTGGCCGCAGCCGGAAAAGAGGGCAGTGACGAGAACGGCCGCGAGAGCGCGGCGGAACGAGGCATACGACATGTCGTATGGAATACTTCTCCGCTAGAATGGCTGTCAATTTAAACATACGATAAGTCGTAACCCAATCCGAGCCGCGCTTGGTAGCCTGCGGCGATGCCTGCCAAGCCTCGCCGTCGCGTCAAATCGAAACATCGCAGCTTCCGGCTGGGAAAATCGCGCAATGCCGTCGGCGGATCGGTGCGCGTCCTGCGCAAGCGCGCCGGGCTGACCCAGCCGCAACTGGCGGCAAAATGTCATCTCTGCGGCTGGGACGTTGACCAGCAGATCGTGGCCAACATCGAGGGCGGCGTGCGGGAGGTCACCGATCTCGAACTGCTCGTCCTGTGTGCGGCCTTGCAGGTCAGGCCGAACGACCTGCTGGTCTGGCCGCGTTAGCTCGAGGCGGCGCGCCGCAGCGCCGCGACGGGAGGGAGGTTGGCGGAAAAATTCCGGGGCACGCCAGCGCCGCCGGGCCTTCGGCTCCATCGACGCGTGTCCGAGGCCTGCGGTTCGTGATCAGGCATGGTTGCCTGGTTCTGCGTCGGCCAGCCGCCGACAGGATGTTTCATCGACCCAATGCGGTGAACAAAGGTGCTCCGCCACCTGGAAGCGCGGTTACCGTCATCATGGATTCATTCATCAAACCCTCCGTCATCAGCGCCGCCAAACTGGCGCTCGTTCAAGTCCTGCAAGCGTGGCAACGCCGCGCCGAATCTCCCCAGCCGCTTGGAACCCGGGTCGCGATTTCGATCGGCTTTGTCACCACCTATTGGTCGCGCGGCCTGGATGGGACGACGCGGCCCTTTGCCGAAACTTCGGTGGGCGGCACCCGCTTCCTCCTCGTCCTCGATCCGTTGGCCCAAAAACTCGGCGTCTACGAAAAGTTCGGGCGAACCTGGCAACGCTCGGTGCTCCTCGTCCGCGCAGCGGAAATTCTCGCGGCGCTGCCGCGGCGCGCGTTGCAAGCCGAGCCGCCAAACGAGCCGGCCACTGCCAAGCAGCTCGAAACGTTGAAAAAATTCCTCCGCGTGCCGGCGGCGCAGACGATGCCGGTCATATCGAGAGCAGAAGCCTCCGTGCTCCTCGACCGGTTGACCGTCGAGCGTGCCCTCGAGGAATTGCAGGCGGATTTCACGGCCTGGATCGCCACGCCGGCGGCCGCGCCGAATCTCGCGGCTTAAGCCCGACCGAGCGCGACGGCCTCAGCCGTCGCGCTCTCCCGTCTGACGCTGGCGATGGCGCCACATTTGTTCACTTCGGTAACCCACCTCGACCCGCAGAAGTTGCCGGTCGACGTAGAACCTTTCGTCCAATTCGAATTCCTCGCCCGTCGCCACCACGATGGTGCCGTCGAAAACCGCGATGATCGTCTCCACGCCAAATTCCAGACCTTCGTGATCCATCCAAGCGAGCTTCAGCCGGTCCAGGAAGAGGGAGCGCCCAAGCTGCACCGACGCCAGCTCCTCCGCCAGGAGCAGCAATATGCTGCCTTCGAGATAACCCAGCCCGAGGCGCAGAATCTGGCGACGGAAAGCGGGATCGGCGCCGAGGCACGTCCGCTCCAGCACGGCTTGGTAGTTCCGGCTCACATACGCCTGCTCCAGGCTTCCCCCGAGCGCGGTCGAGGTCACCGACGAATCGAGCAGCTTCGCCAGTCGCACGCGATAGCGCGCTTCGAGGGTCCACCTGAATCGCAGCATAAGTCTTACGCCGCTTCGAGCCGCGCCAGCGGCGCGACCAGCCGCCAAACGTCGTTCTGCACCAACACGCGAACCTGCCGGCGCCGGGGGAGAATGTAAGCCAGCGCGGCCCATTGGCGGTCGATCGGCCGCCCGGCCTCTGCGGCGAGCCGGCAATAGCAGCCCAACTGGGCCCAGTCCTCGCAGAAGCCGTCTTCCGGATCGCGCCCCTGCAACTTGATTTCCACGATGCCGGACGGACGCGGACCGCCGGCGACACTCACGTCGACCGTGCCCCGCCACCGGCTCTCTTCGCCGCCGTAGCTCCACTCGGTCCACATCCGACGGGCCCCGGCAAGGCGCAGCCACTCGTGCAGCGCCCGAGCATAAGGCAGGAATTCACGTTGGATGGGCTCGCCGCGATTGAAGCGCTGAAACGCTTCGTGGAAACGAGCGCCCACGCCGGAAGCGGCGGGATCGAAGGGCCGGCCGAATCGGACGGGCAGGTTGACGGCTTGGACGCCGGCGGTGTCGCCATAGGCATCGAGGAGGGCAACGGAGTCGAGGCTCCGGACGAAACGAGTGACGGTAACAGACATGACGGATTCCTGGTTAAGGTTTCCCATAATGTTGATCTAATGGTCAACGTCAAGTCGGTGTTGCATTTTTGGTCAACGACGGCACCCTCGCCGCATGCCCCTCACGCGGGAAATCCTCCAGGAGATCGTCAACCGCTCCGGGCTCGGCCTGCGCGGCTTCGCCCGGGAATTCGGAGGCTGGGACCCAGGCCACCTCTTTCGCACGCTGGCCGGAACCAAGCCCATTGGGCCGTCTGCCCTCGGACGCACCCTGGTGCGGCTTAAAAAGGTCGACCCCAAAGCCGCTGCCAAACTCATCGAGACTTACCTGGAGGAACAGCGCGAGACCATCGAAGCGGAGCGGCGGCGGTTTGCCCAAAAATCCGCACTGAAAAAAGGCCAAGGCCTCTGAGCGACCGGGCGGATCTTTCGATCCATGGGAGGGACGATTCCTGAGACGGCGCGCCGCGTCGCCCTTCGGGTCGCCGCCGGCGCACCTGCCAGAGGGGTGAGGCGATCCTCGATCGCCGGTTTTTCCAGCAGTTCCCTTTCAGGCTGCGGCTAGGCGAAGGGATCATTCATCCGCATGTCTCAATCCCACACCCTCGTCGCCCGCTCCGGCGATGGCCGCACTTCGTTGTGGCTTCACCGCGACCACGATTTTCCGTGGCTCGAATATCCCCGCCAGCATCCCGTCGCCTGCCTCGGCCTGACGGCGTTGGAATCGCCCGCCCTCGGGCGTTTTCTGCGCGCCCTGCGCGTGCCGCAGCCGCTCACGCTCGACGTCATGAAAGTGCGGCTCGTCTTCGAGGACGTTACGTTCGACGACGTGCTCATTGTCGTGCGCAGCGGCCCCACCCCCGTCATTGCGCATCTACCGAAACTTCCCTCGGAAAAAGAGGCCCAGACGTTTTTCGAGGCGATGCCGGCCGTGCCGCTGCTCGCCCTGGGCGAAGATCTCCTCAGCCGGGAGGGCTGGGTGGAATGCCACACGATCGGAGATGCCAGAACCGCGGCTCGCAAATCCAGAGAGGCAAGATGAGCACGAAATCCCGCCTCAAAGGAGAAACCCCAATCTGCCCCGGCACAACGCCTGATTCCGGCCTTTGGCTAAAAGCTTCCGGCCGGCTCGAATTCCGCTCGAAACGCGGCAGGGTGCGCTTCAACTCCGCGCTGCTGGCGAGGCTCCTCCGCGGGGCCACAAGCGAACTCCGCGTCAAAATGGTCCGCCCACGACTCGCCGGCACTCTGGCTGCAACGTTGCTGCTGCTGAGGTGCGCGGGGCGACCCGTCGCGGTCATCGCCCTCAAACTCGCCAGCCACCGGGCCGGCCGAAAGCTCGTCTCCGGAATGAAGAGCGTGCCGCTCGTCCTGGGCGGCGAACGCGCCCTCATCTCGCCCCATTGGGTGCAGGCGGGGCCGCATCGCCGGCTCTCCGTCGCGGGAACGCGCTTGCAGTCGAACGATCCGCGGGTCCTGCGGATCAAAGGCGGCCGCGTTCTGCGGCTTCGTCTCGCCTGGACCCAGGCGACCGTTCCGGATCGCCAGGTGTGGGTGATCCTCGACCGCAGCAGGCCCGATCCATCGCGATAATCCGCCCCTCGTGGGCCGCTGACCGGCCTGCGCACCTGTTCCCAACGCCGGCTCGTGTTTCAGTGAAACATTGTAAAATGCCCGTAAACCGAAAAACAAAATCACGAGCGGAGGAAAAGCCGATCATTTGTTTATATTTGTTTTTATCCGGCTATAAACAAAACCGAAACTGACATTGTCATTAAAAAACAAAAAATCAGCCCGGAATTCGCTTGTATAATACAGCTTGAACGCCCACCGGACCGGCTCATACGCGGCGGCATGCACCTGCCATCCGCACCGACCGCCCGCCCGAATCTCGCGTCGGACGAAGCTCTGCCACTCAAGTTCCTGGCCGGGCTCTGGCTGCCCGTCGCAGATGCCGCCCGCCTCGCGGGCGTCCCGGAGTGGACGCTCTATGATTGGAATCGGAGGGGAAAACTGCAATTCCGCCCCGGCGAGGCGGGTCGCCACGGCATGGCGCTGGACTACGCGCAGCTCGTTGCATTCCTCCTCAGCCCCGAGGCGGGCAAATTCCAGCTCCGGCCGCAACGGCTGCCCCGGGCAAAGCTCCACTGCGACCCGCGGGTAAATCTGCGGCCCGAGCCGGAGCCCGCCGACTTTCAGCGGTATAGAGATGCGCGGCGCCGCGGCGATTCGCTCCCGCCGATCATCGCTGCCATCCTCACCGGTCGGCTCGTCGTCGTCGACGGCCTCTCCCGCCTCGCCGTTTACGATGCCGAAGGTGTCACGGTCGTGGAGGTGGTCGAGGTGCCCATCGCCAGCCCGGCCCAGGCCGCCTACCTGAACCTGCGGCTCAACCAGCGCCACGGCCGGGGCTACGAGCGGATCGGCCGGCAGGTCGTCAAGACATGGCTCCGGGCCGAGCCGCCGTTGCTCGAAGCGGTCCTCAAGGGCGAAATCACCCACCGCTCGTTCGCTCTTTCGTTTGGATTGGCCGACTCGACGGTCTATCGCGCCTTCCAGGATCTAAAGTCCGCCGGCGCGGGCGGCGCTCCCCACGGCCTTAATATTCCCGACGACTGGGAAGCGCGCACGGCGGACATGGTGCGGTTGCTGGCCTCCTCGAATCAGGGCCCCGTTCAAGTTCGGGTGGCACGGCTCGCTTCCGCGATCGTCGGCGCCGCCGATCTGTTCACCGCCGCCCATGGCGCCTCCCCCAGCCAGTTCGGTGCTTTGCTGCGTAAATTCCGAGGAGTCCAACCATGAGCGGGCTTGTCACCTACGCCGCCCTGCGCAGCCCCGCCGCCGCTTCGGCCGGGGTCGCCTATCTGTCGAACGCCAACCACCCAGACCACCTCGGCTACGAACTCACACCCGTCGCGGGTCCGGATGGACTCACCCCGGAAGCACTCGTGGCGCGGACGATCTGGGCCTGGTCCAGGCTCGGTTACGAATACGGCCCCCACCTCCCCACGACGATGTTCTATTGGTGGTTCGTGACCTTTCGGCCGTATGCGTGGCTGACGGACCCGGAGCGAATGCGGATTCAGGATGTCGTCGTGCCGCTGGCCACTCTCGGCGGTCCCCACGTGCTCGGGTGGCATATCGACCGGATCGCCGGCGCGTGCGACCTCAACGTCGTCGTGCCGAATCTCGGCCTCGTAGAGATGCCGCATCTCAATCGGCTGCCGGGAGTGCACGTGCCCAATGCCCTACAGGCCCGCGTCGATGCGGCGATCGACGTCATCAACGCCGGCCGCCGCGAGGCGGGAAAATTCCCGCTGCCGAGTCCGGCCGCGCGCGCGCAGGCGCGGATGCAACAACGCCACGGAACCACCGTGGAACGCGAGGCGGCGAAGCAGGCGTTGGAACAGCATCTTGCCGCGACGCCGGAAAACCTGCCAGCGCTGCTCGACTTTCCGGGCATCGTCGACTGGTCCGTGAACCCGCGGCGCACGCTGGCCGTGACGTGGAAGCGAGACGATGGGAAGCGTTCGTTCACAATTCCGCTCGACCGTTTCTTCGCCGGGCTCGCCTGGCAGGTCGACCGGCTGCGGTCGCGTCGTTACCGGAAGCAAAGGCTGCGCGGTCATCCCGCTCCGTGGAGTGGGCAGATCGCGGAGGGAAATTCGGCGGACGTAATGCCGCCGGTAGCAAGGACGCTGGCCGTATTACACGCGGCCGAAACCCGCGGGAAAATCCCTTTCGAAATCTCCATCCTATGAACTCACCGATCTGCAGACTGCTCGCCGCCCGCCTGGTCAAGGCGGGCTTCCGGCCGAAAACGGCCTCCATCAACCGGCTCGGGAGCTGGCTCATCGACGACCGAAAAATCCGCGATCGGCTGCTCGCTCTCTCCGCGCCGGAGATCCTCGCCATCATCACGCCGCCGGAGCCCGAGACGCCGGAGAAAAAACCATGAACAAGAAATCGAAATCGTTTCGTCTCGACGAAGCGGCGCGACAGGATCTCGCCACGGCCGTCCTCAATCTGGATGGCGTGACCGAGGCGGAGGCCGTGGCGGTTGCCCTCGCGGCTTTCGTGCGCGGCCATCACCCGATCGTTATTCGCCCCGCGCTGGTGCCGAGTGCGGCGCTCGCACCGACGATCGAGATGCTCGCCATGTATCATGGCGTTTTTGCCTCAATTGCACGCCACGGCTACCCGGACCACTACGCCGGCGAACCGGAGCAGCACCGCCGTTTGGTGGACGATCTCCGCCGCCAGGCCGACGTCGAATATCCGAAGCTCAGCCAACATCTCGACACCCTTCGCGGGTTGCGGAATTTGTGCGCGACTTCGAAAACCGTCGACATGCGCAGCGTGCGCGCCGCCTGCCGCGCGCTGGGGGCCGAGCAACGCAGGATCGCAGCCGCCGCAAAAAACGAAACGCTGCCTCCGGCCGAACGCCTGCGGCTCGAGTCGCTTGCCCGCCACTACGCCACCCTTCTTGAGGTGATGGACGCCGCCGGACTCTGGTTCCCGTGCGACGAGAACTAGGCGACGATCGGCAAACAAAGGCACGCCGTGCGCGAGGACCAACAGAGATTTCTTGCCCTGCTCGGCGAGGTGCCGGGGCGCCTCACCGCCGAGCAGGTCGCATGGGTGCTCAACTGCCAGGCGCACG
The DNA here is from genome assembly GCA_035545575.1 of Opitutaceae bacterium. GTDB lineage: Bacteria > Verrucomicrobiota > Verrucomicrobiia > Opitutales > Opitutaceae > ER46. The sequence continues at coordinate 113,710 of DASZYB010000046.1, read as the reverse complement.
ACGTGCCGGTCCTCGTCACAGCCCGTCTTCTCAAACCTCTTGGCGCTCCCCAGCCCAACAGCGTGAAGTATTTCGCCACAATGGAGGTGCTCGAAAGGAACAAGGATGCCGCCTGGCTCGCGCGGATGACCAACGCCCTCGCCCAACACTGGCGTCTCAAGAACGCCGCGAAGAAGCGGCCCTACGAGACGGAGCGGTCGTTGTCGGCCTCCGTTTAAGATTTCCGCTTAAGCCGTCGCTCGGATGCGCACCACCGGGGCGACATTCACCTTCTTCTCATAGTCTTCCAGCGCGGGAAGCGTCACCTGCGCTTTTTTAGAATAGGCGCGATGAACTGCCTTGCTCTGGTGACCGAGCGCTACCTGCGCAAAGCGCTCGGGATAACCGCAACTCTTGGCGCGCTCCGCCCACGCGTAGCGGTAGGAATGTAGAGAAATTCCTGAAATCTTCAGCCGTCGACAACACCGCCAAAACTCCCGGGCGCGATGAGTCTCACGCAACTCGCGGTGCGCGGGGAAAAGCGGCCCGATCCGCGGGAGCGATTCCAAAACCCGGGCGAGTTCATCGCCGAACCTGACGATCGAAGCGCTGCCGGTCTTCTTGCGGCGAAAACCAATCGTCCGGCTCGGCCAGTCGACATCCTCGGCCACGAGGTTTGCGATGTCCGACTGCGAGCCGCCAAGGTGCCAGCAGCATTCGTAGTAGGCCCGCCGTTCTGGATTGTGCTCTCCTGCGACGATTGCGCGATGCTCCTCCCACGTCACCGCCCGCTTTTCTTTGAACACGATTTTGGGCCATTGTTTTTTGGGCAAAATCGGCCACGGAAGCCAATTCATGCCCAAGGCGTGATTGTGCAACCGCCGCAAAAAAATGTTCGTCGAAACCGTCCCGCGATCGAGGACGGTCGAGAAATGCGACGCCTGCGTTTCCAAGATCGGCAACGAACGAATGAGATCAAACGCCGCATCCTTCATGGCGGCATGATGCCGACGAAGCGTGGTGCCAGTTTTCATTTTCGCCATCTCGTCCATCACCGCCTGCCACGCTCGCTTTCCAATTTCAGGATCTGTAGCGGAAAGATACGTCCGCGCAATTTGAAGGTTCAAAACCGGCTGTCGAAATGCCTCGTTCTTCGAGTGCAAGAGGGCGAGAGCCTCGCCCTCATCCTTCGTGCGTAAACTAGTCTGTTGGCCCGTAGTGCCATCTTGCGTGTAGAATATGTGGCCGCGACGGAACAGGGTGAAACGCGATTTCATTTTGGATGCGTTGGATCGTAGCGGCATCCGAACGACTCGTGTTAGCGAGCAGTGGGCGAGTTTCAGCGGAGTATCGGGTGAGTTCTTTCGAGTTGTGATTTCCCGTCGGTTTTCACTGACACTTTCACTGACAGTGGCCCTTCCCGCTCGCGCAACTCCTTGCCGCGCGTGCGGCGAAATTTGGAGGCGCGGGCCGGAATTGAACCGGCGCATAGAGGTTTTGCAGACCTCGGCCTTACCACTTGGCTACCGCGCCGTGCCTCAGGAGCCGCGGACGTTGCAATAAAAAAATTCCCCGCGCAAGCGCCGAAATGGACACGCGCCGGCCGACGAGCGAGCGTGCCCTTCCCGCTCCTGTCGCGCGGTGAAACGACGCCACCTCTGCGCCGACGGTGGCTGGATTTCGCGCGGGCGCCGCCGCGCTGACCGCTCAGCGATTCGCCGTCGGATGCGCCGCGCCGGCGGCCAGCAATTCCAAAGTGCGCTCGAAGATGCTCTGCGCGTCGTCGTCCGCCGCCACCGCCATCAGCAGACCCTGGCGCGCGTAATAATCCGCGACGCGCGCGGTCGCCTCGGCATACGCGGCAAGGCGCAGGCGCACCGGTTGCAGTTGATCGTCCGTGCGCTGGATCAGCGGGCCGCCGCAATGATCGCACACGCCGGTGATCTGAGGCGGCCGCGTGAGAAGATGATAAAGCGCCTGACAGTGATGGCACACGCGCCGGCCGACCATGCGCGTGACCAGCTCCGTCATCGGCAGATCATAGCTGATCACCGCGTCGAGCCGCAGGCGTTCGGCCGCCAGCAACCCATCGAGCGCCGCGGCCTGCGCGATCGTGCGCGGATAACCGTCGAGCAAAAATCCTCCGCGGCAGCGCAGGCACGCGCGACGTTCGCGCATCATCGCCAGCACGACATCGTCGGGCACGAGTTCGCCGCGATTCATCCGCTCCTGCGCCTCGGCGAGCGGCGAGCCGGGCGCGATGGAGCGCTCCGCGGCGGTGCGAAAAATATCGCCGGTCGAGAGCGGGCACGCGCCGAGCGCGTCCGCGAGCAGCGCCGCCTGCGTGCCTTTGCCGACGCCGGGCGGACCGAGCAGCACGAGCCGCCACACTTTTGCCCGCGCGGCCGGCGGCTGCAGGCAGTGAAATCGATCCCCGTGGAGCCACGTCGTGCGATCGCGAAGCGGGGTCATGGCGAGACGATCCTCCTTTTGCCGCGCCGTGCTCCGTCGATTTTGCGAAAAACGACGCAAAATTTGTCCGATGCGTTGCGCCGCATGCGCGCATATGCGCGTCACGGCGCGCGAACGCCCGTCGCCGTTGCGCCCGGCGGCGCGACGCTCGCGGCCGCGCTCGCCGGCTCGTGCCGGTGATCGCGCGCGAGCAGCGTGTAGGCCGCCGGCACGACGAACAGCGTGAAGAGCGTGCCGATGCTCATGCCCGTCGCGATGATGAGCCCCATGTGCTGGCGGCTCACCGCGCCCGCGCCCGAGGCAAACACCAGCGGCAGCACGCCGAGCACCATCGCCGCGGTCGTCATCAGGATCGGACGCAGCCGCACGCCGGCGGCCTCCTCGACCGCGACGCGGCGCGACCGGCCTTCGCGCTGAAGCTGGTTCGCGAACTGCGCGATCAGGATGCCGTGTTTCGTCACGAGCCCGACGAGCGTGATCAGCCCGACCTTGGTGTAGATGTTGAGCGAGAGTCCGTGAAAGCCGATGCACACGAACGCCAGCGCGCCGGACACCGCGAGCGGCACGCTCAGCATGATGATGAGCGGATCGCGGAAGCTCTCGAACTGCGCCGCGAGCACGAGGAAAATGATGATCACCGCGAACGCCAGCGTGACGAGAAACGTGCCGCTCTCCTGCACGAACTGCCGCGACTGGCCCGCGTAGTCCACCGAGTAGCCCTCGGGAAAAAGCTCGCGCGCCTTCGCGTTGAGAAACTCCAGCGCCTGGCCCTGCGTGACGCCCGGCTTCGGCACGCACGTGATCGTCGCGGCGTTGAGCTGCTGGAAACGGCTGAGCGCGCGCGGCTGCGCGGCGTAGCGGATCGACGCGACGGTCGAGACCGGCACGAGTGCGCCGCTCCCGGTGTGGACGTAGTAGTCGCCGATCTGCTCCGGATTCAGCCGGAAAAGCCGGTCGACCTGCGGGATCACGCGATAGCTGCGGCCCTGGACGTTGAAAAAATTGACGTAGTTGCCGCCGAGCATCGGGCCGAGATCGGAGCCGAGCTGCGCCATGCTGATGCCGAGCATCGCGGCCTTGTCGCGATCGACGTCGAGGTAGGCCTGCGACTGGTCGAATTTCAGGCTGTTGTCCGCGTAGAAAAACAAACCGCTCTTCACCGCTTCGAAGACGAGCGCGTCCGCGACCTGCGCGATGCGCAGCGGATCGTCCGTCGACGCGACGATGAACTGCACGTTCGCGCCGCCCGCGCCCGGCAGCGGCGGCTGCAGGAACGACAGCATGCGCAGGCCGGCGACCGCGCCGAGCTTCTGCGTGACCTCGGGCAGCAGGCTCATCGTCGTGCGCGCGCGCTGGTCCCACGGCTTCAGCGCCATGAGCGTGATGCTGTTGTTCGACGCCGGGTAGCCGTTGACCTGGATGACCTGCGCCGTTTCCGGGAAACCGCGGACGATCTCGTTCACGTGATCCGAGTAGCGCGCGATCTGGTCGATGTTGGCGTTGGGCGAAGCGGTGCCGAGCGCGATGACGATGCCCTGGTCCTCGTCGGGCGCGAGGTCGGTCTTGGAGAGCTGGTAAAACGGCACGAGGCTCGCGAGCACGATCAACGCGAACACCACGACCACCGGCCGGTAATCGAGCGTGGCGTGCAGCGTGCGCTCGTAGGCGCCGCGCACGCGGTCGAACTGCCGGTCGAGAAAATGCGCGAACCGCTGCCGGCTGCCGGCGTCGTGCCGCAGCAGCTTCGAACACATCATCGGCGAGAGCGTGAGCGCCACGACGCCGGAAACGATCACCGCGCCCGCCAGCGTGAACGCGAACTCGCGAAACAGGGCGCCCGTCAGCCCGCCCTGGAAACCGATCGGCGCGTAGACGGCGGCGAGCGTGATCGTCATCGCAATCACCGGGCCGCCGAGCTCGCGCGCGCCCTGCAGGCTCGCGGCGAGCGGCGACAATCCCTCCTCGATGTGCCGGTGGATGTTTTCCACCACGACGATCGCGTCGTCCACCACCAGCCCGATCGCGAGCACCATCGCGAGCAGCGTCAGCAGGTTGATCGTGAACCCGAGCGCGAGCATGAGAAAACACGCGCCGACGAGCGAGAGCGGCATCGCGACGATCGGAATCACCACCGAGCGCACCGTCCCGAGGAAAAGATAGATGATCACGACGACGATCAGCAGCGCCTCGACCAGCGTCTCGACGACCTCGCGGATCGCGCTGCGGATGTATTCCGTCGCATCGTAGGGAATCGACGCGCTCATGCTGCGCGGCAGCTCGGCGACGATCTGCGGGAAGATTTTGCGCACCTCGCTGATGACGGTGAGCGCGTTCGCCGTCGGCAGCACGCTGATCGCGATCGCCGTCGTCGGCTGGCCGCCGAATTTCACGCTCGATTCGTAGCTCTCCGCCCCGAGCACGACGTCGGCGACGTCGCCGAGGCGCAGGATCGCGCCGTTCTGCTGGCCGATCACGAGCTGGCGGAATTCCTCCGCGGTGTGCAGGTCGGTGCTGGCGTTGAGCGCGACGGAGATCATCGAACCCTTCGTCGAACCGACGGCGGAGAGATAATTGTTCTGCGCGATCGCGCGCCACACCTGCGAAGGGCTCAGCCCAAACGCCGCGAGCCGGTCCGGCTTCAGCCAGATGCGCATCGCAAAAATGCGCGCGCCGAGAATCTGCGCGCTCTGCACGCCGGACACCGCCGTGAGCTTCGGCTGCACGACGCGATAGAGGTAATCGGTGATCTGGTTCGATTCGAGCTCGTCGCTCGAAAACATCAGATACATCGCGGCGGTGGATTCGGACATCTGCACGTCGATCACCGGATCCTGCGCATCGGCGGGGAGCTGGTTGCGGACGCGGTTGACCTTCGAGGTGATCTGCGTGAGCGCGGCGTTGGGATCGTAGTTGAGTCGCAGGTGCACCGTGATCGAGCTCATGCTCGGGCTGCTCGTCGACTCGAGGTAGTCGATGCCGTCGGCGCTCGCGATTTCGCGCTCGAGCGGCGTGGTGATGAAGCCGCGAATCAAATCGGCGCTCGCGCCGACGTAGACCGTGTTGACCGTGACGACGGCGATGTCGCTGCGCGGATACTGGCGGACGTTAAGCAGGCCGAGCGAGCGGAAGCCGACGAGCAGGATCAGCAGACTGACCACCGAAGCGAGCACCGGTCGCTTGATGAAGATGTCGGTGAAGTTCATCGCGGCTCACGGACGATCCGGCTTCGGCGCGGCGGAATCGCCCGGCACGATGGAGTTGTTGATGACGATGCTCGCGCCGTTGCGCAGCTTGAGCTGGCCCGCGGTCACGATCACCGCGCCGGCTTTCACGCCCTTGAGAATCGCGACCTGGTCGCCGCGCGTCGCGCCGGTTTGCACGAACTGCTGGCGCGCGATCGTCGCGCCGCCCTCGCCCGGTTCCACGACGTAGACCGCGTTGCCGTAGGGATTGTAGACGATCGCCGCGAGCGGCACGGTGACGACGTTTTCCGCGGCGGGCAGCTCGACGTCGACCGAGCCGAACATGCCGGGCTGCAGCCGTCCGTCGCGGTTCGCGAGCGTGGCCTGAAGCTGCAGCGCGCGCGTGGCTTCGTCGACGTTCGCATTCGCCGCCGTGATGCTGCCGCAAAACACGGCGCCCGGAAACGCGTCGACCGCGACCGACACCTGGCGGCCGCACGCGACCTGCGGCGCGTCCTGCTGCGGCAGCGTGAAGTTGAAAAAGATCGGGTCGAGAGCCTGCAGCGAGACGATCGCCGCGCCGCTGCGGAGGAACTGCCCGAGGTTGACCAGCCGGATGCCCGCGCGGCCGGCGAACGGCGCGCGGATGGTTTTCTTTTCGATCGTGCTGCGGATCGCGGCCACCGCGGCGCGCGCCTGCTGGAAGCCCGCCATCGCGGCGTCGAAATCGCTCGGCGAATTCGAGCCGCTGGTGCGGAGCTGCTTCGCGCGCTCGAGGGCGAGATTGGCCAGCGTCGCCGCCGCCTCGGCGCTCTCCAGCTGCGCCGTCTCCGTCGAGACATCCTGCTGCACGAGCAGTTGCCCGCTGGCCACCGCGGCGCCCGGGTCGAACGCGATCTGCGTCACCGCGCCGTCGAGCTGCGCGCTGACGACGATGCCCTGCGTGGCATTGAAACTGCCGACGGCATGCAGCGTCGGCCGCCACTCGAGCGCGCGCGCCTCGGCCGTCGCGACCGTGACCGGCGGCGGCTTCTGCGCGGCCAGCGCCACGTTCATCATGTGCCGGCCGAAAAGTTTGTAGCCGATGGTTCCGCCGACGATGACGGTCATCGCGGCCAGCATGAGGAGCAGGCGTTTGATCATGGGTGAGAAGTTTTGCTGCGCCTGCGGCGCAACTCCCGAGGCGGAACGGCGGCCGGCGCGGCGGGTTTGCCGCGCGGGATTTCGCTGCCTCGGAAAGTGCGGGATTATCGCGCGCGCCGCGGAGCGGCGCTGCGCATCGGCTGGAAAAAAACGCGCACGCGTTGCCTCCGCCCGGATGCGTTTCCCCGACCCGGCCGATCGCCCGCACTCAACAAATCCGCGGCAACTGCTCGCCGCTCAGCCGGTCGACGATCCGCTCCGCGCCGATGACGCTGCGCAAAGTCACCCGCCCGGCCGGCGCGGCTTTCACGTGGCCGATCAACGCCGGCGGTCCGCCCGGCGCCGTGCGCGCGAGAATCTCCAGCGCGCGGTCGGCCTGCGCCGCGGGCACGAAGCAGACGAAGCGGCCTTCGTTCGCCACGTAGAGCGGCTCGAGCCCGAGAATTTCGCACGCGCCGCGCACCGGCTCGGTCACCGGCACGCGTTCCTCGTCGATCGCGATCGCGAGCTTCGCCGTCTCCGCGATCTCCACGAGCGAGGTTGCGAGCCCGCCGCGCGTGAGATCGCGCAGGCAGTGAATTTCCAAACCGGCCGCGAACAACGCCTGCACCGGCGCGGCGAGCGGCGCGCAATCGCTCTCGATCGGGCTCTCGAACGCGAGGCCCGCGCGCGTCGCCATGATCGCCATCCCGTGCCGGCCGATGTCGCCGCTGAGCAGCACCGCGTCGCCCGCGCGCACGCTCGACGGCGCGATGACGAGATCGTGCTCGATCACGCCGACGCCGGCCGTCGTGATGTAAAGTTGGTCCGCCTTCCCGCGTTCGACGACCTTCGTGTCGCCGGTGACGATCGTCACGCCGGCCGCCGCGGCCGCGGCGCGCATCGACTGCACGACGCGCTCCAGCGTCTCGACCGCGAGCCCTTCCTCGAGGACGAACGCCGCACTCAGCCACTGCGGCCGAGCGCCGCACATCGCGAGATCGTTGACCGTGCCGTTGACGGCGATCTTGCCGATGTCGCTGCCGGGAAAAAACAGCGGCGTCACGACGTGCGCGTCCGTCGTGAACGCCAGCCGCACGCCGCGGGTCGCCAGCAGCGCGCCGTCGTGCTGCGCGTCGAGCGCCTCCGCGGCAAACGCCGGCCGAAACACGCGATCGATCAGATCCTGCGTCAGCCGCCCGCCGCCGCCGTGCGCGATCGTGATCTGCGACCGCTGCGGCCGCGGGGCGGGGCACGAAGAAAACGCGGCGGAGTTGAGCGTGGGCGTGGGCACGGGTGGAAAATCAGACGCCCGCAGTGGCCTCGGCCTCCGCCGTGCGATGCCGGTAGCGATAATACGCCGCGCATGCGCCTTCGCTCGAAACCATCGGCGCGCCGAGCGGATGCTCCGGCGTGCAGCGCGTCGCGAAGGCCGGGCAGTGCTGCGGCTTTTTCACGCCGCGCATGATCGCGCCGCTGATGCACTCGGTGCTGGCGTCGCTCGCGGCGGGCGTGAGCCTGAAGCGCCGCGCGGCGTCGAACGCCGCGAACTCCGCGCGCACCGCGAGTCCGCTGCGCGGGATCACGCCGATGCCGCGCCAGTCGCGGTCCGCGATCTCGAAAACCTGCTCGACGATCCGGCGCGCGTGCACGTTGCCCTCGGCGCGCACCGCGCGCGAGTAGGCGTTCTCCACTTCGGCGCGGCCGCTCTCGAGCTGCTGCACGCAGAGGAGCACGCCTTCGAGGATGTCGACCGGCTCGAAGCCCGTGATGATGATCGGCGCGCCGTGCTCGCGGGCGATCGGACCGTATTCCTGCACGCCCATGATCGTGCACACGTGGCCCGCGGCGAGAAAGCCCTGCACGCGGTTGTCCGCCGCGCCGAGGATCGCGCGCATCGCCGGCGGCACGAGCACGTGCGAGGTGAGGATGGAAAAATTCGTCGCGCGCTCGCGCGCGGCGCGGAGCACGGACATCGCGTTCGCCGGCGCGGTCGTCTCGAAACCGACGGCGAAAAACACCACCGGCCGCGCCGGATTCTCCTGCGCGATCGTCACCGCATCGAGCGGCGAGTAGACGATCCGCACGTCGCCGCCGCGCGCCTTCGCGGTGAGCAGGTCGATCGTGTTGCCCGGCACGCGGAGCATGTCGCCGAACGAGCACAGGATCGCGCCGTGCGTCAGCGCCAGCTCGACCGCGTGGTCGATCAGCTCGGCGCTCGTGACGCACACCGGGCAACCCGGGCCGTGCACGAGCGTGATGTTTTTCGGCAACAGGTCGTCGAGGCCGAATTTCACGATCGCGTGCGTCTGCCCGCCGCAGATTTCCATGATCGTCCACGGCCGCGTCGTCGCCCGCGCGATCGCGTCGGCGAGTTTCCGCACGAGCGCGGCGTCGCGATATTCGTCGACGTATTTCATGGCGCGGCTCCGCCGCCCGCCGGCGCCGGCTCGAGCCCGTCGAGCTCGCCCATCTGTTTCAGATACGCGTAGGTTTCCTCGGCCTCCTGCTGGTCGACGATGCTGATCGCGACGCCGACGTGCACGAGCACGTAGTCGCCGACCTTCGCCTCGGGTGCGCAGGCGAGGCTCACGTTCTTGATCACACCGGCAAAACTCACGCGCGCGAAACGCAGCAGCGGATCGTCGCCTTGGATGTCGATTACTCTTCCGGGAACAGCGAGACACATGGGGAGCGGGGGTTGAGAAATTCGGGCAGCGGAGTCGGAAACGCCGTCACCGTGCCCGGCAGCTCGACGGTCGTGAGATTCCAGAGTGCGCCGAGCGCTTGGCCGGCGGAAATCGCGCCGTCGTTCGGCGGGAGTTCGCGGGGCACGAGCACATCGCAGCCGGTCGCCGCGAGGTGCGTGGTCGCGAGCTCGTGGAGCAAAGCGTTTTGAAAACAACCGCCGCCGAGCGCGACGCTGCGCACGTCCGCGAGTCGCGCGATGTGGCTCATCGCGCGCGCGAGGCCAACGTGAAACGCCGCCGCCAGCTCGGCCGGGTCGAGGACCGGCCGTGCGAGTATTTCCTCCACCGCGGGCTGCCAGTCGATTTCCCAGACGGCGCCATGCTCCGCCGGGTGGATGTCGAACGGCAACGCGCGCTCCGATCGCGCGGCGCGCGTCGCAGCGATCTCCACGGCGAGCGGTGTCTGGCCTTCGAACGCATTGCGGTGGCCGAGCCCGAGCAACGCGCCCACGCCGTCGAAGAGCCGGCCCGCGCTCGTGCAGAGCGGGGCGTTGAGCCCGCAGGCGATCATCGTGCGGAGATTCGCCGCTTCGGACGGAGCAAACCCGAGCTGCGGCGTCACCCGCTCCGGCGCGTCGTCGCCGATTTCCGCCGCGAGTGCCAGCGCCACGCGGCGCGGATCGCGCACCGCGGCATCGCCCCCGGGCAAACGAAACGGCCGCAACCGCGCGAATCGCGTCGCACGTCCGTTGCGCAGCAAGATAAATTCCCCGCCCCAGATCGTGCCATCCTCGCCGTAGCCGGTCCCGTCCCACGCGATGCCGAGCACGTCGTCGGCTTCGCGGCGATGCTCGAGCAGCACCGCGAGCACGTGCGCGAGGTGATGCTGCACGGCGATCCGCGGGAGCCCGGTGCTTTCGGCGAACCGCGTCGACGCGTAATCGGGATGCTTGTCGCAGACGACGCCGGCCGGGCGCGCACCGAAGAGCGCGCCGAGCGTGTCGATCGTGCGCGCGAAGACTTCCTGCGTCGCCGCGCCGCCGAGGTCGCCGATGTGCGGGCTCAGCACGACGCGATCGCCCGAGGCGACGGCGACGGTGTTCTTCATGTGGCCGCCGACGCAGACGAGCGGCTGCGCGAGCGACGCCGGAAGCAAGAGCGGCGACGGCGCGTAGCCGCGCGCGCGGCGCAACACGATCGGCGCCCCGCTGCTCGTGAACCGCACGACCGAATCGTCGACCGGCCGCGCGATCGCGCGGTCGTGGCCGAGAAAAACATCCGCGATGCCCGAGAGGCGCGACGCCGCCTCGGCGTCGTCGATGCAGAGCGGCTCCTCGGAAAGATTGGCGCTCGTCGCCACGACCGGAAATTCCAGCGGCTCGAGCAGCCGCACGTGCAGCGGCGTCGCCGCGAGCAACGCGCCGATCCACGGATTCGCGGGCGCGACCGCCGACACCAATGACGAATTCTCGCGCCGCGGCACGAGCACGATCGGCGCCGCCGGCGAGTTGAGCAGCGCCGCCGCCGCGATCGAGACGCGCGTCGCCGCGCGCGCGCGATCGAGATCGGCGAACATCACGGCAAACGGCTTTTCCTCGCGATGCTTCCGGCGCCGCAGCGCGACAACCGCGCCGTCGTTCGTCGCGTCACACATCAAGTGGAAGCCGCCGATGCCTTTTACCGCGACGATTTTCCCGTCGCGCAACGCAATCTGCGTTTGTGCGAGCGCGGCGTCGCCGCGCGCGAGTTCGCGGCCGTCGGCGGCGGTGAGCACGAGCTGCGGCCCGCACACTGGGCACGCGTTCGGCTCGGCGTGGAAGCGCCGGTCGCGCGGCTCGGCGTATTCGCGCCGGCAGGCCGGGCACATCTGAAAACAGCGCATCGTCGTCCGCGGCCGGTCGTAGGGCAGGCTCTCGATGATCGAGTAGCGCGGGCCGCACTGCGTGCAGTTGATGAAAACGTAGCCGGCGCGCCGGTCGCGCGGCACGGCAAGCTCGCGACGGCAATCGGTGCACAACGCGAGATCGGGCGGCGGCGTCGTTGAAATTTCGCTCGTCGGACCGGAGCTGTCGAGAATTTCGAAGCCGCCGTTTGCGGCCGGCAGCGTCGCCGGCGGCGCGATCGTCTCGACGCCGAGCACGCGCGCCGCCGGCGGCGCGTGATTCGCGAGACGTGTTGCGAGCCGCTCGAGCTGGCGGGGCTCGCCGATCGCGCGGACGAGCACGCCTTCCGTGTCGTTGCGCACCCAGCCGCGCAGGCCGAGCTCCGTCGCGACGCGCAGGACGAACGGCCGGAAGCCCACGCCCTGCACCGTGCCGCGCACGCGGAGCAGGCGATCCGTGATTTCCCGTGGGCTGGATCTCATTGGCGGAAGCGGCGCGTCAGGCTCGCGGCAGGTGCGCGCGCAAGAAACGATACCATTCGTCCAGTCCTTCGCCGCTGCGCGCGGAAAGCTGGATGAGCTGCGCCTGCGGCGCGATGCGGCGGATGTTGTCGACCGCGGCGGCGCGGTCGAAGCCGAGCGCGCCGGCGACGTCGATCTTCGTCAGCAGCACGAGGTGCGCGGACTTGAAGATCGGCGGATATTTCAGCGGTTTGTCCTCGCCTTCGGTCGCGGAGAGCAGAACGACGCGGACCGCCTCGCCGAGGTCGAACGACGCGGGGCAGACGAGATTGCCGACGTTCTCGATGAACAGCACGCGCACGCCGGCGAGATCGAGCGCCTCGACGCCGCGCGCGACCATGTCGGCGTCGAGATGGCACGCCGTCCCCGTCGTGATCTGCGCGACGGGCACGTGCGGGCGATGGATGCGGCGCGCGTCGTTGTCGGTCTCGAGATCGCCGACGACGACCGCGCATTTTTCCTCGTGGCCGAACTCGTCGACCGTGCGCGAGAGCAGCGTGGTTTTGCCGGCGCCGGGGGAGGAAACGAGATTGAGCGCCAGCAGCCGGTGCGCGGCGAAGACGGCGCGGTTGCGCGCGGCGGCGGAGTCGTTCTTCGCGAGCAGCGAGGCGTGCACCTCGACAGTGTGCGACGTCGGCGCCGCCGCGGCGACCGTGGCGAGCGGCGCGGGCGCCGGCGTTTTCGGACGCAGGAGTTGCGGCGCCACGGCGCGCAGCACCTTCACGCCGAAGGGCACCGAGTTTTCGCATCCGCATTCGATGCACATACGCGTCAGGTCATTTCGATCCGGCTCAACTCGAGCTCGCGGCCGCGGCGCACCTCGCCGCAAAAATCGCCGCAGGTCGGGCACCGGAAAATAAAGCTCCCCCGCTCCGCCGTGAATTCGCGCGCGCAGCCGGCGCAATAAACGGCGGCCGCGACCGATTCGATCTCGAGCGCCGCGCCGTCGGCCGGCGTGCCGCGCGAGACGGCGTCAAAGGCGAAATGCAGCGCCGTGGGCTCGACGCCCGCGAGCGTGCCGATGCGCAGCACGACGCGCTCGACGCGCTGCGCGTGCTGTTCGGCGGCGTGCCGCAGCACAACCTCGAGCGCGGACTCGATGATGCCGACCTCGTGCATAACCGCAGTCCTAAGCGCGCGCAAACCGGCGCGTCGAGCGCGCAGCGCGTTTTGTGTAATCGGCGCGCAGTGATGCGCAATAAACGAGGATCAGCGTTCCGGCAAAATCCGCTATGTTTTAGGATAGCTCCTCTTAGTCCCCCCAACAAAACGACGACCGTTCAGGTCCGCTTCACCATGGAAACACTCCACCAGCCGGTGCCTTCCCCTGCCCGCGATCAAGTCACCATCTACGAACAACTGACCTCGCGCGGCGTGTCGCGGCGCGAGTTCCTGAAATTCTGCGCCTGGATGAGCGCGTGCATCGGCGTCGGCTCCGAGGGCGTCGCGCAAGTCGTGAACGCGCTCGAGACGAAGAAGCGCATTCCGGTCGTGTGGATGCATTTTCAGGAGTGCACGTGCTGCAGCGAATCGTTCCTGCGCTCGTCGCATCCGATCGTCGCGGACATCCTGCTCGACAAGATTTCGCTCGACTACACCGAGACGCTGCTCGCCGCCGCCGGCTCGCAGGCCGAGGCGTGCCTGCAGGACACGATCAAGAAATTCAAAGGCGAATACCTGCTCTGCGTCGAAGGCTCCGTGCCGACCGCGGCGGACGGCGCGTATTGCTGCATCGGCGGCCGCTCGGCGGAAGACATCCTGCGCGAAGTCGCGGCCGACGCGAAGGCCGTCATCGCGTGGGGCAACTGCGCGTGCTCCGGCTGCGTGCAGGCCGCGAAGCCGAATCCGACTTCGGCGACGCCGATCAACAAGATCATCACCGGCAAACCGATCGTGAACGTGCAGGGCTGCCCGCCGATCGCCGAAGTGATGGCCGGCGTGCTTGTGCACCTGCTGACGTTCGACCGCATTCCGCAGCTCGACGCGCTCGGCCGGCCGAAGGCGTTCTACTCGCGGCGCGTGCACGACACGTGTTATCGCCGGCCGAATTACGACGCGGGCCTTTTCGTCGAGTCGTTCGACGATGAGAACGCGCGCAAAGGCTACTGCCTCTACAAAGTCGGCTGCAAAGGCCCGACGACCTACAACTCCTGCGGCACGATCCGCTGGAACGGCGGCGTGAGTTTTCCGATTCAATCCGGCCATCCATGCATCGGCTGCTCGGAATCGAATTTCTGGGACAACGGCCCGTTCTACACGCGGCTGCCCAGCTTCCCCGGCTTCGGCATCGAGACGACGGCCGACAAGATCGGCGTTGTCCTCGGCGCCGCGACGGTCGCGGGCGCGGCGGCACACGCGGTCCTCACGAACATCCGCAAGCACCATGAAATCGGCGAGCAGCCCGGCGAGTCCGCCGCGGATGCGCCGCCGCCGCCCGCGATCGATCCGCACGCCGGTGAAAAAGGAGGAGACCAATCATGAGCCGCATCGTTGTCGACCCGATCACCCGCATCGAAGGCCACCTCCGCATCGAAGCGGAAGTGAAGGACGGAAAAATCGTCGACGCCTGGAGCGCCGGCACGATGGTGCGCGGCCTCGAAATCATCCTCAAAGGCCGCGATCCGCGCGACGCGTGGGCGTTCTGCGAACGCGTCTGCGGCGTCTGCACCACGGTGCACGCGCTTGCGTCGGTGCGCTCGGTCGAGGACGCACTCGGCATCGCGATCCCGCCGAACGCGGAGCTGATCCGCAACCTGATGTTCTGCGCGCAATACATGCAGGACCACGTCGTGCACTTCTATCATCTGCACGCGCTCGACTGGGTCGACGTCGTCAGCGCGCTGAAAGCCGATCCCGCCGAGACTTCGCGCATCGCGCAGAGCATCTCGCGCTGGCCGAAGAGCTCGCCCGGCTATTTCAGCGACCTGCAGAAGCGGCTCACGAAATTCGTCGAGAGCGGCCAGCTCGGCATCTTCGCCAACGGCTATTGGGGCCATCCCGCCTACAAGCTGCCCGCCGAAGTCAATCTCATCGGCGTCGCGCATTATCTCGAAGCGCTCGAGTGGCAGAAGGAAATCGTCAAGATCCACACGATCTTCGGCGGCAAGAACCCGCACCCGAACTACCTCGTCGGCGGCGTGCCGTGCGCGATCAACATCGACGAAGCCAACGCCCTCAACGCCGAGCGGCTCGCGCTCGTCGGCGGCCTGCTCGAGCAGGCGGCGCAATTCGTCGAGCAGGTTTACCTGCCCGACCTGCTCGCGGTCGCGCCGTATTATCTCGACTGGACGGAGATCGGCGGCGGCGTGAAAAATTATCTCTGCTACGGCGATCTGCCGACGAACGGCTTCGCCGATGTCGCGCGTTTCAAATTCCCGCGCGGCGCGATCCTCGATCGCGATCTCACGAAAATCCACGAGGTCGATCCGAAGGATCCCGCCGGCGTGCAGGAGTTCGTCGATCACTCGTGGTATGACTACTCGGCGAGCGGCGGCCGTCATCCGTGGGAAGGCGAAACCAAGCTCCACTACAGCGGCCCGAAGCCGCCCTACGCGAATCTCGACGTCGACGCGAAATACTCGTGGCTGAAAACGCCGCGCTGGAAGGGCCACGCGATGGAAGTCGGCCCGCTCGCGCGCATGCTCGTCGGCTACGCCTCGGGCCACGCCGAGATCAAGGACGCCGTCACCGGCGCGCTCGGCGCGTTGAAGGCGCCCGCGTCGGTGTTGTTCTCCACGCTCGGCCGCACCGCGGCGCGCGGCATCGAGACGAAGCTCATCGCGCGCTGGGCGATGGAATTCTACGGCCAGCTCCTCGCCAACATCCGCAACGGCGACTCGCGCACGTTCACCAAGGACAAGTGGGAGCCTTCGACGTGGCCCGCCTCCGCGAAAGGCGTCGGCCTCAGCGAGGCGCCGCGCGGCGCGCTCGCGCACTGGATCGTGATCGAGGACCGCCGCATCGCGAACTACCAGCTCGTCGTCCCGAGCACGTGGAACGCCTCGCCGCGCGACGGCACCGGCCAGCGCTCGCCTTACGAGGCGTCGCTCATCGGCACGCCCGTGCACGACCCGAAAGTGCCGCTCGAGATTCTGCGCACGATTCATTCGTTCGATCCGTGCCTCGCCTGCGCCGTCCATCTCTACGACGACAAGGGCGTGAAGTTGCAGGAGGTCTCGACCTCGCCGGCAGTCTAACCCGGAGGCCACCATGTCCATCTCGACCCTCCGCGTCCACGCTCCGCCGCACACCTATCAACGCGTCTACGTCTGGGAACTGCCCGTGCGGTTTTACCACTGGCTCAACGCGCTCTGCATCCTCGTGCTCACCGTCACCGGATTCCTGATCGCCAATCCGCCCGCGCTCAACGGCGCGAGCGAGGCGTCGTTCAGTTTCTGGTTTGGGATCAACCGCTTCATCCACTTCGCCGCGGCCTACGTGTTCGTCTTCAACTTCGCGTTCCGCATCTACTGGGGCTTCGTCGGCAACCAGTATGCGAACTGGAAAAACTTCCTGCCGCTGCGCTGGGCGCAGTTTCGCGAGGTGTTCGCCGTGCTGCGCGTCGACATCCTGCAATCGCTCAACAAGCCGCTCGTCGCCGTCGGGCACAACGCCCTCGCCTACCTCACCTACTTCGTGATGTTCCTCGTGTTCCTCTTCCAGGTCACGAGCGGCTTCGCGATGTATGCGAACATGAGCAGCGCGTGGTTCCCGCGGCTCTTCACGTGGATGGTGCCGCTCTTCGGCGGCGACGCCGCGCTGCACCAGTGGCATCACATGGCGACGTGGTTCTTCATCATCTTCACGCTGATTCACGTCTACCTCGTGTTCTACCACGACTACGTCGAAGGCCACGGCGTGCTCTCGTCGATGGCCGGCGGCTGGAAATTTCTCCCGCCGGGCGACACCGCGAAGGACGGCAAGTCGTGGTTCGGCACGAAGCGCGGCCGCAAATCCGGCGACGACGCCGACGGCCCCGTGATATGATCGGCCCCGCCATCGATTCCTGGGCCGCCGCGGCGGCACCGCTGGAAAACGCGGCGCCTTCGGTGCTCGTCATCGGCGTCGGCAACTTCCTCATGGGCGACGAGGGCGTCGGCATTCATGTGCTGCGCGCGCTCGAAAACGACGCGCCGATCGACGGCGCCGCGCTGCTCGACGGCGGCACCGGCGGCATCAATCTCCTCGAGACGATCGAACACGCGCCCGTCGTCATCATGATCGACGCGACGCGCGACGGCCAGCCGGCCGGCACCGTCACGCTGCTCCGGCCCGCGCGCGTCGCCGATCTGCCGCACGGACTTTCGGCGCACGATTTCGGGTTGAAGGATCTGTTCGCCGCCGCCGCGCTGCTCGGGCGTTTCCCGGAGATTCATCTCTTCACGATTTCCGTGGAGACGATTCATCCGATGTGCCTCGAACTCTCGCCCGAGGTCGCTGCCGCAGTGCCGGAAGTCGTGCGCTCCGTCCACGCGCTCGCGCACCGGCTCGTCCAACGATGACGATCGCCACCGAAAATAAATCATGACCGCCGATCTCGCGCTCCTCACGGTCAACGCCGCGGCGGTCGCACTGATCCACACGGTGATCGGGCCGGACCACTATGTGCCGTTCATCGTGATGGCAAAGGCGCGCCGCTGGTCGTTCGCGCGCACGACCGCGCTCACGTTCGCCTGCGGCGTCGGCCACGTCGGCAGCTCGATCGTGCTCGGGCTCGTGGGCTTCGCGTTCGGCGCGACGTTGAAGCGCCTGCAGTGGATCGAATCCTTTCGCGGCGAAGTCGCCGCGTGGGCGCTGATCGTCTTCGGCCTGCTCTACACCGCGTGGGGCTTGTGGCGGGCCTGGCGCGTCGCGCCGGACGGCCACACGCATGCGCACGATCATCTCATCAAGCTGCACGCGCACGATCACATCCACGACCCGAAGACCGGCGAGGAGATCAATCTCACGCCGTGGATCCTGTTCGCGATTTTTGTCTTCGGCCCGTGCGAGCCGTTGATCCCGCTCTTCATCTATCCCGCCGCGACGAGCGGCTGGGCGGGCGCGTGGATCGTCGCCGGCGGTTTTGCCTCGGTCACGATCGCGACGATGCTCACGCTCGTCCTCGCCGGCCGGTTCGGCCTCGAGTGGCTGCCGACCGGAAAACTCGTCCGCTACAACCACGCGCTGGCCGGCGCGACCATCGCCTTCACCGGCGGCGTGATCGAAGTCTTCGGGTTGTAAGACGCGCGCTTTGCACCGGACGGTCCGTCGCCACGCAGGTCGCGCGGCGCGCGCCGCTCTCTTTTACTCGACGCTCCCATGCCTGCCCCTGCTCTTCCTCGCTGCCTCCTGCTTGCGTGCGTGCTCGCCGTGTCCGCGCGCGCCGCCGACACGTTTGTCTACTTCGGTTCGCATCGCACCGGGCCGAACATCGGCTTCTCGCTCGCGCACTTCGACACCGACACCGGCGTCCTCACGAAGCCGCAATTTCTCCTCGAAGCGCGCGCACCGGCGTTCTTCACGATCGCGCCCGACGGCCGTCATCTCTACACGTGCAACTCCGGCAGCCCCGGTGGCGTCGCCGCCTACGCGATCGACCCGCACACCGGCGCGCTGACGTTTCTCAATCGCGAACTCGCTGGCGGTGGCGACACGAGCTACATCAGCCTCGATCGCACCGCGCACTACGCGCTCGCGGCGAACTACGAGGGCGGCAACATCGCCGTCTTCGCGCTGAAGCCCGACGGCTCGCTCGGCGACTGGACGGCGTTCGTCCAGCACACCGGCCACAGCGTGAACCCGCAGCGCCAGACGCACGCCTACGCGCACTCGATCATCACGTCGCCCGACAACCGCTTCGCGCTCGTCGCAGACCTCGGCCTCGACAAGGTCTTCGTCTACCGCTTCGACGAGCATGACGGCTCGCTCCGGCCGAACACGCCGCCGTCTGTCAGCGTCGCGCCCGGCTCCGGCGCGCGGCACGTGAAGTTTCACCCGAACGGCCGCTGGGTTTATCTGATCGACGAAATCGCGAGCACGGTCATCGCGTTCAACTGGGATGCCGCCGCCGGCACGCTCGCGGAATTCCAAACCATCTCGACGCTTCCCGCCGATTTCAAAGGCACGAGCGCCTGCGCCGAGCTGGAAATTCATCCCAACGGCCGCTTCCTCTACGGCTCGAATCGCGGCCACGACAGCCTCGCCGTGTTCGCCATCGACCAGGAGACCGGCAAGCTCTCGCTCGTCGAGCACGTCGCGAGCGGCGGCAAGACGCCGCGAAATTTCGCCTTCGATCCCACCGCGAAGTGGATCGTCTGCACCAACCACGGCAGCGACAACGCCGTCGTGTTCCGCGTCGATGCCGACACCGGCCGGCTCACGCAGCAGGGCGCGCCCATCGCGGTGCCTTATCCGTTTTGCGAGCGCTTTCTGCCGGTGCGCTGAGTCGCAGGCCATCGAGCGGCGCCGAAAGGACCGGCCGCCTTACCCCGCGGCCATCGTTTTCCGATCGCGCTGATTGCGCCGCAGCACCGCGATCATCGCGCAGACGACGACGAGGTTGACCACGAGCGCCGAGAGCCGGATCCACGTGAATTTTTCCGCGACTTCGTAGATCTCGATCGGCACGTAGATCGCGCCGCTCAACACCGCGAGCCACTCGGCCCACACGCGGCCGAACCACAGGCCGTAGGCCTCGAGCAGTCGAAACAACGCGTAGAGCAGCCCGATCAGCGCCATGAACCAAAGCCGCCCGTCGGTCGTGCGCGCCGCCGCCTCGATGAACGAATTCGCAAATCCCGCCGCCGGGTTCAGATGCAGCCGACCGACGAGCGCCGCCGCCAGCGCGCGCACGTCGCGGTGCAGCAACGACAGCAGCCCGAAGCCGGCGAGGAGCACGACGATGCCCTTCGCCGCTTCAAAGAGCGCGACGGATTTCACCACGCTGCGGGAGGCGTTGGCGGAGATCATGGCTGGAGCATTGACCGCAAATCGGGCCGCGTGCTCGCTGTCAATGGCCCAGACTCCTCGCCTTCGCGCCGCCGCCACTTTCCCTGGCGCATCGGTGTCCCAATAATTTTCCCGGCTCTGCCGCCCGGCGGATGCTTCGCGAGGAACGGCGTCGCCGCGCGCTGGCGCGCCAAACACCCCGCCTCGAAACCCTCGCGACAGTCCTGATCACCTCACAATTTTGCCCGGTCCAACAGATCCGCCGACCGCAACTTCAGGGCGCGCGCCAGCCGGAGAAGCGTATCGAGCGAAACCATGCGCTCGCCGCGCTCGATCTCGCCGATGTAGGTCAGGCTGAGCTCCGCCTCGAAGGCCAGTTCCTGCTGCGTAAGTTTCCGCGCCGTGCGCTCGGCACGGAGAGTCAGTCCAAATTGTCGTTGGAGTTGCGCAGCGCGGTCAGGCACAGCTCGGCAGCTTAGTCACTTCGCCGTCTGGAGTCTGCCAATTGTAGTTACTATCGGCAAGCTATGCCGCGCAGCTGTCGTCTGTTCAAACCAACGCGAATGCCTCCTAGAAGAAAGGAACCGCGCGCGCGTCCGCGCGCCGCAGATTCGCGGCCGCCTTTACCGTCGCCGACGGCCGGCGCTGCGTCGCACCGGCGACGAGGTGGTTTTGCGTTTCGCCGCCGGTTTGGCGCGCGCGGTGGCGACCTTTCGTTTTTGTGCGCCGTGTTTCGAAGTTCGATTTCCCGCGGCTGCGTGCGAGCGGGACGCGTGCTTTCGCGTGCGCTTCGTCCGGCCGCCGCTGTCGCGCGACGAGGCCGGAATTCTCCGCGTGCCGCGCGGCTGCGCCGTGGCGCCGTTCCGCGCAGGCGCGTCGGCGGCCGAAATTTCCTGCAGGCGCCGCTGCCGCGCGCTGGGATTCGAGGGCGCCGAGACATCGCGCAGCGCCATGCCGCTGAAGGCCGGCTGCGAGGCATTGGCGAGGTCGCCGAGCGATACGATCCCGACCAGCCGCTCCGCGCGATCGACGACGAGCAGCCGGCGAATCTGTTTTTCCTCCATCAACCGCGCCGCCTCCTCCACCTCCTCGTCCGCAAAAACCCGCACCACACCCGAGGAAAAAACGTGATCCACGCTCGTCACATTCGGATCCCGCCCGTCCGCGACGCCGCGCACGACGAGATCGCGGTCCGTGACGATTCCCATGAGCCGCCCGCCATCGAGCACGGGCAGCGCACCGACATCCAGTTCGCGCATCAATCCGGCAGCTTCGACGAGCGTGTTGTCGGGCGCGACGGTGCGCGCGTGAGCGGTCATGATCTCGTGGACTTTCATGGGATGAACATAGCCAAGCTCCCCGTCCCTTCGCCATCGGGCGGCGCGTGGTTGTTGCCAGCGGAAATCTTCCCCAGCATGCGATGCGCGGCGGAATCCCGATGCACCATGGCGGTGCCCGCCGGATTTCGGACGCAGACATTTCGGCGCATACTCGCTGGCGAACACAACCCCAACCACTACCACCCATGAAAAATCTCATTGGCATCGTCCTCATCGTCGCCGGCATCTTTGTCTTCATTCAGGGCCTGAATCGCCGCGACTCGCTCGCCGGCCAGGTCGATCGCGCCGGCACCGCTGTCGCCAACACCGTCGATGGCGGCGCGCGCCAGCCGAAGCACATCGTCTACATGGTGGTCGGAGGAGTCCTTGTCATTGCCGGCCTCGGCGTGATGACGCGTCGCGGCTCGCCGGCAACGATGGTCTGATCTGCGGCTCGCAAAACGAAAGCCCGCGTCGTCGCCTCGCAGTCTCCAGCAAGTCTCGCGACGCTCGCGCCGTTCAGCCCGGCGGCAAACGGCGCGCCGCTTCCGCGCGCGTCGGATCGCCCGCGTGACCGCCGGGGCTCGGCTGATCCGAGCTGGGATTCGCAACCGTCATGCCGCGGTCGCCCGACCCGCTGCCCGCCTGCCTTGTTGGACGACGGTTCAACAGCGCGAAAAGCAGCGGCACCAGCACGAGCACGATGACCAAGCCAATGATGTAGCCCATGCACGCATAGACCGCCGCCGCCGCGATGCGAATGCCGCTCGCGCCTCCGAATTCATGGGCGCGAATTTCCCGCCTTATAGCATCGGAACTTTTCCGCGGGTGCCACGTCAGAGGCCGCGCGCGGGGCAATCGGAACTCGTTCCGACAGCTTGAGATATTTTCCCGCGTGCGAACAATCCGACATGAAGTCACTGAAATTTTTCTCGTGGGTGGCGGGCGTCGTCGTCGCCTTGCTCCTCATCGCCGTCGCGCTCGCGTTCATGCCCGCCGTGCAAACGTGGGCCGTGCGCCGCGCGATCGCCGGCCAGCCGGGCACGACGATCGAAATCGGCCGCATCGCCGCCGGTTGGAGCAGCGCCGAGATCACCGGCGTCCGCATCGCGCGCGCCGACGCGACGATCACCGCCAAATCCGCGACCGCGCGCTACTCCGCGTGGGATTATCTCGCGCACCGACGCGTGAACGTCGACACCGCCGATCTCCACGACGTCGTGATCGATCTCCGGCCCGCGGCGCCGAGTCCATCGGCCACTGCCCGCCCGCCCGCACCGATCTCCACCGCGCGCCCGCCCGCAAGCGCAACGTCTCCGGCCGATTCGTTTCGCGGCCTTCTCGCCGAAGCGCAATTGCCCGTCGATCTCCGCGTCGCCCACCTGGCCGCCAACGGTCGCGCGCTTCTCGCCGCCACGCAAACGGTCGAATTCGAAATCAACGGCAGCGACATCGGCACCGCGCTCCGCGGCACACTCGACTGGAAGGCGGATTTCTCCGATCGGAAAAATGACGCGCCCGTCACCGCCGCACACGCCCAGGGCACGGCCGCGGTTCGCATTTCGTCCGAACGTCGCATCGACCTTGTCGACACGACCGCCACCGTCTCGGCTCGCGGTCAAAACCTTCCGTCCGACGAACTGCGCCTCGCCGCGAAAGCCGAGCACACCGCCGGGACCGACGCGGAAACCTACACGCTCGCGATCGATCTCGCGCACGCCGGCGCGACCGCGCACCTCGTGACGCTCGCCGCGCACTTCGATGCCGCCGCGCACGAAATCGCCGGCAACTGGAAACTCTCCATCGCGCGCGACCAGCTCGCCGCGTTCCTCGCCGGCGTTGGCCTGCCGGACATCGCCGCCGACGGCGCGGGAAAATTCACCGCGCGACCGGCCACCGACAATCTCGCCACCAGCGGCGAGCTGCAGGCGACCGTCTCGCGCCTGGAAAAAATTTCGCCCGTGCTCGGCGCGATCGGCGACGTGCGGCTGCACACGACGTTCGACGGCGGCGTGGACGGCAAGCTCGCCCATCTCGAGCAATTGCAGCTCGAGGCGACCGGCGCGAACGGCCAGAAATTCGCACAGGTCGACACGCACCAGCGCATCGCCTTTTCGCTCGAGAACAAGCGCGTGACGCTCGCCGATCCGAAAGCCGAGCTCGCGCGCATCACGCTGCAAAATCTGCCGCTGAGCTGGGCGCAGCCTTTCGTGAAACCGCTCGCGATCGAGCGCGGCGACATTTCCCTCGTGCTCGCGGTCGAGTCCGACGCGGACGGCAGCCAGATTCGCGCGCGCACCGTCGAGCCACTCCTGCTGCGCAACGCCACGATCCGCAGCGGCGATCGTCCGCTCGTCGAGCAGCTCACGATCTCCACCCGGCCGCAGGTCGACTACTCGGCCGAAAAAATCTCCGCCCAGCTCGCCGATTTGAAAATCACACTGCCCGCGGGCGACACGTTGACCGGCACCGTCGACGCCGATGTGACGAAGAGCGGCCCGCATTCGATCGTCGCCTTTGCCACGCAGCTCCAGGGCAAAATCCTCGGCGCGCTGAAACCATATCTTCCGCTCGATCCCGGCCCGCTCGCGCTCTCCAGCCAGACACGCGGCCGGCTCGACGGGCAGACGCTGCAAATCGACCAGTCGTCCACGACGATCGCGCGCGACGGCGGACCGCTGCTCGCCTCGCTCGATCTCCCGCAACACGTCACCGTCGATCTCGCCAAAAAAACCTTTGCCGCCGCCAACGTCTCCGCGCCCATCGCCCTCGTGCGCCTCGGCGAAGTGCCGCTCGCGTGGGCGCAGGCGTTCGTGCCGAATTCCCAGTTCACCGGCTCGCTCGCCGGCGCCACGCTCGAGCTCACCGCGCGCGGGCTCGACGAACTCACCGTCAACACCACCGCGCCGCTCGCGCTGCGCGGCGTCGGCGCGATCCTGCACGGCCAGCCGCTCGCGCAGGCGCTCGATGCCACCGTCGATTTCACCGCCACGAAGCGCGGTGAAACGATCGACTACATCGTCCGTCGTTTCGAAATCAAACAAGGCGGCGCGTCGTTTCTTACCTTCGCGGCGACGGGTCGCGCGCGGTCGGGCGCAAAGCTCGACGCCACCGCCAAGGGCAATCTCACGCTCGACGCGAGCGCGCTTTCGAACCAGCCCGCCGCCGCAAAATTCGCGACGCTCGCGCGCGGCAAAATCACCGCGACGTTCGACGCCACGCTGGCCGACACGATCCAGCTCACGGCGCAAGTCGGCGCCAGCGGACTCGTCGCCCGCGCCAGCAACCAGCCGCTCGGCGATCTCGAGTTCAAGCTCAAGGCCGACGTGAAGACCGACGGCACCGGCGCCATCGCGGCGCCGCTCACGTTGACCAACAGCGGGCGCCGTTCCGATCTCACGATCGACGGCAAGCTCGGCCGCACCGCGAACGAATTTTCCTTCAACGGAAAACTTTCCAGCGCGCAGCTCGTCGTCGACGATTTCCAGGCGCTCGCCGCGCTCGCGCCGTCCGCGCCATCGACCGCGTCCGCTCCGGCGGCGAATGCTCCGGCCAACTCACGCGCGTCGAACTCGCCGGCTCCGGTGGCGATCAAGCCGGACGCGCAGCCTTTCTGGCAGGGCGTCGCCGGGCACGTCGATGTCGACCTGAAGAAAATCCAATACGGCCGCGACTACGTCGTCGAAGGCATCACCGGCGGCGCGACGATTTCCGCCCAGCGCCTCGCGCTCGAAAATCTCGGCGGCAAGATGAAGGACAACGCGTTCAAGGTGACGGGCGCGGTGACCTTCACGCCGAAACAGCCGCAGCCCTACACGCTTTCCGGCTCCGCCGATGTCGGCGGACTCGACGTCGGCGCAATTCTCCGCGCGGCGAATCCCACCGAGAAGCCCGCGCTCGAAACGATCCTCACGCTCACCGCGAAGGCCGAAGGCCACGGCGCCACGCTCGCCGATCTCGCGCAAAACGTCTACGGCGCGTTCGACGTCAAAGGCGGCAAGGGCACGCTGCGCGCGCTCGGCCGCAAGGGTGAAACGATCGGCACGGTGTCGTCGATCGTCGGCCTGCTCGGTCAGGCGCGCGGCTCGGATACGACCGTCGCCGTCGGCGAGCTCGGACGCGAGCTGGACGAGATGGCGTTCGATACGCTCACGATGCACGTCGAGCGCGCGGCCGATCTCACGATGAAGTTCACCAACGTGGAATTTCTTTCGCCGTCCACCCGCCTCACCGCCACGGGCACGGTCGCGCATCAGCCCGGCGCCGCGCTCGCGGACCTGCCGTTTCAGTTCGACGTGAAACTCGCCGGCAAGGAGCACATGGCGCAGCTGCTCAATCGCGTCGGCGCCCTCTCCGGCACGCAGGACGACAAGGGCTACTACCCGATGGCGGTGTCGTTTCCCGTGAACGGCACGCTCAACAAGGTGAACAACGGCCTCTGGAAAATCCTCGCGCAAACCGGTGTGCGTTCCGTGCTGGGCGGATTTTTGAAATAAGAACGCCCGCCCTTTCCGGCGACGGCTTGGCGTGCACGGGCGGCTCGCCCGTGTCCCGGATCTCCGCGGCGCGGCGCGCGTGACCGTGGCCTGGTTTTGAAATGGGCTCCGATTCCGCCCGCGGTGACGTTCGCCGCCGTCACTTCAGCGCAGCGAGAATTTCGTTCGCGGCGCGTTCGCCGCTCGCGAGGGCGCCGTGCACCGTGCCGACTTCGCTGCCGGCCGCGAAAGCCTCCCCGGCGAAAAACAACGTGTCGCGCACCGGCTGGCGCAGCCGTTCGGGCACCGCTTCATGCCCGGCCGACGTGAAACTATACGCGCCGCGGCTGAATGGATCGCGCGTCCAGTTGTGCGTCTGCCAGTCGCGCACCGCCGACCGCAGCGATTTTTTCTTCACGCCCCACATGCGGGCGAGCGAGCTCAATGCGACCTCTTTCACGCCACACCGCGATCGTCGCGCGAGCTTCACCGCCGCCGGTCCGCCCGCCCATCCCGTCAGGACGCCCGGTCCGCGCAGCGACCACCAGACCGGCACGCCATCGAGCCGCGAATGAATGAAACCGAAACCGCGCGGACCCGCGCGCCGCAGCGTCACGGGCGCGAGCCGCCGCCACGCCGCCGCATCGAAGCGCAGCGAAAGCCGGATGACGTGCCCGACGCGCATTTTCTCGAGGAGGTTTTCCTTCTCGCGCAGTCGCGGCGCGAACATCACCGCACCTCGCTCGCGCGCTGCCGCCTGCAATACGCCGAGCGGCAGCGCGATCACCGCGGCCTTCGCGCGAAACGTGGCCGCGCGGGTCGTCACGACGACTTCGCCCCGCCGCCACTCGACCCGACGGACGGGTGCGTTGAGCCGCACGCGCACGTCGTGACGCTCGAGGTCGCGTGCAAGCGCGGCGACAAGCGTGTCGTAGCCGCGCGGAAAAATGAACTGCTCCTCGTCGTCGAGCGTTTCCCCGGCGAGCGCCGGCGCGCTCATTTCCGCCAGCGGCGCCGCTTCGAAGCCTTCGACGAAACCCGTGACGAGCTCGCGGTCGTCGCGCGAGATAGCGAGGCCTTTCCATTGCAGAAAATCGGCGAACGACCAGCCCTTCATCCGCGCCGCATCGATCCGGCGCGTGACGCCTTCGATGCGCTCGGCGAGATTTTTCACGCGCGTGAGTTCGCCCGCGCGAAAAAGCCAGTGCCCCGCCGGCGGCCGCTTCGGCCCGAGCCGGTGCGCGCGCACGATCCGCCAGAGCGCAGCGTTGCCGCCGTGGATGAACTCCGCGCCGAGTTCGGCCGGCTGCGTCCAGCCTTTCGGCCGCAACGTGCACACGCGACCGCCGAGCCGGTCGCGCGCTTCGAGCAAAAGCACCTCGCGCCCGCGCCGCGCCAGCCGCAACGCCGCCGCGAGTCCGGCCGCGCCGCCACCGATCACGATGACGCCGACGTGATCGGCTTCTTTTTTCATTTCAAAATCTCGTCGGGCGCGGGGCGAACATCAAGGCGGGTTAGAGCTCATTTCAAAACCTCGCTGCTCGCTCGCGACGCGTCGAGGTGGCACGGGCATCCTGCCCGTGAGCGGGGCCGAAACACGGGCGAGACGCCCGTGCCACGTCGCCGAGGTTTTGACATGGGCTCTTGGCGGCAGAAACGAGCGCGGCCGAGCTGGAGCTCGGCGTTCCCGGGAGCGTCCAGTTCCCGCTCGGGCCGCGCCCGTTCACACGAGTTGTGGCGTGGTCTCGATGATGCCGCGCGCGATCGCGTAGCGCGTCAGGCCGGCGACGTCGTGGATGTTGAGCTTGTTCATGACCTGCTGCCGGTGCTTCTCGACGGTCTTGATGCTGATGCACAGGTCCGCCGCGATCTGCTTGTTGACCTTGCCCTCGGCGACGAGCTGCAGGACTTCGAGTTCGCGCGACGTGAGTTGCTCGCCGTGTTTCTTGATCGGCTTTCCCTTGAGGTAGGCCTCGCGGTAGTAGTCGAGCAGGCGCTTCGAAATCGACGGGCTGAAGAACGCGTTGCCCTTGTAGGCTTCGCGGATCGCCTTGATGAGATCGTTGGCGGCGGTCTGCTTGATGAGGTAACCGGCGGCGCCGGCCTCGGTGAGCTGGTGCACGTATTCGTCGTCGCTGTAGGACGAGAGCACGAGCACCTTCGTGGGAATCGCTTCCTTGATGATCTGGCGCGTGGCCTCGAGGCCGTTGAGCTGCGGCATGGCGATGTCCATCACGACAATGTTCGGCGTGAGGTTCTTCGCCATCTGCACGGCCTGGCGGCCGTTTTCGGCTTCGCCGACGATCTCGATGTCGGGCTCCGCGGCCAGCAGGGAGCGCAGGCCCTGGCGGACAACGGTATGATCATCAGCAAGGAGCACGGTGATTTTATTCATGGTGGTGTGTTGGGATTAATTCGAGACAGTCTTTTCCCGTCCCGCTGCGGGAATGCGAGGGGGACGAAAAGGGAATTTCCACGCGCACGGTCGTGCCGCGGCGCGGCGCCGACTGGATCGCGAACTGGCCGTTCACCAGCCGCACGCGCTCCTGCATGCCCAGCAGGCCGAGCCGCTGCGGCTCCTCGCCGTTCGGGGCGGCGCCGAGGCGCGGCACCTTGAACGAGCGGCCGTTGTCGATGATCTCCATGCACACCGCGCGCGGCAGCTGGCGCAGGCGGATTTTCACGCGCGTGGCGCGCGCGTGCTTGAAGGCATTCGTCAGGCTTTCCTGCGCGACGCGGTAAAGCACCGTGCCCTGCTGCTGGTCGAGCCGCTCGAGCTGCGCGGAGTTTTGCAACTCGGTCCGGATGCCGGTGCGCTCGGAAAACGATTTCACGTAATTCTGCAGCGCCGCGTAAGGCCCGAGGTGGTCGAGCATCGACGGCCGCAGCTCGCGCGCGAACCGGTGCACCATTTCCATGCTCTCCTCGATCAGCCGCTGCGCATCCTCGACCTTTTTGCGGAAGTCCTCGTTCCGGGCGGCGGGTTCGCGCAGCAGCGCGATGCTGACGTTCGCCGCGGTGAGCACCTGCGCGATCTCGTCGTGCAGCTCCCGGCTGATGTGCTTCCGCTCCTCCTCCTGCGCGGTGATGACCTGGCTCGAAAGCCGCCGGAGATTTTCCTCCATCGCGCGCGCCTCGTTGAACAGCTTGATGTAGTGCTCGCGGCTCTCGCGCAGCGCGAGCTCGGCCTGCTTGCGCTCGCGGATGTCGCGCACCACGCCGGTGAAAAAAATCTCCCCGCCCGTGCGCCATGTCGCGAGCGTGAGCTCGAGCGAAAACTCCGTGCCGTCGCGGTGCAGGCCGCACGACTCGATCGGGCGCTTGAGGAGCTGCTGCTCCGTGCCGCCCGCGAGACACTGCAACGCATACTCCGCCGTCGCGCGCAGCGGTTTCGGAATCAGGCGCGTCACCGATTTGCCGAGCAGCTCCTCGCGCCGGTAGCCGAACATCGTCTCCGCGCCGTGATTGAGCGACACGAGCCGGCCGCGGCGGTCCACCGTGACGATGCCGTCCTGCGCCGACTCGACGACGGAGCGGAACTTCAATTCCGATTCCTCCAGCGCGTCCTGCGCATTCTGCCGGCGAAGGACCTCGCGCTCGAGCCGCTCGTTCGCCGTCGCGAGCTCGCGATTGCGCTGCGCGATCGTGTCGTTGATCCGGCTCAGCCGCTCGCTCGTCTCGCGAAATCCGCGCTGCGCCACTTCGAACGGCGACAACGCCTCCATCAGAAACGCCTCGGCCGCCCGCTGCTCGCGCGTCGCCGCGTCCGGCCCGCCGAATCGCGCCGCCGCCTCGTGGTGCAGCCGCACCATGTCGAGCACGCCGTAGCCGATCTCGAGCGCGCGCCGGCCCACCTCGTAGCTGCGCTGCAACTCCTCCTCCGTCCCGCGCGCCACGTAGGCGGCGAGCGCAGCGCGATATTTCGCGACGAGAGCGAGCCATATTTTGGATTTCACGAGGCGCCGAGATGTCGGCACGCGAGGACGAGGCCGTCGTCGGTGCCGCGAAATTTTTCCGCCATGATCCGCTCCACAAGCTGCGGAAGCGGTTCCTCGATTTCGAGCTCGTCGCCGAAATCCTCCTGCACCCCGTCCGTCGCGAACACCAGCAGGTCGCCGGCGCCAAACGGCACGAGGTCCGCGTGCAGCGCCGGCAACTGGTAACCAACCACGCCGCCGCGCAACAGCACGCTCTCGCGTCGCGGCCGGGCCTGCGGATTGGCGCGGAGGAGAACGGCCTCGACATTGCCGATGCCGAGCATCGCCGCGGTGTTTTCCCCTGCGTCGATCGACACGAGCGTCAGCACTGCGCCACGCGTCGGTTGCAGCGCGCGATGACAGCGCTGCATGAGCGCGATCACCGATTCGCCGGCGTGGCGCTCGAGCACTTCGACCGCCGCACTCGCGGCCGCGGTCGCTTCCTCGCCGTGCCCGAGGCCGTCGACGACACCCGCCAGCACGCCGCCCGCCCACGATTGGATGACGTAACGGTCGCCCGAAATCCGCTGCCCCGGCAGCGCGCACGACGCCACGCTCCACTCGACACATTTCGCGCGATTGAGGACAGCCGGGCTCATCATCGCCTCCATTTTTTCATCGTGATCGTCGTGCCGCGGCCGACCTGCGACGCGATGTCGAACTCGTCCATCAGCCACTTCGCGCCCGGCAGGCCGACGCCGAGTCCCTTGCGCGTCGAGTAGCCGTATTGCATCGCCTGCGCGATGTCGCGAATGCCCGGCCCCTGGTCGCGCGCGACGATCTGAATGCCGCATTTGCCGTTCTGGGGATGCCCGATCGTCGCCATCACGATCTCGCCCGACTTCGCGTGGTCGACGATGTTGCGCGCGACCTCCGAAATGGCGGCGGCAATCAACGTGACGTCCGCGCCGTTGAACCCGAGCTCCAGCGCGAGCGCGCGCCCGCGCTGGCGCGCGGTCACGATATCGACGGCGGAATTGATCTCCGTCTGTGTCTCAGTTTCCATCGACCGGAACGCGCTTGGTTTTCTCGTCGAGGTAGGCCAGCCCTTCCTCGAGATCGAGGACCGTGCCCACGCCTTCGAGCGTCAGCCCGAGCTGCACCATGGCGAAAGCGACGTCCGGCTGGATGCCGACGATCACCGTTTCCGCTCCCCGCAATTTCAACATGTGCGCGATCGCCCGCAGGGTCCGCGTCGCGAAGGAGTCGATCACGTCGAGCACCGTCACGTCGATGATCACGCCGCGCGACCGAAACGTGCCGACGCGTTCGCCGAGGTTGTCGCGCAACTGCACGAGATCGGCGTCCGAAAGCACGGACTGCACGCTCGCGATCAGGTATCCGCCCTGTTTGAGAATGGGAACTTGCATGGCGTCAGGTGGTGGGGGCGCGGCGCCCTCGCCGCGTTTTGCGAGCAGGCCGCGACGAAAGCGCCGCGCCTCCGGCTTTTCCCCTCACGTCTTCGCCTCCTTCGCGCCTTTCGGCATCTTTTCGTCCGCGACGATCACCTTGTAGCCGAGCAACAACTCCGCCTCCTCGATGCCGCCCTGCAGATCGCCGACCGCATTCATCTTGCTCAGGTCGACGCCGATCGTGACGAGCGTCTGCGCGATCTCGGCCGAGAGGCCCGTGATGATCACGCTCGCGCCCATCAAGCGCGACGCCTCGACCGTTTTCACCAGATGGTTCGCGACGGTCTGGTCGATCGTCGGCACGCCGGTGATGTCGACGACGACGACCTTCGCGCGATTCGCGCGGATGCCGCGCAGCAATTGTTCCGTGAGCTGCCGCGCGCGCTGCGCGTCGATCACGCCGATGATCGGCAGGATCAGCAGCCGCTCGCGGACCTGCAGCACCGGCGTCGACAGCTCGCGAATCGCCTCCTGCTGCTGGCGGATCACGCGCTCGCGCTCCTGCACGAACGAGACTGCGACCGTGTTCGCGATGCGGTTCGCGGCCGGCTCGTAGGCGTCGAGCACTTTGTTCAACAACTCGAAATCGCCCTGGTATTTTTTGAACAACGAGCGCGCCAGCACGTCGCGCAACAGCAGCACGATGCCGACGACCTCGTGGGTCTCGACGCCACGCGGGATGATGCGCTCGGAAAGGTTGCGCGCGTAGGCCTGCAGCGCCTCGACGCTGCCGGTCTCCAGCACCTCGACGTAATTGTCGTAGACGGACGTCGCTTCGGAAAAAATCTCCTCCTTCGTCATCGCCGTGAGCAATTGCGCATCGGTGATCCGCCGTGCCCACTCCTCGCGCAGTTGCGTGCGGTTCTGCCGCAGATGCGCCACCAGCTCGCGCAGCAGCGGATCGTTGTAGTCCGTGTTCGGCTTGGACGGGTGCGTGATCGTCTGAATCTTGAATTCAGGTTTCTTTTTCATGCGCTGGATGGGGTGTGCGAGGGTAGTCGTCATCAGTTGGGCGTGGACTGCGGAGACGTTACCCGGTTGTTCCGCCGGTAAAAATAGGGCCGGAAGCGACCGGCGTGGTAGGGATTCACCCCATCGGGAGTTTTCCGTCGCGCGCGTGGTGCGAGCGGCGCGCGAAAATTCGCGTGCGATTTCGGCGGCTGCCCGCCTCGTCCTCGAACCCGGAAGTTGCCCCGCGGCGGTTCCGTTTTTCTGCGCGCGGCCTTTTCCCATTGCGATCGGGGCGGGACCGGAGGCGGTTATGGGTATAGACCCACTGCAACGACGCGCCGCGGTTCGTTACAGTTTCGCCACAGCTCCAGCCGGAGCGACGAGGAAAACTGAACCACGATGCGATTGCTTTTTGTCCATGAACGTTACGGCGCCTTCGGCGGGGCGGAGGCCAACGTCCTCCTCACGGCCGGCGAGCTGAAGCGGCGCGGCCACTCGCTCGCGCTGCTGCACGGCGCGCACACGGGCAAACAGGAAGCGGCGTGGGACGAGACGTTCGAGCGACGCTTCCCTCTCGAAAACGTCCACGCCACGTCCGCGGCCGCGGTGCGCCACGCGGTGGCGGAATTTCACCCCGACGTCATTTTCCTCCACAAGCTCGCCGATTTCTCCGCGCTCGAAGTCCTCGCCGGTGGCGGCGTGCCGGTCGTGCGGATGGTGCACGACCACGATCTCTATTGCCTGCGTGGCTACAAATACCACCCGCTCACGCGGAAAATCTGCACGCGTGCCGCATCGGCCTACTGCGTTTTTCCCTGCGGCGGCACGATCGCGCGCCAGCGCGACGGAAAATTTCCGCTCAAATGGGTGAGCTACACCGGCAAGCGCCGTGAGCTCGCGCTCAATCGCCGCTTCCGCCGTCTGATCGTCGCGACCGGTTTCATGCGCGAGGAACTCGTCCGCAACGGCTTCGCGCCGGAGCAGATCGAGATCCACGCGCCGGTGCCGCGCGCGGCCGACGCCGCGCTGCAATGCTCCTTCGGCTCGCGCAACCGCATCGTCTACGCCGGCCAGATCATTCGCGGCAAGGGCGTCGACGTGCTGCTCGAGTCGCTCGCGCGCGTGCGCACCGCGTTCGAATGCGTGATCCTCGGCGACGGCAATCACCGCGCCCATTGCGAACAGCTCGCGGCGAAGCTCGGGCTCGGCGACCGCGTGAAATTCACCGGCTTCGTCACGCAGGAGCAGATCCAGGACTTTTACGGCGACGCGAGCCTCGCGGTCGTCAGCTCGGTGTGGCCGGAACCGTTTGGCGCCGTCGGCCTCGAGGCGATGCGCTGCGGCCTGCCCGTCGTCGCCTTCGATGCCGGCGGGATTCGCGAGTGGCTGATCGACGGCTGGAACGGCTACCTCGTGCCGTGGATGGATCGCGCGCGCTACGCCGCCGCGATCGACGAGTTGCTCACCGACAAGGCGCTCGCGCGCAAGATGGGCGCGCATGGCCGCCAGTGGGTCGGCGAGCGTTTTGGTTTTCCGAAATACATCAGCGGCCTCGAGGATCTGTTCCGGCGCCTGAGTGCCGAGGCCGATACGCCGGCCGCCGAAACGCCCGTCGAGCGCGCGCCGGCCGCGGAGACGGAGATTCCCGCATGAGCGCTCATCGCCCGAGTCAACTCGTCGCCGTCGTCGGCGGCAGCGGCGCCGGAAAAACCTGGCTCGCCCGGCAGCTCTGCGAACTGCTCGGCGAAAACGCCTGCCACCTCGAGCTCGATCATTTTTATCGCGACCGCTCGCACCTCGCGCCCGCGCAGCGCGCGCAGCTCAACTTCGACGTGCCGAATGCGATCGACTGGGACGCCGCGCTCGCCGTGCTGCGCGCCGGAAGCGAAGGCCGCGCGACGCAGCTCCCGCGCTACGACTTCGCCACGCATTGCCGCCGCGCCGACGCCGTCGCCTGGCAGCCACGGCCGCTCGTGATCGTGGACGGCCTCTGGCTCCTGCACCGTCCCGAGCTGCGCGAGCTCTTCGCGTTGAAAATTTTTCTCGATGCGCCGGCCGCGCTGCGCCGCAGCCGCCGGCTCGCGCGCGACGTCGCGCACCGCGGCTACTCCGCCGCCGAAGTCGCTGCCCGGCTCGACGCGAACGTGCTGCCGATGCACGAGCGCTACGTCGCGCCGCAAAAACGCTCGGCCGACCTCGTCCTCGCGCAGCCTTTCCAGGAACGCGAACTGCTCGAACTGGCGGACCGGTTGACGGTCTTGGTCGAGGATGTCGCCCCGCAATCCCTCTGGGCTCACGCCGCGTTTCGCGCCGAGCTGCTCGCTCACCTGCTCGACTATGAATACAGCCGCTGACCGCAACCTCCCGCCGGAATTGCTCGCGCACTTCGACTCGTTCGGCTCGCCCTGGGGCCGGCGCCGCCTGCACGCCTATCTCGCGTGGAAACGCCTCGCGTGGCGCTGGGTGATCCGCGGCACGCAGGCCGCGAAGATCGCCGTCGACATCGTCGGCAGCTCGATCGCGCTCCTGCTGCTGAGCCCGGTTTTTCTCGCGATCGCGATCTGCATCAAGCTCGAGGATCGCGGCCCGGTTTTCTTTCCGCAGTTGCGCGTCGGCCGTTTCGGACGCGAGTTTCGGATGTTCAAATTCCGCTCGATGCGGGTCGACGCCGAGCAGCGGCTCGCCGAGGTGCTCGCAAAAAACCAGCACCAGCACGGCATCACCTTCAAGATCAAGGACGACCCGCGCGTCACGCGCGTCGGCCGCTTCATCCGCAAATACTCGCTCGATGAACTGCCGCAGTTTCTCAACGTCCTGATCGGCGACATGTCGCTCGTCGGCCCGCGTCCGCCCGTGCCGCGCGAAGTCGCGAAATACACGCTCGCCGACCGCCGCCGCCTCGCCGTCACGCCCGGCATCACGTGCATCTGGCAGATCAGCGGCCGCGCCGAGATCGATTTTCCCGGCCAGGTGCAGCTCGACGTGCGCTACATCGAGAGCCGCAGCCTGCGGCAGGATCTCGGGATTTTACTTCGCACCATCCCCGCCGTCTTCGCGGGAACCGGCGCCTACTGATGAAAGCTCTCCTCATTTGTCCCGCCGATCGCGCCGGAGTCGTGCGACTCGCCGAGCCCACGCCGCTCGCGATCGCACCGCTGCTCGGCAAATCCGCCCTCGAGTATTGGCTCGAGACGCTCGCCGCGCAGGGCGCGACGCACGTCCTCGTGCTCGCCTCCGACCGGCCGGGCATGATCCGCACCTTCGTCGGCGACGGCAAACGCTGGGGCCTGCGCGTCGAGTTGCTGTCGCAGAACCGCGAGCTCACCGCCGCCGAGGCGCGCGCGAAATATCGCCCGAACGACGCGACCGGCTGGCTGCCGGAAAACGACGCCGTCGTGCTCGATCATCTTCCCGGCCAGCCGGACCTGCCGCTGTTCGACACCTACGCCGGCTGGTTCGCCGCCGTGCAGGCCTGGATGCCGCGCGCGCTCACGCCGCCGCGCGTCGGCGTGCGCGAAATCCGTCCCGGCGTGTGGGTCGGCCTGCGCACGCAGCTCGCGGCGGGCGTGCAATTGCACGCGCCGTGCTGGCTCGGCGAAAACGTCCAGGTTTCCGCCGACGCGCAGATCGGGCCGAACGCCGTGGTCGAGGATCGCGTGGTCATCGAAAGCGGCGCCCGCATCCGCGACAGCATTGTCGCGCCCGAGACCTTCGTCGGTCGCTTCGTTTCCGTCACGAGCTCGCTCGCCCAGGGCAGCCTGCTGATCGACTGGCGCAGCGATTCCTGCCTGCGCGTGCCTGATGCGTTCCTGCTCGCCACGCTCGATCCCGCGCGCACCGCGGCGCGCCAGGGCGGCGCGATCGGCCGGCTCCTCGCGCTGGTCGCGATGCTTGCGACCTCGCCGATCGCCACCGCCGTGATGTTGATCGCGCTGCTGCGCGGCGAGTCGCCGCTCAAGCTCCGCATCGCGGTGCGGCCGAAATCGAATTTCCGCGAGCATGCGCAGGACACGTTCGCCTACTATGAGCTCACCGGCGCGGGCAACTGGCTGCGCCGCTGGCCGCAATTCTGGAGCGTCGTGCGCGGCGATCTCGCGTGGGTCGGCAATCGCCCGCTGCGGCCGACGCAGGCGTTTACGCTCGCGAACGATTTCGAGCGCCTCTGGCTCGCGGTGCCGCCCGGCCTCATCTCGCTCGCGGACGCGTGCGGCTGCCGCGAGGGCCTGAGCCCCGAGGCGTGTGCGCACGCGAGCTTCTACGCCGCGAACCCGAGCCGCCGCCTCGATGCGAAAATTGTCGCGCGCGCGCTCGTCCGCGCCGCTCTCGCGTGGCCGCTCTACTGGCACCAGCGCCGCGAGCAGGCCGCCGCGCTCCCGCAACTTGTCCCCAAGCAGCAAGGCTGAAAGCCCGGCGAAAACCGTCGCGGCTCCTCCCTCTAACCCAATGCACGCATGAAAATCGAACATGAAGGAAACAGCCTTCGCGTCAGCGAAATCGCCGAGCTCAACGCGGTGAACGCTTCCAACTTTCGCGACGAGGTGCGCGCTGCGATGCCCGCCGCGCCCGACTCGATCGAGATCGACCTGTCGCAGACGCGCTTCGTCGACAGCTCGGGCCTCGGCGCGCTTTTCGCGCTCTACAAGACCGCGAACACCGGCAACGGCCGCGAACGCGTCACCATGCGCCTGCTGAATCCGCGGCCGTCGATTCAGCAGTTGTTCGAGCTCACGCAGCTCCACCAGCTCTTCGAAATTTCACGCCGTTGAACATGCTCGAATCCGTTCCAGCGGAGCGCGGCGTGTCGAGCCGGGTGGCGTTTCCGTGCGACCTCCAGGAGGCGCGCGACGCCACGCGGATGCTCCGCGCCTTCCTCACCGAGCAGGGCATGGACGAGTCCGAGGTTTTTCAATGCGAGCTCTGCCTCGCCGAAGCCTGCAACAACGCCGTCCAATACGCCGCCGGCGCGCGCGACCCGATCGTCGCCGAAGCCATCTGCCGCGAGAACGTCGTCGAGCTCACCGTCACGGATCACACGCCCGGCTTCGAGCTGAGCGCGCCGAGCGGCCCGCTGTCGGCCGAGCGCGAACACGGCCGCGGACTTTTCATCATCCAGTCGATGATGGACGAGGTGCACTACTTCCGCGGCCGCCATCGCAACACCCTCGTGATGCGGAAAACGCGCACGCACCAGCAGCACCGCTCGATGGACGAGGCCACCGTCGCCTCGCTCGACGACGCGCGCCGCCAGATCGAAAGCTGCCAGCAGACGATCAGCGGCATGGCCCGCGAGCTCTGCTTCCGCTCGGAAAGCCTCGCCGCGATTTTCCGCTGCTGCGCCGAGCTCGGCCGCACGAGCGACATCGAAGGTTTCGCGCACCGGCTGCTCAACGACCTCCTGCACCTCGCGTCCGCCGACTGGTTCGTGCTGCGGCTGCTGCCCACGGGCGAATCGCGACTGATCACGTTTGCCGTCTCGTCGCCCGAGTTGCGCCGCGAGCCCGTGTCGCTCGAGCGCTCGACCGAACCGCTGTCCGCGGAACTTGCCGCCGCGCTCACGCGGCGCGAGGTCGAGCTCGACTGCCGCCACAACGCCGTGCCCGACGAGCCGCTCCGCGCCGCCGGCGCGCAGGCCGCCGGCCTCGTGCAACCGCTGCTCTTCGGCGACAAACTCGTCGGCACGCTCGCCGTCGGCCGCCGCGAAGCCGATGGCCCGTTCTCCGTCTTGCAGGCGGAGATGATCCGCACGTTTTCGGAATTCATGGCGGTGCAGGTCGTCAACGCCCGCCACCTCGAGGAGCAGGTCCACGCGCGGCTCGTCGCGCATGAGCTCGACATCGCGCACCGCATCCAGCGCGCGCTGCTCCCGCGCTCGCTGCCGCAGCTCGCGAATTTCGGCCTCGCCGCCAACTGGGAAAGCGCGCGCCAGGTCGGCGGCGATTTCTACGACGCGATCGCGTTGAGCGAGCACTCCGTGCTGCTCGTCGTCGCCGACGTCATGGGCAAAGGCGTGCCCGCCGCGATGTTTGCCACCATCACGCGCAGCCTGCTCCGCGCGCTCGCGTCGCGCAGCCATCACCCCGCGAAACTTCTCCGCCGCCTGAACGAATTGCTCTACGAGGAGCTCTCGTCCGTCGGCATGTTCATCACCGCGCAACTCGTCTTCGTCGACCTCGCCGAGCGCCACCTCGTCGCCGCGAGCGCCGGCCATTGCCCCATCCTCATCGCCTCCGGCGACCAGGTGCGCACGCTGAGCGTCACCGGCACGCCGCTCGGCATCCTGCCCGACGCGACGTATCGCCAGCAGAGCGCCAAGCTTCCCGCGCCCGCGAGCGTGCTCCTCTACACCGACGGCCTCACCGAGGCGCTGAATCCCGCCGGCGAGATGTTCGGCCACGACCGGCTCGCCGACTGGCTGCGGCAGAATTTCCCCCGCGCGCGCTCGACCGAGCAGTTGCGCGACGACCTCGCCGCCGATCTCGCCCGCTTCCGCGGCGGCGCCGCGCTGCGCGACGACCAGGCCTTCCTGCTCCTCAGCGAAAAATTCTCCGTGCTCTCGGCCGAACCACCGGCACCGCCTTCCGTATCCGAGCCAGCCTTTCACCTCACCGAGTTCGGCCCGCCGGCCTCCTCCGCCTTTTCCGCGCTCTCCCTTCCTCCCACCGCCATCCCCCACCCGCAATTCGCATGAAACCCATCCTACCTCTCTTCGTTTTTATCGACGCCTGCGGCTGGGAGATCATCAAGGACGACCCGTTCGCGCGCGATGTCGCGCCGCACCGCCGCTCGCTGCGCTCCGTCTTCGGCTACAGTTCGGCGTGCATCCCGTCGATTCTCTCCGGCCGCTGGCCCGCGGAGCATCGCAACTGGTGCTACTTCGTCTACGACCCGAAGCACTCGCCCTTCCGCTCGCTGCGCGCGCTGCGCTGGCTGCCGTCCGCGCTCACCAGCCGCCGCCGCGTGCGCACGCTGCTGTCGCGCTTCGTGAAATGGCAGCTCAAGTTCCGCGGCTACTTCGACCTCTACAACATTCCGTTCCGTCACGTCCACCTCTTCGACTTCACGGAGAAGAAAAATCCGCTCCAGCCCGGCGGCATGAACCAGGGACCGAACATCTTCGATTTTCTCGAAGAGAAAAAAATTCCCTATCACGTCTCCGCCCCCGCGCGCGGCGAAGCCGGCAACCTCGACGCGCTGCTGCACGACATTTCGCAGGAGAAAATCGACTTCGCGTTTCTGTATTGGCCGGAGCTTGACGGCCTGCTGCACCGCGTCGGCAACGACGTGGCCGACATCCCCGCCCGTCTCCGCGCTTACGAGAAATCGCTCCAGCGCCTGCTCGCCGGCGCGCGCGAGCACTACGAGGAGGTGCGGCTCTACATTTTCAGCGACCACGGCATGGCGAACTGCGACCGCCATCTCGACCTGCGCGCGAAGATCGACGCCCTCGGCCTGCGCTTCGGCGAGGACTACGCCGCCGTCTTCGATTCGACGATGGCCCGCTTCTGGTTCTTCAACGACGCCGCGCGCCGCGAAATCACGGAATGCCTCGAGGAAACGC
The DNA here is from genome assembly GCA_035545575.1 of Opitutaceae bacterium. Taxonomy (GTDB): domain Bacteria; phylum Verrucomicrobiota; class Verrucomicrobiia; order Opitutales; family Opitutaceae; genus ER46. Next base: position 74,240 of record DASZYB010000046.1, on the reverse strand, counting down.
CCGAGGGCGAAATCCTCAGCGACTCCGAGCTCGCCGACCTCGGCACGCTCTTTCCCGACCGCCATTTCGGCGAACTCATCTACCTCGTCGACGAAGGCACGCTCATCGTCCCGAGCGACATGGGCGAGCGCCCGATCCGCGCGATGCACGGCTATCACCCCGACGCCCCGCACAGCTACGCCTCGCTGCTCACGAATCACACCGACGTCCCGGCCAGCGTCACCGCGATCCCCGACATGTTCAAACTCATGACCCGCGACGCCCAACTCGCCCACGCCGCCAACCGCCCCACCCGCCAACCCGCCGAGGCGGCACTGGTGTAAGCAGCGGACGAAGGCCTTCTCTCACCACAATCCCTCGCGCTGAAGAGCGCGGTCGACTACGTTGAGTCGATCAGTCTTTTAACTTATCAACTTGCGGTGCGACTAAACCAGAAAGCGTTGTCATGGCTTGGCGTCATACTAAAATCCAAGTAGGCTGACTAAGAATAGCCCGCGGACTTCCCGACAAAACGCCGCTGCAACTCCGCACAGGAATTCCGCGTGCGTCCTTCTCGCCTCGCATCATCGCGCCGCGCGGAAACTCCGCGAGTCGCGCGTCCCACTGAATCACGCCGTCAGATTTCGTGAAACGCCACCGCTTGGTTGCGGCCGCGCGCTTTGGCGGCGTAGAGGGCTTTGTCGGAGGCGTTGAGGAGCGTGAGCGCAGAGCTGGCATCCTCGGGCATCGAGGCGGAGCCGGCACTCACCGTGATGTCGAGTGCGACGGTCTCGTTTGCTGCGATCGGCTCGAGCTCGACGGCGACGCACAACCGCTGCGCGACTTCGAGCGCCGCGGCGCGGTCGGCATTGACGAGCACCACCACCAACTCCTCGCCGCCGAAACGCACCACGCGATCGACCGTGCGCACCTCGGCTTCGATCCGGCGCGCGACTTCGCGGAGCACGGCATCGCCGGCCGAATGGCCGTGCGTGTCGTTCACGCGCTTGAAGTGGTCGATGTCGATCATGACGAGCGCGAGTGCCGTCCCGAAACGCTGCGCACGCTCGTCCTCCTCCGTGAGGATGCGCTCGAACTCGCGGCGGTTCAGCAGGCCCGTGAGTTCGTCGCGCGTCGCCAGCCGGCGCAGCACATCGAGCGTCTCGCCGAGCTTCATCGCGTAACGCAGCGAGCGTTCGATCATCCGCGGCGTGATCTCGCCCTTGATCAGGTAGTCGAGCGCGCCGGCGTTCATCGCGTCGAGGTCGACGCCCTGCGCCGTCTCCGACGTGAGAAACACGATCGGCGTGCGACAGCCGCGCGCGACGGCCTCGCGGATCAACTGCAGGCCGTTGCGTTCGCCGAGCTGATAGTCGAGCAGGCAGGCGGCGTGCGTGCCGTGGAGCAGTTTTTCGAGGCCGTCCTCATACGTCGCCGCCCAATCGAGCTCGTAGCGGTCGAACTGAAAACTCTGAAGATGCGCCTGCGTGATGCGGAACTGCAGCCGATCGTCGTCGATGAGCAGGACTTTTCGGACCATGTGCGGCCCACAGCACGCCGCCGACTCGCGCGCGGCAAGTTGAATTTCTACGCAGTGCGACCTGCGGCCTCCGACCCGAGCTCGCCGACGTTACTTCATGACTGCAGCGACTTGAATTTCGCAGGGCGTCGGTCTTGCCGACGCCGTTTTCCCGCGCGCGGCGCCAGCCAAATCGAAACCGGCGTCAGCGAGACTGACGCCCTACCCAGGAAACTCACCGTTTCACGCCCGCGGACAAATCCGCGGCGCGCGCCGCGATCGCCGCGGGAATCTTCGCGCGGTCGGCGAGATTTTCGCGGATGCAATTCACGAGCGCGCTGCCGACGACGACGCCATCCGCCAGCGCTGCGACCTGCGCGACCTGCGCGCGCGAGCCGATGCCGAAGCCGACGACCATCGGCAGCTTCGTCTGCGCGCGGATGCGCGCGACGGACTCCGCGAGATTGCCCGCGACCTGATCGCGCACGCCGGTGACGCCTTCGCGCGACACGTAATAAATGAAACCCGTCGTCGCCGCCGCGATCCGGCCGATGCGTGCGTCGGGCGTCGTCGGCGCGATGATGAAGACGGTCTCGACGCCGTGCGTGCGGCAAGCGGTCGTCACCTCGCCCGCCTCCTCGGGCGGCAGGTCGAGCGTGAGGATCGCATCGACGCCCGCGGTCTTCGCGGCGCGCACGTAGGCGTCGACGCCGTTGGAGAAAACGAGGTTGTAATACGTGTAGAAGACGATCGGCGCCGCGCTGAATTCGCGGATGCGGCGCACCAGTTCAAACACGCGCGCCGCCGTCATCCCGCTCTCGAGCGCGCGTTGCGCGGCGAGCTGGTTCGTGAGCCCGTCGGCGAGCGGATCGGAAAACGGCACGCCGAGCTCGAGGATGTCGACACCGCTCGCGAGCAGCGCGCGGCAGACGGCGAGCGACGTGTCGAAATCCGGATCGCCCGCGCAGACATATGCGACGAACGCGGCGCGATTTTGCGCTTGGGCGCGGGCAAACGTGGCGGCGAGGCGGGACATGGAGCCGGCAATCTCGCCACAAACGTCCGCAAAAAGACACCAAAATTTCCGCGCTCGAATCGAAACTGTGCGAGCGACTTTGCGCCGCGACTGTTTGGGTCCGCACGGCGCGGCCGCCAATCCCACAGCGTCGCCTCGCGCGGCCTACAATTCGAACTCCACCACGACCGGCAGATGATCCGACAGGATCGAGCGCACGATCTCGCACCGGACGTTCCTGCAGCCCGCGGGCAGAAAAATAAAATCCAGCGCACGGCTCGGCAGCGGCGAGGGAAACGTCAGGCCCGCGGCCGGGTGCAGCGCGTAGTCGCAGTAGTCGGAAAGATGGCTGAGCAGCGACGCGGTCGCATCGTCGCGCGTGTTCGGGTTGTTGAAGTCGCCGCAGATGATGGGCGGAATTTTCCACGCGCTGCGATGCAACCGGTGTTTTTCGCGCAGCCACGTGAGCAGCCGCTCGAGTTGCCGCAGCCGCTGCGCACGCGAGCTGAAGTGCAGGTGCAGGTTGACGACCGGCACGCACTCGCCGCCAACGTCGAGCTCCGCATAGAGAAAACCTTTTTCGCCGAGCCGCCGCTGGCCGAACACGACCGTCTCCGCCGCGCGTATCGGATGCTGCGAGAGCAGCGCGTTGCCGTAGCTGAGGTTGAGCAGGCCGGTGCGGCGGTTGTTGATCCCGAAGGCCGTGTGCGGAAACCGCGTGTGCACGCGCAGGTAATCGAGGTGGTCGAAGTTGCCCGCCCAGCGCGAGCGCTCGTCGATTTCCTGGAGCGCCACGACGTCCGGCTTCAGTCGCTCGAGCAGCGTGGCGATCCGGCGGAGGTTCAGGCGCAGTTTGCGTTGCGAGGTCAGCCCCTGGATCGGCGTGAGCCCGCGGCCATGCGCGATGTTGAACGTGACGAGGCGCAGGCGCGGCATGGCGACAAGGAGAACCTCGCCGCCGCCGGGCGCAAGAGCGTGCCGCCGCCGCCCCGCGCAGCCGGCGCCACCCGCCGGCCGGGCAATTTGTAACATTTGGATCGTTGCACGCGGGCGGCGTCCGTGTCGTAACGTCGATGTAACCGCCCGCGCGCGCGTCCCTTTTCCAGCCATGAAAACCCCAAGTTCCAGCGGTCGCGGCGCCGTTTCCGCGGAAGTGACGAAGCTCGAAGGCGAACTCGCCGCGGCGCAAAAAGTCGCCGATGCGGCGCGCAGTCGCGCGCGCGCGGCGAAAACCGAATTCAAGCACGTGCGCAAAGCCTACAAGGAGGCGAAGCGCGCGGCGAAGGAAACCCGCAAGCGCGCGAAGGCGCTGCGCAAGGCGTTGCGCGCCGCAGCCCAGACCGCCGCAAAGCGCCGACGCGCCGCCACCACCAAGCTGCGCCCTCGCAACGCTGCGCCGAAGCAGCCGCGTCGGGCGGCGGCGAAAGCGAAGACCCCGAACGCCGGCGCGGCGACGGGCCTTCCGGCCAACCGCGAAGTCATCGCCGCGCCCGAGGAAGAACGCATCGCGATCATCCCCGACGCGCCCGCGGAATCTCCCGCCGTCGCGCCGACCGATGTCAGCACCGCACCGCGCGAAAATGGCGCAGCGTCGACCTGAAGGTCGGGCGCGGCGTGCGCGTTAAAAAAGGCAGGGCGCGTTATCCTTAACGCGCCGCTCAGGATCTTCGGAGACTTTCAATCGGCGGCTTAAGAACAAGCCGCCCTGCCTCTCCAGGCCCATTTTCCAAACGTGCTATGCGGCGAAATATTTTTCGCGCGCCGCCACCTGCACGAGCTCGCGCCCCGGCAGGACGCACGCGGTGAGCGTGCCGCCGAGCACGCAGGAGGTGTCGATGCCGAGCGACCATTTCGTTTGCGCCGGCTCGGGCCGCGGCGTGTGGCCGTAAATCACGAACGGCGGCCCGCGCCATAATTCCGACCAGTGCGGCGCGTCGGGAAAATCCGAGCGCTTGTGCGGCTCGCCATCGGGCCCGACGACCTGGATGCGCGTGACCACGCGCGCCGGCTGCCCGCGCCACGGCCGGCCGGGCATGAAGCCGCCGTGCACGAGCACCGTGCCGAGCTCCGGCACCGCAAACGTCAGCGGCATCGCGTCGAGATACGCCCAGTCCTTCGCACTGAGCTGGCGCAGCGTGTCGTAATCGGATTTCTTCAGGTGCGAGGGATCGCCGGTGCGACGGTAGTTCAGCAACCGCAGCTCGTGGTTGCCGAGCAGCGAGCGATGCGCGTGCTGGCGCGCGAGCGCGATCACGCGCGAGCTCTCCGGGCCGCGGTTGACGAGATCGCCGAGCAGGATGAGCCGGTCGTGGCGCGTGAGCGCGAGCTTCGCGAGCAGCGCCTCGAATTCGTCGGCGCAGCCGTGGATGTCGCCCACGGCGATCACCCGGCCGTTCATGCCGGCGGTGCGGTGACCGGCACCGCGACGGCGCCGGCCTCGGCGCCGCGAATCGCGCTCGCCGCCATGAAATATTTCTGCGCCCGGAAGACTTCATCGCCCGGCGCGCGCGGCGGCGGCAGGTAGGCGCCGTCGGGCTGCAGCTCGCGGGCGTCCTCGTTGTCGCGCAGCTCGATCTCGAGCCCGTCGTGCACGAGCCGGCGGCGCAGCTCGGGATCCTCGATCGGGAACAACGCTTCGACGCGGCGGAAAAAATTCCGCGGCATCCAGTCGGCGCTGCCGCAGAACACCAGCGGCTGGCCGCCGTTTTCAAAATAGAAGACGCGCGCGTGCTCGAGGAAACGGCCGATGATGTTGCGCAGCCGGATGTTTTCGCTGAGGCCTTTTTTTCCGGGGATGAGGCAGCACGTCGCGCGGACGATGAGGTCGATCTTCACGCCGGCCTGCGACGCGGCGTAGAGGTTGTCGATCGTCGCGGGGTCGACGAGCTTGTTCATCTTCGCGATGATCCGCGCCGGCCGGCCGGCTTTCGCATGCGCGGTCTCGGCGGCGATCAGTTCCTGGATGCGGCCGTGCAGGTTGAACGGCGCGACCAGCAGGTGCTTGAACTCCGGCGTGCGGCCGAGGCCGGTCAGCGTGTTGAAGAGCTGCGCGACTTCGCTGGTGATGTCGGGCCGCACGGTGAACAAACTGAAATCGGTGTAGAGCCGCGCGGTGCGGGGATTGTAGTTGCCCGTGCCGAGGTGCACGTAGCGGCGCAGCTCGGCGCCTTCGCGGCGGATGATCAGGCTGCACTTGCAGTGCGTCTTGTGGCCGACGACGCCGTAGACCACGTGCACGCCCGCCTCCTCGAGCTCGCGCGCCCACTTGATGTTGTTCGCCTCGTCGAAGCGCGCCATCAGCTCGACCAGCGCAGTAACCTGCTTGCCGGCGACCGACGCCTCGATCAGCGCGCGCACAAACGGCGAATCGCCGCTCGTGCGGTAGAGCGTCTGCTTGATCGCGAGCACCTCCGGATCGCGCGCCGCCTGCTCGATCAGCTCCACCACCGGCAAAAACGAATCGTAGGGATGGTGCAGCAGCAGGTCGCGTTCGCGGACGACATCGAAGATGTTCTTGTGCACGAGCGCGGCGGGCCGCTCGGCGGGCACGAACGGCGGGAACTTCAGGTCCGGCCGGTCGACCATTTCGTAGAGGCTCATCAGGCGGAGGAGATTGAGCGGCGCGCGCAGCTTGAACGCGTTGGCCGGCTCGAGCAGCAGGTGGCCGCAGAGCTGCGAGCAGAATTCCGGCTCGACGCCGTCCTCGATCTCCAGCCGCACCGCCGCACCGCGCCGGAGATTGCGCAGCTCCTCCTCGATTTTTTTCAGCAGGTTTTCCGCCTCCTCCTCGTCGATGTAGAGGTCGCTGTTGCGCGTGACGCGAAACGAGTGCGCGCCGTCGACGCGGTAGCCGGGGAACAGCGTGCCGGCGCAGAGCTTGATGATCTCGCTGAGAAACACGTAGCGCGCGGGCCGCTCGCCCGCCGCGCCGATCTGCACGATGCGAGGCAGGCTGCGCGGCACGGGCAGGATCACCATGAGTTTCTCCTCGCCGGGCTTCTCGGGATCGCTGAGCGCGACGAGGACGTTGAGCGTCTTGTTGCCGAGCAGCGGAAATGGATGCGCCTGGTCGACGGCGAGCGGCGTGAGCACCGGCAGCACCTGCGTCTCGAAATAGTTGCGCAGCCACGCCTGCTCCGCCGCATCGAATTCCGACAGCGTGCGAAAAACGATCCCCTGCTTCGCGAGCAACGGCACGAGCTCGCCATGCCAGCAGCGGTATTGGTCGGCGACGAGGACGTTGACCGCGTCGTAAACGCGTCGGAGCTGCTCGCGCGGCGTGAGTCCGTCGATGCTCAGACCCACCGCGCCCGAGTCGGCCTGCTGCATCAGGCCCGCGACGCGGATCTCGAAGAACTCGTCGAGATTCGAGCTGACGATCGCGAGAAACTTCACGCGCTCGAGGAGCGGATTCTGCGGATTGCGCGCCTGCTCGAGCACGCGGCGGTTGAACGCCAGCCAGCTTTGTTCGCGGTTCGCATAGGCCGACTTGCCGCCGGTGCCGCCGTTCCCCGGCGGAGGCTGGGCCGCGTTCGCGGGGCGCGGCTGGCGTTTCGTTCGAGTGACGGGCATGGTGGAAACGAAGGCGAACTTGGACAGCATCCGCAAGCAGACGAGCCGATTGCACGCCGTCACGCGATTGTCACCCGCAGGACGGCCGCTGCCAACGGCGAAACCGAGCTCCGGCGACCGTGGGCGTGGCGCGGGCATCTTGCCGGTCTCCGGCCGAATCGCAGGCACGAACGCTCACGCCGTCTCGCCAATTTTTCGAGACCGGCTTTTTTAGCACACGGCCCGAACTTGCCTGCGCTGCCGCCAGGTTTCATCGTCACGCGCCATGCCCCGCTGCCGCCCCACCCTGCTTGCGCTGGTCGTCTGCCTCGGACTCCTCGCGCGCGCCACCGCCCAGGCGCCCGACGCGAATGCGCCGGCCCCGCCGCTGCGCCGCGGCACGCTCCCGAACGGCCTCCACTACGTCGTGCTGCCGCACGCCTCGCCGAAAGGCGACATCGGCCTGCGCCTCGTCGTGCACGCCGGCTCGCTCGACGAGCACGACGACGAGCGCGGCTTCGCGCACTTCATCGAGCACATGGCGTTTCAGGGCACACGGACTTTTCCGGCCGGCAGCATCCGGTATTTTTTCCAGGGCCTCGGCCTCGCGTTCGGCGCCGATCTCAACGCCAGCACCGGCTACACGCACACGACCTACCTGCTCGACCTGCCGCGCGAAAAAGCCGACCAGCTCACCAACGCGCTCCTCGTTTTCCGCGACTACGCCGACGGGCTCCTCTTCGAGCCCGAAGCCGTCGCGCGCGAGTCCCGCGTCGTCATCAGCGAACTCCACGCGCGCGACAGCGCCGCGCGGCGCAACTCCGTGCTCCTCCTGCAGGCGCTTTACGCCGGCACGCCGCTGCCCGATCGCGATCCCGCCGGCGACGAAACGCTGCTCGCCCGCGCGACTGCGGAGCAGCTTCGTGCGTTCTACCAGCGCAACTACGCGCCCGACCGGATGACCGTCGTCGTCTCCGGCCCGGTCGACCCGGCCGAGGCAGTCGAAAAGATTTCCGCCGTCTTCGCACCGATCGCCGCCCCCGCGAGCCTCACGCCGGCCGCGCCCGCGCCGGAGCCGCCGGCGGTCAAAGGCGTGCGGCCCGACGTCGTCGTTTTGCCGACGGCGAAAGGCACCGCGATCGAGTTGATCGCGAACACGCCGCGCCCGCCCGACTCGATCGAGGGCCATCGCCACGAGCTCGTGCAACGCATGGCCAACGCCGCGCTCGCCCGCCGCCTGCGCGAACGCTGCGAACGCAAAGACATCACCCTCTTCGTCGGGTCGCACGCGAGCTACGAGGCCTCGCCGGTCGCGCCGTTGCTCGTGCAGCACGCGCTCGGCCTCTCCTGCGCACCGTCGAGCTGGTCGGACGCCGTGGAAATTCTCGAGACCGAGCTGCGCCGCGCGACGACTTCCGGTTTCACGCAGGCCGAAATCGATGAAGCCGTCGCCGGCCAGCTCACGGCGTTGCGCAACCGCGTTTCCACCTTCGCCGGCGAGCCCGCGACCCGCGTCGTCGAGGAGCTCGTGCGCTTCGTCGCCAACGACCGCACCTGGCAGACGCCGGAAACCGACGTCGCCGAAGCCACCCGCGCACTGCAGGGCCTCACCGCCGCCGAGGTCAACGCCGCGCTGCCGGAAATTTTTCCCTCCGACTCGCTGCACCTGATCCTCACCGTCGCGCCCGACCACGAGATCAAGCCCGACCGCCTGCTCGCCGCCTACACGAAAAGCGCCGCGCGCCCGCTGAAAAAAGTCACGGCCGTCGCCGAGGATCTGCACTTCCGCTACGACAACTTCGGCGCGCCGGGCGCCGTCGCGAAACGCGAGCACCTCGACGACCTCGATCTCACGCTCGTGTCGTTCGCGAACGGCGTGCAGCTCAACGTGCGGCCGACGGACTTCGAGCCCGAGCGCTTTCGGTTGCGGATCGTTTTCCCGCTCAACCTCGCGCACGTGCCGGCCGATCGCGGCGGCATTGCCGAGCTCGCCGGCCAGCTCCTGCTCCACAGCAATCTCCGCCGCCACAAGGAGACCGAGCTCACGCGCCTCATCAAGCTCCACGGCATCAGCCCGCAGTTCGGCGTCAACCAGGGCACGCCCGCGCTCACCATCGGCGGCCCGAGCACCGAGCTGCCGTTCGCGCTGCAATTCGTCACCGCGCTGCTCTCGGACCTCGATCTGGACGTCGATCACTATCGCATCGCGCTCTCCTACTACGGCGGCAAGCAGCACAGCCTCACGCTGAGCCCCGGCCCTTACGCGCTCATGGACGCGCTCTATCTCTACACCGGCCGGGACTCGCGCGTGTGGATGTTGCCGGCGCAGTCCTTCGGCAACGAGAATTCCTTCGACGAAACGTCCGCGTGGCTGCGCGACCACGTCCTCAACGGCCCGCTCGAAATCGGCCTCGTCGGCGACCTCGCGCCCGACGCCGCGATCGATGCCGCCGCCGCGACCGTCGCCACGCTCCGCCGGCGCCGCCCCGAGCCCGGCTTCGGCTCGCCGCTCGCGAGTCCGACCAAGCCCACGCGCTCCGCCGACAAGGCCGACATCCCCGCGAGCACCACGATGTCGTGCGTGCTCTGGCCCGTCACGCTGCCCGACGATCCCGCGCACAACGCCGCGCTCAGCCTCGCCACCGACATCCTGCGCGACCGCATGCTGCTCGCGCTGCGCGAGGTGCTCGGCGCCACCTACTCGCCCGAGGCGCACCTGCACCGCGATTTTCTCCAGCGCGATTTCGCGTTCGTCGCGCTCGTCAACACCTTCGATCCGCCGCGCGCGCAGCAATTCACCGAAGGCAGCATCCGCTACGCCGCGCTGCTCGCGCAGAAAGGCGCCACGCCCGCCGAGTTCGAGCGGCTCCGCGAACCCGCGCGCGCCCACCACTCCGCCGACCTGCGCAACAACGGCTGGTGGCTCGACGTTGCCGCCACCGCGCAGACGCGCCCCGCCGTCCTCGAGGAAGCGCGGCGCCACGAAAAAATCTACGACGAGATCACGCTCGAGGACGTCAACGCCGCCGCGCAGACGTTCAACCCCGCACGCGTCACCGCCGTGATCCTCAGCCCCGATACGCCGGGCAAGCCGGCGAAAAAATAGCCGCCCGCTCCCGCCCGCTGCGCTCGCCACTTGCCATCCGCGCGCGAGCTTCGACAGTTTTCCCGCGTATGCTTCGGTTTGGTCTCATCGCGGCGTCGATCCTCGCCTTCGCGCCGCTCGCGGCGGAAGCAGCGGAACCGGCCGCGATTTCCGCCGCCCGCCCTTCGCCATGGCCGGAAGTCGCGAGCGACCTGCCGAACGATCCCGCGCTGCGCCTCGGCACGCTGCCCAACGGCCTGCGCTACGCGATCCTGCCGAACGCGGAGCCGAAGGATCATGTCTCGCTCCGCTTTCTCGTCGCCGCCGGCTCGCTGCAGGAAGCCGACGACGAGCGCGGCCTCGCGCACTTCATCGAGCACATGGCCTTTCGCGGCACCCGCACGTTTCCCGACGGCGCGATGACCACGGCCTTCCAGCGGCTCGGCCTCAGCTTCGGGCCCGACAACACCGCGTTCACCACCCTCGATCACACGATCTATCACCTCGAGCTGCCCGATGCCGCCGCCGCGACCCTGCGCGAAGGCCTCCGCGCCTTCCGCGAATACGCCGACGGCATCACCTTCGAGCCGAAACTCATCGAGCGCGAACGCGGCGTCGTCTTGAGCGAGATGGCGACGCGCGACACGCCCGAGAGCCGCGCCGCCGACGTCAACGTCGCCTTCCTCTGGCCTCGCGCGCGCGACGTGCGGCGCAAAACGATCGGCGAGGCCGAGGCCATCCGCCGCTTCACGCAGGCGCAGTTCTTCGCCTTTTATAACGCGTGGTATCGCCCCGAAAGGATGGCCGTGATCGTCGTCGGCACCGTCGACCCCGCGCAGGTCGAAAAAATGATCACGGAGCAATTCGCGACGCTCGTCGCGCGCGCGCCCGCGCGGCCCGAGCCGCCGGACCTGATCACGCGCGAAGCCGCGCCGCCGAGCGTCGCGGTGTTTTCCGATCCCGGCGTGATCGGCGTCAGCCTCGCGTTGGAGCATCCGCGTTTCGAGGAGCGCCCGCCCGACACGCACACGCGGCGCGTGCGCGGCCTGCACGAAGCGCTCGCCTTCGCGATGCTGCACGCGCGGCTGCAACGCCTCGCGGAAAAAACCGACGCGTCCTTCGTCGCGCCGCAAGCCACGCTCGGCGGCGGCCCGCGCCAGTGGCAGCTCGCGACCATCGCGCTCAACGGCCGCATCAGCGACTGGCGCGGCGCGGCGATGGCGCTGGAGCAGGAACACCGCCGCGCCTTCGAATTCGGCTTCACCGCGCGCGAACTCACCGAAGCCCGCGCGCGCTTTGCCACCGCTTACGAAGAGTCCGTGCGCGTCGCGGCCACGCGACCGTCGAGCTGGCTCGCGCAGCAGATCGCCGGCTCGCTCCTCTACGGCGCCGCCTTTCCCACGCCCGCGGAATTGCAGCGCGACCTCGCGCCCGATCTCGCCGCCGCGACGCCGGCCGACTGCCTGCAGGCGTTTCGCGACGTGTGGTCGACGAGGGCGCCGAGCGTTTTCGTGTCGGCGAACCCGGCGTTTTCGATCACGCGCGAGCAGATCGCCGCGACGATGAACGAGAGCCGGGCCGCCGTCGTCACCGCGCCGGCCGAAACGGTCGCGCCTCCTTTCGCGTATGGCGATTTCGGGCCGCCCGGCCGGCTCGTGCGCGAGAACCAGATTGCCGATCTCGACCTGCGCCTGAGCGAGTTTGCGAACGGCGTGCGGCTGAATTTCAAGGCGACGACCTTCGAGGCCGACATCGTCGACATCCACGTGCGCGTCGGCGACGGCAAGCTCTCGCAACTCAAGAGCCGGCCCGGCCTCGACCTGCTCGCCGACGCGGCGCTGGTCACCGGCGGACTCGGGCGCCACACGACGCAGGAGCTGACCGAAATCCTCTCGAGTCACGCGATCTCGGTCGGTTTTCACGTCGAGGCGGACGCGTGCGTTTTTTCCGCGCGCGCCGCGAAGCGCGACCTGCCGCTCGCCTGCCAGGTGATCGCCGCGTTTCTCACCGACGCGAGCTTCCGCCCCGAGACGATGCGCGAGGTGCACGCGCGCTTCAATTCCATGTATGCCTCGCTCGCCGCGTCGCCCAGCGGGCCGATCTCGATGCAGGCCTTCCGCGAGATTTTCAGCGGCGACGGGCGCTTCGGGATTCCGGGCTACGATGAGCTTTACGCGCGCGACATCGGCGAAGTCACCGCGTGGCTCGACCCGCAGTTCAAGCACGGCCCGATCGAGCTCAGCATCGTCGGCGACGTCGCCTGGGAGGGCGCCGAAGCCGCCGTCGCCGCCACGCTCGGCGCGCTCCCGCCGCGCGAGGCGCGCGCGACCGCCGCGCCCGCGGTGCCGGTCGTCGTCGCGCCGGTGTGGCCGGACTACAGGATCTACGGCATTCCGCCGGCGTTGAAACAGATCGCGGTGTCGTGGTTCTGGCCCGTGCCGAGCGTGAACGACGTGCACGAAGATCGCCGCTCGCACCTTCTCGCCTCCATCCTCGCCGACCGGCTGCGCGTGCGGTTGCGCGAGGAGCTCGGTGCGACCTACGGCCCGACCGCGCAATTCGAACACACCAACGGATTCAACGACGCGGACTGCTTTGCCTTCACCGCCGAACTCCAGCCCGCGCACGCCAAGCAGGCGGTGCAACTCCTCCGCCGCGAGATCGCCGCGCTGCACGACAAGGGCCCGACCGAGGACGAATTCAACCGCGCGAAACAACCTTTCCTGCGCGAGATGACCGACAGTCTGCGCACCAACAGCTACTGGGGCATCACCGTGCTGAGCGACGCGCAGCAGCGGCCGGAGCGCATCGCCGCCGTCCGCGATCGCGCCGCCGACATCGCCGCGATCACGCGCGAGGAGATCGCCGCGCTCGCGCGCAGGCAGCTCGACCCGGCGCGCGCCTTCCGTTTCGCCACCGCGCCGGTCGAAGCCGGCACGGGCACCGCGCCGCCGCCCGGTTCCGCCGCGACGAAAACCGCGGCCGCCGATTTCACGCCGCCCGTCGAGCTCAGCCGCACGAAAGCGCTCTACCCGCCGGCGCTCGCGGCGAAAAAACTTTCCGCCGAAATCCACGTGGACTTCTTCGTCGAGACCGACGGCTCCGTGCAAGTCGCCACCGCGGTGGAACAGACGAACGAACTCTTCACCGCCGCCGCGATCGACTGCGTGAAGCAGTGGAAATTCAAACCTGGCCTCCGCGCCGGCGTGCCCGTGCGCTGCCACATGCAGACGACGTTCACGTTCACCGCCAAGTGAGTTTGCCTCGCGCGGCGGCGCCACGCCCGCTGCGCGAATATCCGCCCGCCACGCGGCTCGCTCACGGCTTCGGCAGCAGCTTCGCCAGCGGGCCGAGTTGCTTCATCAGGACGTCTTGCGTGATGCCCGACGCAGTGGACGTGCGGCTCGGAGTATAAGCCATTCGCACGCCGCCAGGCGCGGACGCCTGGCCGTTGGGGGGCTGATTGGCCGCGGGGCCGGCGTATTTGCGTTGCTCGACCAGGTCGTAGGCTCGCTCGCCGTCCTTCTCGGTCGCAGTCACCGTCACGGTGCGCTGTTCTCCGCCGAACTGGTTGAATTCGCCATCCAACTGGCCGCGGCTGCCGACGAGCTGGAGAAAAATTCCATTCCGATCCTTGCCCAGCACCGAGGCAAACGCGTCCATCATCTCGTCGTAAACCGCGCCGCCGCCCTCGAAGGGTTTCACGTCGATCACGATTTTTCCGTCGGGCAGCGTGCGCGTGGTCGCGTTGGCGAGCACGAGGCTGTCGATCCGCGCGTGCGCCTTGTCCAAGGCCTGCTGCATCGCGTCCGTTTCGGTCGGCGAGAGCGCGAAGAGCTCCGCGAACTTCGGGCTCAGCTCGCCGAACCCGACGGTGAACGGCACCCGCACGAGTTGGAGCAGTCCGCTCTTTTGCGCGTCGTTCAGCCAGGTCAGCCGCTGCAGCGCACTCGGGCCGTCGGCGTTTTTCTGGTCGGGCGCGGCCGGCGAGTCGATGCTCGGCGACGCGGCGTGCAGCCGTTCGTTTTCGTCGCGCAAACGCCGATTCTCTTCCTTCAGCGCGGCCATGTCCGCGCTCGCGGTCGCGCTGGCGACCGGCTTGGGCGAAAGCGCGACCGCCCTCGCCGGCGGATGCCCGTCGCGCCACGCGTATCCGCCCCAGCCCGCCACGGCCGCCAGCACCACCACGCCCACTGTCGCTTTGGTTGTCGTCATAAATCCGAGTCCCGCGAGCGCGCCGCCCGCCATCGTCCCCGCGATGGACGAACCGGCGATCGCCGCCACGAGTCCCGCGGGCGCGGCGACCACCGGCTGCGCCGCGAGCGCGACGCCCAGTGCCGCCGCCGTCGACGTGATTCCGCGGCCCGCGAGCCGCACGCGCAATTTTTCCAGCGCGCGCTCCACGCGCATGCGCGCGGTGTTTTCCGCGACGCCGACCGCCGCGCCGACCTCGGCGAGCGAGCGGTTCTCGAAGAAGCGGAGCAAAAGCGCCGCCCGATCCTTCTCCGGCAACTCGTGCATCGCGTCGTCGATCACGGCGCGGAGTTCTTCCCAGGCGGGTTCGGGCGGCGGCGGTTGTGTGCTCATGCGATTGGCCTCCAGTTCGCGCCGCTGCCAGCGCACGTGGGTGCGCACGGCTTTGGTCGCGAGATTCCGCGTGGTCGTGAAAAGCCAGCCGGTCAGCAGCGCGTGGCGCGTCAACGTCGCGGCCTGGCCCGCGAGCGCGAGAAAGACGGCCTGCGTCACGTCCTGCGCGAGATGTCCGTCGCCGCGCGTCTGGCGCAGCGCCGCGGCGTAAACGAGATTCACCTTCCGCCGCACGAGCTCGGCGAAGGCGGCCTGCGAACCTTCTTCGGCAAAGCGGCGGAGCAACTCGAGGTCATCCTGCATCGGCTTATCAACCTATACCCGCCGCGTCCGGTTACCGCACACGGTTCATTTTTCCGCCGGGCGACCGCCGGCACGAACGAGACGCGCCTGCGCTGGCCGTTGCGTCAGCTGCGGGAAACGGGATCGCGCTCGAGCTTCAGATTCAGCAGCGGCACGAGACAGAGCAGCCCGACAACCGTGAAACCCAGCACCGCGTAGCCGGCGGCGTCGTGCACCAGACCCTCGATCGCGCGCGGGCCGTAGCGATACGCCCACGCCGTGAGAAAAAGACTGCGGCCGAGATTCGTCGCGAACGCCAGCAGCATCGCGGCCACGACGAGCGCGATTTTTTTCCACCCGCGATCGAGAAACACCGCGCCGAGAAACGAGCCGGCGAACAGGCAGCCGGTCAGCGAGCGGATGCCCGAGCACGCGTCCTCGACGCCGACGTTGCCGTTCGGCAGCGCGAGCACGTTCCCCTGCTGTTCGATCGGCAGCCCGAGCAGGTCGAAGACAAATGCCACGACCGTCACGACGCGCCGCAGCAGCAGGAGACTGAGCTGCGTCTCGACCGCCGAGACCATCGGCGCCGAGACGAGCCATACCAGCACCGGAAATACGAACAGACTCGCGAGCGCCACGCGCGCGTCGTCGAGCAGCCCGCTCCGCACCGTCGACCGCGGCTCGGGCGCGTTGACGAACAGCAGCGGCAGCAAAATCCCGCACGCCCCCAGCGTGATCGCGAGCGTGCCCGGTTGCGAAGTGCCCGCGCCCGCGCGGTAAAACGAACCAAGCAGAAACATCGCCACGCCGCCCGCGAGCATCGCGCCAACGCCGAGCCGCAGAATCCATTTCGAAAATCCCGCGGCGCGCGGGCTGTTTTCCTGCGCGCAGCGCGCGACCGCCGCGACAATCCGCGGCCAGCGATCGCGCACGACGAACGCGACGAACACCGGCACGAGCCAGCCGAAGGAGTAGTCTTCCTTGATCCGCCACCAGTGCGCCTGATCCCACGCCACGAACGCGAGAAAGCCCGCGCCGAGCACGAGTGCGCTCGCGAACGCCGGCGAGACCGCCGCGCTCAGTTTTTTCCAGGGCGAAAACATTTTGCCGCTAGCGAACGCTCGCGCGCCTCGGACGCGAGCCGTTTCCGGGCGGGCTTCGTCGGCCGCGTGCGCGGATTTCACGGTTCGGTCGCCGCGTTTCCCGCGAGCGCGTCGTGCACGAGCTGGCGCAACGGCGCATCGAGCGCGGCACTGCGCGCGTCGAACAACGCCTTCAATCTCCGCCACGGCACCGCGCCGTCGGGCACGAGCACCGGCGATTGCTTCGCGCCCGGCGCCCAATCGTCGCCCTGATCGACCGCCGCGTGCGCAAAGCCGCCGGCCGGACGCCACGTGAGCGCGTGCTCGCCGCGGCCGAAATCGTAGCAGAGCTGAAATCCGGTCACGGCGCCGTGCGCATCGCGCCAGACGACGAGGTCGAGCCCATCCGATTCGAACCAGTGCCGGCGGCCCGGCCCGGGCTCCTGCTTCACGTTTTGGATCTCGCGCAACACGCCCCGATGCTCCGCGCCGGCCCGCGCCGCGTCAAAACTCGAAATCGCGCCGATCCGCGTGGCACGCGCGTCCCGCCCGTGATTCTGCCCTCACGAGCGCTTCGCCCACGCCACCTGGCGAGTTCGCTGAACGAGCGCTACGCGCGCGCGACGACGATCGACGCATTCGTGCCGCCGAAGCCGAAGCTGTTCGCGAGCGCGGCGCGCACGGGTTTTTTCACGGCGGTGTTGGGCGTGAAATTCAGGCCGAGCGCGGCGCACGCGGGGTCGAGGTTTTCCAGGTTGATCGTCGGCGGCACGATGCCGTCGCGGATCGCGAGCACCGCGGCGAAAACGCCCATCGCGCCTGCGCCGCCGAGCAGGTGGCCGGTCATCGACTTTACGCCGCTCACATGCAGCGACGATTTGTTTTCGGCGAACACGCTCGCGATCGCCGCCGCTTCCTCGCCGTCGCCACCGGGCGTCGAGGTCGCGTGCGCCGACACGTAATCGATTTCCGTCGGCGCGAGCCCGGAGCGCGCCAGCGCCGCGCGCATCGCCCGGGCCGAGCCCTCCGCGCCGGGCGCGAGCGAAGAGAGATGATACGCATCGGCCGACGCGCCGTAGCCGCGCAGCTCGGCATGGATTTTGGCACCCCGCCGGAGCGCGTGCTCGCGTTCCTCGAGCACGAAAACCACCGCGCCCTCCGACAACACGAAGCCGTCGCGATCCTTGTCGTAGGGCCGCGACGCTTTTTCCGGCGCGTCGTTGCGCGTCGAGAGCGCGCGCATCTGCGCAAACGCGCCGATCGCCAGCGGCGTCACGGTCGATTCCGCGCCGCCGGCGAGCATCACGTCCGCATCGTCGCGCGCGATCGCCGCCGCCGCCTCGCCGAGCGCGTGGCCGCTGGTCGCGCACGCGGAGGCGACGCTCATGTTGGCGCCGCGAAAATCGAGCAGCAGGCTCACCTGGCCCGCGAGCAGGTTGGGCGCGATCTGGATGATGAAGAACGGCGAGATTTTTCGGAAGCCGCCCGTCTTCCACGTGTCGTGCATCGCTTCCATTTCCGGCAGGCCGCCGAGGCCGACGCCGAGGTTCACGCCCATGCGTTCGGCGCGCAGCGTCGCGCGATGCGCGTCGAGCCCCGAGTCGATGTAGGCATCCGCCGCCGCGCCGACGCCGAGATGCGTGAACCGGCCGAATTTTTTCACGTCCTTCTGCGTGAGCGCCTGCATCACCGGTTCGCTGTCCGGTCCGCGCGGCCGCAACGCCTCGCGCAAGGGCCGCGCCGGATCGAAATCGCGCACTTCGCCCGCGATCTGCGCCGCGCAGTTTGTCGCGTCGAAACGCGTGATGCGCCCGATGCCGCTGCGGCCGGCGACAAGGGCGGCCCAGGTTTCGGCGGCGGTGTTGCCGCACGGTGTGACGGCGCCGACGCCGGTGATCACGACGCGACGCGCGGAGGGCTTGGTGGTGTTGGGCATGGGAGAAAAATTTCAGAGCGAGCGGACGGAAATTCTGCGCGAAGTCGCGGCGCGACGGCCATGAAATTTTCGGCCTGTGAAATGTCCGCTGCGAGTTCGCTCACGGCGCGGTTCAAAATGCCCGCATGAAATCGTGCACCGGTTCGGTGCGCGATCTGCTCGCCCCGTGCGAACACTCGCGGCAAAACTCCGCGCGCAGCCGCCGGCGCATCGCGTGGAGCATCGCGTCGCTCTGCGCGCGATCCTCGATCGCGCGGGCGAACAACAGCGCGCCAACGAGCGAGCTCATTAGGTGCGTGACGCACTCGCGGTTCGTCTGCGGATCGGGATCGAGGCGGAGCGCCGTCGCAAGCCGTTCCAGGTGCTGCGCGAATCCGCGTGCGTAGCCCGAGCGCGCCGCGCCGCGGAGTCGCACCATGTCGGCGCCGACCGCGACGACAAAGCAGCCCGAGCCGCGATTGTCGCGGTGTCGCGCCGCCAGGTAGCTGTCGATGAGCAGCCGGGCGCGCGTGGCCGGCGAACGCCCGGCCGCGATCCGTTCCAGATTTGGCACCCCGGCATCGAATGCCGCCGCGCACGCTTCGGCGACGAGCGCGGACTTGTCTTCGAAGTGGGCGTAGAACCCGCCGTGCGTGAGGCCCGCGCGACGCATGACATCGTCCACGCCCGTTTCCGCCAAACCCTGCTCGCGAAATGCCTGGCTCGCGGCGTCGACGATGCGGCGGCGGGTCGCGAGTTTATGCGATGGCGGGTAGCGCATGATTGATTTGCATGACGTTCGTCATATCATGTCGCAAGAGAATTCTCGAACACCATCGCCGCCGTGTCACGGCCGTCATCGCGTCACGCGTTTGCCACGGCTTGGCGAAGCGGGGTTTTGACTTTCCCGCCCTGAAACACTTTTCTCCGTCCCTTTTTCCCCGGCCGACCACCGCCAACGACCATGCAGCAACTCCACCCGCACTGGCGCATGGAATACATCGAAGCGCCGCGCTACCCGGCGGAGATGAAGCGCCCGTTCACCGAGTTGCCGGCGATGGGCGACGATCGGGCCGCGTTGATCGTTCATCGCACCGCGCACTCGTATCTGATTCTGAATCGCTTTCCCTACAATCCCGGCCACCTGCTCGCCGTGCCGTTTCGCGAGGTCACCGACTTGCCGCAGCTCTCGGCGGTCGAGCGCGCGGATCTGTTCGAAGCGATCGTGTTCGCGCAGGAACTCCTCCGCTCCGCGCTGCATCCCGAGGGCTTCAACATCGGTTTCAATCTCGGCGCCGCGGTTGCCGGCGGCAGCATCCCGCACCTGCACGGCCACATCGTCCCGCGCTGGAATGGCGACAACAACTTCATGCCCGTCATCGGCCAGACGCGCATCCTCCCGCAATCGCTCGCCGCCACGTGGGAAAAGCTCTCCGCCGCCGCGGCCGAGTTGAAAAACCGGAAACCGAAAACCGGAAACCGAAAACGAAGAGCCGCGCCACGTCGGGGCTGAATTTTTCGATTCCTTTCGGCCTTCGCCGGCTTCCTTTTTCCGTGCCTTCGAAAACGCTCCATTTCCCCTCGCCGCGGCATCTCGCGTCGCTCTACGGCGGCCGCGAGGAAAACCTCGTGCACGCGGAGCGCGCGCTCGGCGTGAAGCTCACGACGCGCGAGGACTGGCTGAAAATCGACGCGCCGGCCGAGCCGCTCGCCAACGCCGAATCGCTCTTCGGCTTCCTCGACCAGGCGCGCGCGCAAGGCATGACGATCCGCACGCCGGATTTTCACCGCATCGCCGATTCGTTTGCGCGCGGCGAGGGCCCGCAGCTCCGGACGCTGCTCGAGGAGCCGCTCGTCATCCAGACGAACCGCAAGACGATCGTCCCGAAAACGCTCGGCCAGAAACTTTACCTGCAATCGATGCTCGCGCACCCGATCGTGTTCGGCATCGGTCCGGCCGGCACGGGCAAGACCTATCTCGCCATGGCCGCCGCCGTGAATGCGCTGCTCAAAAACGAGGTCGAGCGCGTCATCCTCACGCGGCCCGCGGTCGAAGCCGGCGAAGCGCTCGGTTTTCTGCCCGGCGACCTGCGCGAAAAAATCCTCCCCTACCTCCGCCCGCTCTACGACGCGCTCCACGACATGCTCGACGCCGAGGATGTCGCCCGCCTCACCGAAAAAGGCGTGATCGAGATCGCGCCGCTCGCCTACATGCGCGGCCGCACGTTGTCGCGGGCGTTCATCGTGCTCGACGAGGCGCAGAACACCACGCCCGAGCAGATGATGATGTTTCTCACGCGCCTCGGCGAGGAGTCGCGCATGGTCGTCACCGGCGACATCACGCAGATCGATCTGCCGCGCGCCAAGCAAAGCGGCCTGCTCGAAGTGCGCCACATCCTCGCCGATGTCTCGGGCATCGATTTCCACACCTTCAGCGGCGCCGATGTCGTGCGCCATCCGCTCGTCGCGAAAATCATCGAAGCCTACGACGCCTACCGCAACCCCGCCGCGCCCGAAAACGGCGCCGAGGAAAAACGATGAACCTCGCGACTTCCCGTTTTCTCTTCGCGGACGATCCGAAATCCGCGATCCACGCTCCGCAATCCTGAGATGTCCGTCCGCAACCAGCTCAAGCTCCTCGTCGGCGGCCTCAACGCCCGCCGCCACGGCACGCGTCCGCCTTCGGCCACGCGTTCCGCGATGAGCGAGTTTCTCGAGCGCAGCCGGCTCGTGGCCGCGGCGATCTTCGTCGTCACCGTCGTGGCCATCGTGCTCATCAGCTCCGCCGGCATCAGCACGCTCGATGTGCCGGTGCGGATCGGCCAGGTCGCCACCACGCGCGTCGCCGCGCTCGCGCCGTTTTCCTACGAGAGCGCGGAAAAAACGCGCGCCGCGCAGGATCTCGTGCGCGATCGCGTGCCGCCCGTCTACCGGCTCAACAGCGAACCGCTCCGCCGCTTCGAGACCGCGATCCAGATGCTGCGCACGCAGCTCGCCGCCTTCGAAGCCGCCCATCCGCCCAACGCTCCCATCCTCACCAACCGCCGCGCCGAGCTCGCCGCGATCGCCGACACCTTCAACTCGCACGGCCAGTATCAGGCGACCGCCGACGACATCGCCGCGTTGCTCACCATCGAGCCCGAAGTGCGCGCCGCGATCTTCGACAACGGCCTCGCCACCCTCCGCGATCTCTACGCCGAGGGCATCAGCGACTCTTCGCTCGGCCGCCTCACGCCGGGCAGTGCCGTCGTTTTCCAGGTCGAGCGGCCCAACGGCTCGGTCGCGCAGCGTTCGGTGCAACCGCTCGAGGACGCGCTCACCCTGCTGCGCGTGAGCCTCGCCACCGCCAACATCTCGCGCCCCGCGACGCAGGCGCTGTTTCGCGTCTTCCGTTTCGGCCTCACGCCGAATCTCATCTTCGACCGTGCGGCCACCGACACGCAGGCCGACGCCGCCGCGCAGATGGTCAAGCCCGTCACCGTCGGCGTCGCCCGCGGCCAGACGATCATCGACGCCGGCGATCGCGTGACGCCCGAGCAGGACGAGATGTTCCTCGCACACCGGAAATATCTCCGCGAGCACAGCGACGTCGATCTCCACGAGGAACTCACCCTCTTCGGCCGCGTGCTGCTCGTGCTCGCGATGGTCCTCGCGTCGCTGATCTACATTCGCATCGAAGATCCGGAAACCCTGCGCAACAACGTCCGCTGCGGCCTCCTCGCGCTCGTCGTCATCGTGAATCTCGCGCTCGTCCGCATCGTCTACCAGCTCGGCGGCGCGGATTTTTTCACGCATGACGGTTCGTGGGCCTCGACGCTGCCCTACGTCGCGCCGAGCGCATTCGCGCCGCTGATCGTCGCGATCCTGATCGACGCCGGCTCCGGGATTTTCATGGCGCTGTTCATCTCGATTTTCACCGGCGTCATCTACGGCAACAAGCTCGACCTGCTCGTGCTCACGTTTCTCGCGTCGCTCGCGGCGATTTATTTCGGGCGCGATGCGCGCCGCCGCGGCCGGCTCGTGCGCGCCGCCGGCATGGGCGGACTCACGGTCGCCGTTTTCGCGGCGCTCATCGGCATCGCCGAGCAGACGAGCTTCGAGACGATCCTGCGCCAGATGGTCGCCGGCGTCGGCGCCGGCGTGTTCACGGGCGTGCTCGTCGTCGGCCTCCTGCCCGTGCTCGAGTCGCTCTTCAAGCGCACGACGGACATCACGCTCCTCGAGCTCACCGACTACAATCACCCGCTGCTCCGCCGCATGCAGCTCGAGGCGCCCGGCACATATCACCACTCGCTCGTTGTCGCGCAGCTTTCCGAAAACGCCGCCAACGCCATCGGCGCCAACCCGCTCGTCGCCCGCGTCTGCGCGCTTTTCCACGACGTCGGCAAGACGCTCAACCCGCAATTCTTCGGGGAAAACCAGCGCAACCGCGTCGATCCCCACGCCGCGCTCGCGCCCGCCGAGTCGGCGCGCATCATCAAGCAGCACGTCGCCGACGGCGTGGAGCTCGCGCAGAAACACCATCTGCCGCGCGCCGTGCTCGACGTCATCCAGCAGCATCACGGCACGACGCTCGTGCGCTTCTTCTACCAGCGCGCCGTCGAGCAGTCGCGCGCGCCGTTTCCCGCGAAGGACGGCTCCGCCGCGCCCTTCCCCACCGGTATCGTGCCGCAGGGCGCGTTTCGCTACGACGGGCCGAAGCCGCATTTCAAGGAGAGCGCGATCATCTCGCTCGCCGACGGCGTCGAAGCCACCTCGCGCTCGCTGCGCCACTCCGGCCCCGAACAGATCCAGGAGCTCATCAACCGCGTCGTCAACGAGCGCATCGCCGAGGGCCAGCTCGACGAAGCGCCGCTCACGCTCGAGGAAATCACGCGCGTGAAAAACAGCTTTCAGTTCACGCTGCTCAACATGCTGCACTCGCGCGTCGCGTATCCGACCGAGAGCCCGGAAGGCGTCAAAGCCGAAGGCTGAACCGGCGCCCGCGATGTCAGCTTCCGCGCGCGCCGTCTCGATCGCCAGCCGCCATCCGCGGCTGCGACTCGACCGCGCCGCCGTCGTCCGCGCGATCCATCTCCTCGACGCGCACGCCGCGAGATTCCGCGGCGGCCCGCCGCCCGGCGAGCTCTCGCTCGTTTTTCTGACCGACGCCGCCCTCGCGCGGCTGCACGGCGATTTTCTCGCCGATCCTTCGATCACCGACGTGATCACCTTCGCCGCCGATCCCGCCTTCGGCGCCGCCGGCGAAATCTGCGTTTCCGTCGACGCCGCGCTGCGCCAGCTCGAAACCGCACGCGCACCTCGCCGCGCCGACTCTTCCGCGTTCCGCGCCGAACTCGCGCTCTACGTCGTGCACGGCTGGCTCCACCTCGCCGGCTATGACGACCTCCAGCCGACGAAGAAACGCCGCATGCGCCGCGCTGAAGCGCGCGCGATGTCGCTGCTTCGCGCGCACGACGCCGTCCCGCGCTTCGCGCTCGCACCTGCGCGTTCCCGCTCGCACAGCGGCAGGCGCGCGCGCTGAAATCGCGTTGCGTCCGCGTTCCCTTGGTCGAACCTTCGCGTCCGCTGCCATGTCGTCCGAGAACCAGCCTGCGACCAAGTCCCGCTTCGTCAGTTTCCGCAACGCCTTCCTTTCCGGCGCGCTGCTGCTCGCGCCGCTATGGGTCACGGTCTGGGCGTTCACGATCATCATCGGATTTTTCGGCGGCACGTTCCGCCCGCTCTACGCCGACTACCTGCCGCAGTCGCTGCAGCGCCTGCCGTTTTTCTGGGACCTGCTCGCGACGATCGTCGTGCTCCTGCTCGTCACCGGCTTCGGCTATCTCTCGCACTACGTGCTCGGGAAATTCTTCCTCAGCCTCGGCGAGCGCGCCGTGCAAAGCATCCCCGGCGTCGGCGCGGTCTACAACTCCGTCAAGCAGATCGTCGCCACCTTCGGTTCGCAGAATCGCAATCTCTTCAGCAAAGTCGTCCTCGTCGAGTGGCCGCGCAAGGGCGTGTGGACGCTCGGCTTTCTCACCAACAAGAGTGCCGGCGAAGCGCAGTCAGCCGTCGGACCCGACACGTGGACGGTCTTCGTGCCCACGACGCCGAATCCCACCGCCGGCTTCATCCTCATCCTGCCGCGCAACGAAATCATCGAACTCGAGATGAGCGTCGGCGACGGCATGAAGATGATTCTCTCCGGCGGCGCCGTCGTGCCGCCGTGGCCCGTGCAGAAGGAGGAAGCGCGGCAAAAGGAAGAAGTCAGAATTAAAAATTAGGAAGGAGCCGGCTTTCATCCTTCTTCCTTCTTGTTTCCAACTTCTCCTGTGCCGGCTCAAAGTCTCCAGGCCGACGTCTTCATCCTCCTCAAGCGCCCGCCGGCGGACGCGTTCCAGACCTTTCACGCGTTTTCCGACGAGCACGGCGCGCTCGTCGTCCTGCAGCGCATCGCGAAAAAATCCGCGTCGACCGCGACCGCGCTCGACCTCTTCGACGAAGCCGCGCTGCTCCTCGAATCGTCGAATCAGGGCCGCACGTGGTTCGTGAAAGAAGCGCGCGTCACGACGCGCCCCACCGGCATCGGCCGCAGTTACGACGCGTTGCGCCTCGCCTCCACGCTCGCCGCGCTCATCGCGCGCAATCCCGTGCACGAGGAAAGCCGCGCCGCCGTCGCCGCATTGCTGCGCGGTGCTCTCGAGGCCTTCGCGAGCGGCGCGCGGCCCGACATCGTCTATTTCAAAAGCCTCTATCGTTTCGCGCGCGACGAAGGCTACCCGCTCAAGCAGCAATGGTTTCCCACGCTGCCCGCCGCCGACCGCGCTGACGTCGCCACGTTGCTCAACCAGCCGCTCGCCGCGCAATCCGCCACCCCCGCGGCCGTCGCGCGCCTCCAGCGTCGGCTCGAAGAATATCTCCGCGGCCACACGGAAATTCTTTTGGATTAACCGCGCAAAGCCCGAAACACGCGCAAGCGCCGATCTGCCGCCTTTTATTTCGTGGGTTTCGTGTATTTCGTGGGCTCTTCCATGACCTTCGATCTCGATGCGCGCACCGTCGCGCTCAGCGCCGGCGAGTTCGCCGATTTTTCGCTGGGACCGCGCGAATCGATCGGCGGCGGCGGCGCCGGCGTCTGGCGCGCGCAGCTCGGCACGCACTGGCACAACGAGCTGCGTGCCCGCGCCGTCACCGAACACGCCGCGGCCGCCGCCTTCGAGATTCCGATCGCCGGCCGCATCGTGCATCGCGGGTGGACGTTCACCCTCACCGGTCGCATCGATCAGCTCATCCGCGCCGCCGACGGCATCACGCTCCGCGAAATCAAATCCGTCACGCGCCCGCTCCCCGCCGACGAAACCGAACTGCGCCGCGATTACCCCGGCTATTTCATCCAGCTCGCCACCTACGCCGCGCTCGCGCGCAACCATCCCGCCTCGCTCCCCGCAGAGTCGCGCGAAATACACGCCCCTTCCCTCGCGCGCCGGCTGCCGCGCGCCGAACTCGTCTTCGTCGAAACCGACAGCGGCCTCGCGCAGACGATCGCGCTCACGCCGGCGGACGAAGCGCTTTTCCGCACGCAGCTCGAACGCGTCGCCGAGTTTCTCGATCTCCGCCTCCGCGCGCGCGAACGATTGCGCGGCCTGCGTTTCCGTCCGGCGTTCGCGCAGCCGCGTCCCGGCCAGGAAACGACGCTCGCCGAGCTCACGACGCTTTTCGCGCGTCATCCGCTCGTGCTCTTCGAAGCGCCGACCGGTTTCGGCAAGACCGGCGTGCTGCTCGAGTTCGCGCTCGGCCAGCTCCGCTCCGGCCACTTCGACCGCGCACTCTACCTCACGAGCAAATCCACCGGCCAGCTCCAGGTCGTGCGCACGCTCGCGGGCATGACGCAGCGCTTGCCTGACGAGAGACGCGAGGCCGGAGAAGCGAAGCAGGAAAACGAATCCGCCGCCGAGCACACGCTTCCCGCCTCCCGTCTTCCGCCTCCCGCCTCCACCGCGACGGCGGTCGCGGCCTGGCACGTCCGCAACAAATCCGAGCACTGCGTCAACCCGATCTTCCACTGCACGCGCGACGCGTGCGCCTTCCTCGCCGCTGCCGCCGAGCGCTGGCCCGCCAGCGGACTCGCGCGTTTCTATGTCGACGAACAACACGCGCGCGATCTCGACACGTTGCGCGCCGCGGGTCGGCACGCCCGCATCTGTCCCTACGAAATCACGCGTGCCGCACTCGGGTTCAACGACGTGTGGATCGGCGACTACAACTACGTCTTCGCGCCGCGCAATCGCGGGCTCTTCTTCGACCAGCCGGGCTTCACGCCCGCGCGCACGCTGCTCCTCCTCGACGAAGCGCACAACCTTCCCTCGCGCGTCGCCGACGCCTACTCGCACGCGTTCACCGCTGCCGACGCCTTCGCGGCGCGCGAGGAATTGCATCGCACGCACGCGCCGGCCGCACTCGTCAACGCGTGGGACCACTGGTGCCATTTCCTGCACCAACTCCGCACGATCGACACGCTCCCGCCCGCAGCCGAGGACGACGCGTGCCACCTGCTCGGCGAAATCGCAAAACTCGTGGCCACGACTCCGCTCGATTATGCCGCGCTCGGTCCGCGCGCCAGCGAAGCGCTCTGGGAAATTCCCTCGCTCGTCGACGAAATCGCCGACGACGATTCGCATCGCGCGCCGCTCAGCCGGCTGTGGTGGTGCCCGCGCGACGCCGAACTCGCGCTGACCTGCCTCGACGCGGCGCCCGCGATCGGCGCCACGCTTCGCGAGTTCGGTGGCGTCGTTCTCGCCAGCGCCACACTCACGCCGATCGATAATTTTTCCGCCGCGTGCGGCCTCGATCTTTCGTTCGCCGCCGAACCGCCGGCGCTCAGCTCCGAATTGTCGGCAGCCGCCGCTCCGGAGAAACTCGGCGCGCTGACGAAGCGCGCCACGCGCAAACTCTACACGCAACTCACCTCCGCCGCCGATCTTCTCCGCGTCGAAGAAGCGCGCGATGCCGCGAGCCCGGCGCTGCTGCGCGCGCACACGCCCTGGCGCGACGGCGCCTACGACGTCGCCTTCGACGCGCGCGTCGACACGACGTTTCAACACCGCTCGCACCACTACACTACGACCGCCGCAACCGTCGGCGCGCTCAGCGCCGCCGCGTCGCGCTCTCGCGCGCAGCCGGCGCTCGCCGCCTCTTCCTCTGCCGCCGCCTCGAGCGTCGCCGTGTTTTTTCCGAGCTACGCCTACGCCGAAGCGATCGCGCGCGAACTCGCCGGCCTCGCGCCCGCGCTGCGCGTGGCGTTGCAGCCGAAGCTGCGCGACCTCGCCGCGCAGTCCGCGTGGGTCGACGCGTCGCTGCTCGCCGCCGACGCGCTGTTTCTCGTGCTGGGCTCCAGTTTCGCCGAAAGCATCGACGCCCTCGGCGGTCGCGTGACGCACGCGATGATCGTCGGCCCCGCGCTGCCGGAGGTAAACGCCGTCCAGCGCGCCAAACTCGCGCTGCCCGCCCCGTCGCCGGCGCCGCGCGTGGCCGGCTCCGCGCGCGACGCCGCGTTTCGCCGCGTCTACCAAATTCCCGGCATGACGAAAGTGAACCAGGCGCTCGGCCGCCTCGTCCGCGCGCCGGCGCAGCGCGCGCGGATTCTCTTCCACTGCCGCCGCTTCCTCGATCCAAGCTACGCGAGCCTCCTCGCCGCTGAATATCGCATCGGCACGACCGTCGCCGACGATGTCGCATTTGCCGCTTGGTTGGGCTGACTCCGCGCTTCTCCGGCATTCGCCGCTTGTCCGCGGTGAACATTGTGACTAACCGACGTTGGCCGGCGTCCTTGGGTATTGACCTCATTTTTCCGGCACTCCGCCGGCTTGTCGCCTGTCATCCCGCGGCCACCCTCGCCTCACGTTGAAAACCTCGCTCTTTCGCCTCGCTGTTTTCTTCACGATTGCCGTCTTTGCGCGCGTCGCCGTCGCCTCGGCGGCAGAAAGCGAGCCGCTCACCGAAAAAGAGCGCGCTCAAGGCTACCGCGAACACGTCATCCTTGCCAAGCCGCGCGCCGAGCACCGCGACACGGTCGACGCCGCCGAGGCCGGCGAAGGCCTCCGGCTCCGCCATAAGTTCGAGCGCCTCGGCGGCATCCGTGTGCTCGAGCTCGATGACCGCGACTCCGCCGACGCCGCCATCAAGCGCCTCCGCGCGACCGGCCGCTATGAATACGTCGAGCGCGACCATGTCGTCCACCTGCGCGCCGTGCCCAACGATCCTTCCTTCGCGCAACAGTGGGATCTCAACAACACCGGCCAGAGCGGCGGTGTCGCCGGCGCCGACATCGGTGCGGTCGCCGCGTGGGACACGTTGTCGAATGCATCGTCGGTGATCGTCGGCGTCGTCGACACCGGCATCCGCCTCACGCACACCGATCTCGCCGCCAATCTCTGGACCAACCCCAGTCCCAACACCAGCGGCTACCTCGGCGATCTGCACGGCATCAACGCCACCGTCTCGACCACGTCGACGAGCAGCGGCGATCCGACCGACAACGACGGCCACGGCAGCCATGTCTCGGGCACGATCGGCGCCGTCGGCAACAACGGCGTCGGCATCACCGGCATCGCCTGGAACGCCCGCCTCATGGCGCTCAAAGCGCTCGGCTCCGACGGCTCGGGGACCGATTCCTCGATCATCGCGTGCCTCGACTACGCCATCGCTCACGGCGTCTCGATCATCAACGCCAGCTACGGCTCGTCGGTCTACTCCTCCGCGGAGTTCGACGCGATGAAGCGCGTGCACGACGCGGGCATCATCTTCGTCGCCGCCGCCGGCAACGATTCCCACAGCAACGATGCCGTCGGCGATTATCCGTCCGGCTATCCGCTCGACAACATCGTCGCCGTCGCCGCGACCACGCGCACCGACGACTTCGCCAGTTATTCCAGCTACGGCCCGGGCCTGGTCGAACTCGCCGCGCCCGGCAGTTCGATCCTCTCGACCTACAATACGTCCGACACCGCCTACCAAACGCTCGACGGCACTTCGATGGCCGCGCCGCACGTCGTCGGCGCGCTCGCGCTGCTCAAAGCGCGCTTCCCCAGCGACACGTATCGCCAGCTCATCAACCGCCTGCTCCGCTCCGTCACGCCGCTGCCCGCGCTCGCCGGCAAAGTCCAGACCGCCGGCCGGCTCAACCTCGCCCGCGCACTCGCCTCCACCGACAACCGTCCGTTCAACGACGACTTCGCGTCGCGGGCCACGCTCGCCGGCTCCGTTGTGCGCGCCCGTTCTTCCAACGTCGGCGCCACGACCGAAACCGGCGAACCTTCTCTCGCCGGCGTCACCGGAGGTCACTCGTTGTGGTGGACGTGGACCGCAAGCATCAGCGGGCAGGTCGCGATCGACACCGCCGGCTCCGACTACGACACGACCGTCGCCGTCTACACCGGCAACACCCTGCCGGCTCTCGCGCTCGTCGCCGCCAACGATGACGACACCGGCGTGACGACGAGCCGCGTCGTCATCAACGCCACCGCCGGCACCACGTATCAGATCGCCGTCGACGGCAAGAACGGCGCGACCGGCCAGACGTTCATGAACCTCGGTGCCATTCCGGCGAACGATTCGTTCGCCAGCGCCGAGCTGCTCTCGGGCAACAACGTCACTGTCCGCGCCTCGAACCAGAACGCCACGCACGAAACGGGCGAACCGAATCCCGCCGGCGTCGCCGCGGGCAATTCCGTCTGGTATAAATGGACCGCTCCGACGACCGCGCGCTTCACGCTTTCCGTTTACGGCACGGCGGTCGACACCGTGGCCGGCGTCTACCTCGGCTCCTCCGTCTCGTCGCTTTCGCTCGTCGCCGCCAACGACGACATCTCGTCGTTGGACAGCGACGCGCAGGTCAGCTTCAACGCCGCCGCCGGGCTCACGTATTATTTCCTGATCGATCACAACCCCGACGACAGCACCAGTGGCGGCTCGTTTGTCCTCACGCTCACCGATTCGCTCTGGCAGTTCGCGACCGGCGGCGAAATCACCTCTTCGCCCGCGGTCGGCTCCGACGGCTCGATCTACTTCGGCTCGCAGGACAATTACGCCTACGCACTCAATCCCGACGGCAGCACCAAATGGTCGCTCAGCCGCGGCGGCACCGGCGACGAGGTCGACGGATCGACACCCGCTGTCGGAGCCGACGGCAATGTCTACGTCGAGTCACTCGACGGCTACGTTTACGCCTTCAGCGCTTCGAGCGGATCGCGCCGCTGGCGCTATCTGACCACCTCGGCGCTCTCAACTTCGCCCGCCATCGGCGCCGACGGCACGATCTACGTCAAGGACGACAACACCCTCTACGCGCTCACCAACGCCAGCACGACCGCGCTCAAGAAATGGAGCGTCGCGATTCACGGCGCCACCTACTCGTCGCCCGCGCTCGCGACCGACGGCACGATCTATGTCGGCGGCGATGCGCACAGCTTCTACGCGATCGACTCCACCGGCGCGACGAAGTGGACGTTCACCGCCGACGACGATGTTTACACGACACCGGCCATCGGCGCCGACGGCACGGTCTATTTCGCCACGCTCGCCGGCACCGTCTACGCGCTGAATCCCGACGGCACCACGAAGTGGACTTGGACCATCGCCGATCACAGCAGCATCACCTCCTCGCTCGCGCTCGCACCCGACGGCACACTCTATTTCGGCGCTTACGATCACAAGCTCCACGCGCTCCGCGCCAGCGGCACCGAAGCATGGTCGTTCCCGCTCGGCGACGAAGTCCGCGCGTCCTCGCCCGCGATCGGCGCCGACGGCACGATCTATATCGGCTGCTACGATTCGCAGCTCTACGCGATCAATCCCGACGGCACGTTGCAGCGCACCTTCCCCACCGCCGCGCTCATCCGCTCCTCGCCCGTCATTGCCAACGGCCGCCTTTATTTCGGCAGCTCCGACGCCAAGCTCTACGCCTTCAACGTCGGCCAGGAAGCCGCCGCCTCCGCGTGGCCGGTCTTCCATCAAAACTCGACGCGCAACGGCCGCGCCGCCACGAATCCGATCGCGCTCTCTGGATTGCCCGCGACGCAAAACATCGCGGCCGGCTCCTCGACGACGCTCAGCGTCACCGCCACCGGCACCTCGCCCCTCGCCTATCAATGGTTGAAAGACGGCGCCGCGATCGCCGGCGCCACTTCCGCCAGCTTCACGCTCGCGAGCGCGACGAGCGCCGCCGCGGGCAACTACTCCGTCGTCGTCACCAGCGGCACGCAAAAAGCCACGAGTTCGCCGGTCACGATTTCGATCGCCGGCGTGATGCCGAGGATCACGGCGCAGCCGTCGAGCACGAGCGACCGCGCCGGCGCGAGCGTGACGCTCGCCTCGTTCGCCGCGGGCGCCACCGCTTTCGAATGGCAGCGCAACGGCGCCGATGTCGCCAGCGGCACCAACGCCACGCTCACGCTCGCCGACCTCGAGCCCGCGAACACCGGCATCTACGCGGAAATCTTCACCAATCCCTCCGGCCAGACTACGAGCACCGCCGCGATCGTCGGCCTCGCGACCATTCAAAAAGTCGTCGGCGCCGGCGAACTCGTCGGCACCAACATCACTCACCCGAATGGCAACAGCTTCGATCAGGTGAAAGTTTCCGGCCTCGCCGAGACGATCACCGCCGACTCCGGCAAAGTCACCCGCACGTCCTACATCGATCTCAACGACGACATCGTGCAGGTCGAGTTCTCCGGCCACGGCTCGCTTTCGCTCTCGCTCGACGGCGCCTCGGGCCCCGCCGAGCCGCTCAATTACTATCAGCCGGGCACCGCGTATATGAAGGGCCACGCCGGCATCGTCATCACCGGCGCCGACGAGACGACCAACGTCTCCATCTTCACCGTCGGCCGCGCCACGGCGTTCGATCCCACCGGCGGCTACAATATTATCCTTCCCGCCGGCGGCGCCAACGATCCCGCGAACAACGGCAGCCCGCTCTTCACCGGCCACGCGTCGACGGCCTACGACGGCGTCGCCGATGTCGCGTTTGTCGCGATCGCGAGCACCAACGGAAAATTCGGCGGCCTGCGCGCGGCCGACGCCAGCTTCTGGAGCACGCAAGGCTACACCGGCGTCTACGCGCCCGGCGTCCATTTCACCGGGCCCGTCAACATCGAAGACATCAACGCGAAGAGCACGGCGACGCCCGTCTTCATCATCGGCGGAGCGGATGGCGGCACGCGCATCACCGGCAGCGATTTGAAGCAGGACAACGCCGCCTCCGTCCAGGTCGCCGGCGTCACGCAACTTCTCTTCACCGCCGGCGCCACGTCCGGAAACGTCGCGCTTCCCGCTCAATCCAACAAGGCGCGCCTCGTCGACCAGAACGGCACCGACGTCACCGCCCAGGTCGCGGCCAATCCCGCGCCGTAATCGCGCGGTAAATTTTCCGCGCGGATTTGACACCGCGCCGCATCGCGCGTCCGGCCCCTCCGGCGCATCCGCCGAGTCTCCTCGCGCCGGGAAAAAACGCCCGTAATTCACAGGCTCTCCGGCATCTCCCGATGCCACGCACCGCAATTTCGCCGGCCGCTTGTCAACGGTTGCCCCCGACCTAGCGTGGCCGCATCTCGTTCATGCGATTTTCCGCCCTCCTTTTCCTCCCCTTGCTGGCGGTCGTCGCTCACGCCGCGCCCGACGCCGCCGGCTCCGCGCCGGCCCGCTTTTCCGCGAAGGAACTCGCCCAGGGTTTTCGCGACAGCGTCGTGATCGCGCGGCCCCGCGCCAGCCACCGCGCCCGAGCCGACGCCGACGAAGCGCGCGAAGGTGTGCGCGTGCGCGAAAAATTTCCGCGCCTCGGAGACCTGCGCATCATCGATCTCGATGCCAGCGATTCGTCCGACACCGCGCTCGCGCGGCTGCGCGCGACGGAACGCTACGAATTCGTCGAGCCCGACTACATCGTCTACGCTTCCGCCGAGCCGAATGACCCGCGCTTCACCGACGGCTCGCTCTGGGCGCTGAAAAACACCGGCGCCTCCAACGGCATCGCGGGCGCCGACATCAAGGCCACCGCCGCGTGGGACATCATTCACGACGCGCCCAACGTCGTCGTCGCCGTCGTCGATACCGGCGTGAATCTCAATCACCAGGATCTCGTCGCCAATCTCTGGACCAATCCCGCGCCGACTTTCGGCGATGTGCACGGCGCGCGCTTCATCAACGGCTCCCGCAGCGGCACGCCGAGCGACGACAACGGCCACGGCACGCACGTCGCGGGCACGATCGGCGCAGTCGGCAACAACGGCGTCGCGGCCACCGGCGTCGCGTGGCGCGTGCAGATCATGCCCGTGAAAGTCCTCGGCTCATCGGGCAGCGGCTCCGTTTCCGACATCATCTCCGGCATCAACTACGCCGTCGCGCACGGCGCCAACATCATCAATGCGAGCTACGGCGGCGACGCCAACACCGGCTTCTCGCAGGCGCAGCTCGCTGCGATCTCCGCCGCCCGCGACGCCGGCGTCATCTTCGTCGCGGCCGCCGGCAACTCGTCCGCGAACATGGACGTGAGCCGCTTTTATCCCGCCAGCTACGCGCTCGACAACATCGTCTCCGTCGCCGCCTCCGGCCGGCGCGACGAATGGATGTCGTTCTCGAATTACGGCGCCGCGGTCGATCTCTTCGCGCCGGGCTCGGATATCGTTTCGCTCAACTACGCCAGCACCACCGGCACCACGACGATGAGCGGCACGTCGATGGCCGCGCCGCAGGTCTCGGGCTCGCTCGCGCTGATCAAGGCGCAGTTTCCCAACGACAGCTACCGCCAGCTCATCAACCGCCTGTTGCGCGGCGTCGACGCCGGCAGCGCGTTCACCACGCGCGCGCAGACCGGCGGCCGGCTCGACGTTTTCCGCGCGCTCACCACGACGACCAACCGGCCGTTCAACGACGATTTCGCCGATCGCCCGCGGCTCAACGGCGACAACCTCGCCATCCGCAGCAGCAACGCCGGCGCCACCGCCGAACCCGGCGAACCCGCCGCGCCCGGCTTCGCGCCCGCGGCGACGTTGTGGTGGGAATGGACTGCGCCAACCACCGGCGCCGTCAGCCTCGACACGCTCGGCAGCGGCTACGACACCGTGCTCTCCGTCTACACCGCGCCCAACGCAGCCGCCCTCACTTCGCCCGCGAATCTCACGCTCGTCGCGACCAACGACGACACCGACCAGACGGTCGCGAGCCGCGTGACGTTCAGCGCACAGGCCGGCACGACCTACGAATTCACCGTCGACGGAAAATACGGCGGCACCGGCCTCACGCTCCTCAACCTCGGCACGACCGCCGCCAACGATCTCTTCGCCTCCGCGACCGTGCTTCCCGGCTCGAGCACGCATCTCACCGCGACCAATTCCCACGCCAGCCGCGAAACGGGCGAGCCGCACATCCTCGGCTGGGCCGGCGGACTCTCGCTCTGGTATCGCTGGACCGCGCCGCGCAGCGGCCACTTTCAGGTCTCCGCGATCAGCACCGACTTCGATCCGATCCTCGCCGTCTACACCGGATCGTCCGTCGATGCGCTCACCGTCGTCGCGCTTGGCGACAACAACGGTCCCAGCGCCGCCGATAACGGCGCCCTCTGCTCGTTCGACGCTGTCGCAGGCACGACCTACTCGATCGCCGTCGATGCGAAGACCGCTGCCAACACCGGCCAGTTCACGCTCAGCCTCACCGATTCCCTCTGGCAGGCCGGCACGACCGCCAGCATCACCGGCTCGCCCGCGGTCGCGAGCGACGGCACCGTCTACGTCGGCAGCACCGACAACTCCCTCTACGCCTTCGCCGCGGACGGCACGCAGAAATGGAGCTACGCGACCGGCGGCATCATCGACACGTGTTCGCCGACGATCGCCGACGACGGCACCGTTTACGTCGGTTCCAACGATGGCCGCTTCTACGCGTTGCAGCCCGGCGGCGCGCTCAAGTGGTCGCACGATTTCGGCTCCGCCGCGCCGATTTCGAACAGCCCCGCGCTCGCCGCCGACGGCACGATCTATCTGAAACCCGGCGACGGCGTCCTCTATGCGCTGAATCCCGCCGACGGCTCGATCAAGTGGAGCCGCAATGTCTTCGGCCCATCGAGCTACGCCAGCCCGTCCGTCGCCGCCGACGGCACGATCTATCAGGGCTCCGAGAACGGCCAGCTCTACGCCATCAATCCCGCCGACGGCTCCGTCAAGTGGACCTACGCCGCCGGCGACGACATCTACAGCGTCCCCGCGATCGACGCGGCCGGAAACATCTACGTCACCGTCCTCAACAGCGGCAAACTCCACTGCGTCTCGCCGAACGGCGTCGCCCGCTGGGTCTTCTCCGGCGCGACGCTCAGCTCGAGCTCCTCGCCCGCGCTCAGCGCCGATGGCGCCACGGTTTATTTCGCCGCCTACGACAAGAAACTTTACGCCGTCAACACCGCCACGGGCGCCGCGCGCTGGACTTACGCGCTTGGCGACGAAGCGCGCGCGAGTTCGCCCGCCGTCGACGCCAACGGCGTCGTCTACATCGGCGCCTACGATTTCAAACTCTACGCCATCAATCCCGACGGCACGCCCAAGCGCACGTGGGACACCGGCAACTGGATCCGCTCCTGCCCCGCGATCGCCGGCCAAACGCTCTACGTCGGCAGCAACGACCACAAGCTCTACGCCTTCGACCTCGGCGTCGGCGGCGCCGCCGGGGCGTGGCCGCAGTATCGCCACGACGGGCGCCGGCTCGGCCGCGCGTTGCCCTCGCCGAGTTTCACCACGCAGCCCGCGTCGCAATCCGTCGCGCTCGGCGCGAGCGTCACCTTCACCGCCGCCGCGACCGGCGGCCTCGCGCCGGTGTATCAATGGCAGCATAACGGCCGCGACATCGCCGGCGCGACCGGCCCGTCGCTGACGGTGTCCGGCGTGCAACCCGCCGACGCCGGCGTCTACACCGTCGTCGCGACGAGCGGCCTGCCGGCGACCAGCGCGCCCGCCGTGCTCGGCGTGCTCAGTTCCGCGAAGGTCACCGGCGCCGGCGTGGAATTGCAGCACGACATCGTCCATCCCGTCACCGGCTACACTTACGATCAGGTTCTCCTCACCGGCTCCGCCGCCACGATCACCGCCGATCCCGGCCAGATCACGCGCATGTCCTACATCGACCTGAACAACGACATCGTGCAGGTGGAATTTTCCGGTCCCGGCTCGCTCTCGCTCGTGCTCGACAACGCCTCCGGCCCCGCGTTGCCGCTGAACTACAACCAGGCGGTCAGTTATATGAAGGGCCACGCCACGATCGTCATCGCCGGCGCCACCGCGAATACGTTCGCCTCCGTCTTCAGCGTCGGCCGAGGCAACGCCGTCAACCAGTCGCTCTTCCTCGACAATGTCGCCTACGACGGCATCGCCGACCTCGCGCTCGTGGCGATCGCCAGCACGGATGGAAAATTCGGCGGTCTGCACACCGGCAACGCCAGCTACTGGTCCACGCGCGGCCTCGCCGGCCTCTACGCACCCGGCGTGCAATTCACCGACGTCGTGAACCTCGGCAACATCGCCGCCTTCGACGCCGCCACGCCCGTGCTCCAGCTCGCCGCCTCGAGCAATGTCAACATCACCGGCGGCGATCTCTTTCAACCCAACGGCCGCGCCGTGCAGGTCAGCGGCCTAGTGCAGTTGCACTTCGTCGCCGGCACGACGTCCGCCAACACCTCTTTGCCCGCGCAATCGAACAAAGCCCGCCTCGAACAGAACGGCGCGGATGTCACCGCCCAGCTCGTGATCAACCCCGGCCAATAGAACCGCCCTTATTCCTCCGCGGCGACAACTCGCGTTCGCCTGAAACTCTCGCCCACTGATCCTTTCATGCGCCTCGCTCGATTTCATTTTCCTGCGCCGCACCGTGCGCTCGCCGCCATCCGGTTCGCGCTCCTCGTCTGCTGCGCGCCGCTGCTCGTCCGTGCCACGACGATCGTGCCGCCGGATTTTTCCACGCTCGTCAACGACTCCGACTATATCGTCCGCGCCGTCGCGAAGAATATCACCACGGACCAGCGCGCCGAGTCGCACGGCGGCAAGATCGTCACGCGCGTCGAATTCGACCTCCTCGAAGTCATCGCCGGCACTCCGCCCGCCAGCGTGACGCTCGAATTCGTCGGCGGCCGCATCGGCGACAGGCAGCTCAGGATCGAAGGCATGCCGGAGTTCAAAGTCGGCGACGAAGACATCCTCTTCGTCAGCGGCAACGGCCGCTCGTTCTGCCCGCTCTATGCGATGGCGCACGGCCGCTATCCGGTGCAAGCCGACGCCGCCACCGGAAAGAAATTCGTCGCGCGCGCCGACCACTTGCCGCTGCATGCGACCGCCGAAATCGCGACGCCGTTGAACGAATCCGCCGCGACGACCGCCGCCTCATCTTCCACCGCCGCTGCGCTCACGCCCGCCGACTTCGCGCAGCAAATCCGCGCCGCCGTGCGCCCCGACGCCCGTCTCAACCGTGCAAAATAAATTTTTCGCCCCGCGCTGGCTGCTCGCGTCGCTCGCGCTCCTCGGCGCGACGCGTCTCTGCGCCTACAGCCTGCAGACCGACGCGAGCGGCATCTACGTCAACAAATGGCAGACGAGCCCGGTGACGATGCAGCTCAAGCTGCCGAACAACACCGTGCTCAGCGACGGCAACACCCTCCAGAGCAGCGTCGTCGCCGCGATGCAGAAATGGAACGCGCTGCTCGGCACGGTGCAGTTGTCGCCACAGCTCTCGGTCCCCGGCGCGTATCACTCCGGCAACAGCGTGAACGAAATCGTCATGGACAGCACGATGGACGGAGACGCGTTCCCGTCCGGCGTGCTCGCGATCACGCTGAGTTACACCAATGGCAACGCGATCAGTGAAGCGGACCTGATTTTCAACAACGTCTACACGTGGAATTCCTATCGCGGCAGCCTGCGCTTCGGCATGCAGGACATTCAGCGCGTCGCGATCCACGAGCTCGGCCACGTGCTCGGACTCAACCATCCCGACCAGAACGGCCAGTCCGTCGTCGCGATCATGAACAGCGTCATCAGCAACATCGACACGATGCAGCCCGACGACATCGCCGGCGCGCAAAAACTTTACGCGGCTCCGGGCTTCGTGCCCGAGAACGACAGCTTCCTCGCTGCGACGCCAATCACTTTGACACCCGCCTATGCCTATTTGTCCGGGTCCAACATGGCAGCCTCGCGAGAAAGCGGCGAACCGGACCATGCCGGGTCGTCGAGCACTCATAGTGTGTGGTGGAAGTGGACGGCGAGCATCGGCGGGCAACTGGACGTCACCACCACCGGAAGCGATTTCGATACCGTGCTCGGTGTTTACACGGGTGCCAGCGTCTCCTCCCTCACGTCCGTCGCGGCGAACGATGACGAGGAAAGTCTCGATCAAAATTCCACGCCGCAGCGCAAACGCACCAGTAAAGTCAGTTTCCGAGCCGCCGCTGGGACGACCTATTATTTTGCCGTGGCCGGCTGGGGCGACCGCGACCCCGGAGGGATTCCGAGCGGATACACGGGAAACATCAAACTGAACCTCGCCTTCACCCAATTGGAACCGCTGTTCACACTGCAGCCGACTTCGCGCACGATCGTCTATCCGTTTTCGCTGACGCTTCAGGCGATCGCGTCGGGCTCCTCGGTCTTCTACCAGTGGCAACGCAATGGCGCTCCTCTTACGGAAGGGCCGCTTGAAACAGCGTTCAACCTCGGCACCGTCCAACCCGCCGATACAGGAATTTACACCGCGATCGCCACGGCAGGCGGAGTGTCGGCAACGAGCAATCCTGCCATCGTCGGCTTGCAGATCTCGACCAAGCTCGTGGGAGCCGCGACTGAGGTTGACCACGATGTGCACCACCCAAATGGCAACACGTTCGATCAAATTTTGCTCCAGGGTCTGGGTGCGTCGTTCACGGCCGACTACCTTGATCAGCAGATCTCGCGTCTCTCGTTTGTCGACCTGAACGACGATATCGTGCAGGTCGAGTTTTCCGGTCCGGGAACTGTCTCGATCGCGTTGGATGGCAGCTCGGCGCCGGCCGCGGCCGTAAATTATAACCAGCCTGACGTGGCCTATGTGAAAGGTCACGCCGGCATCGTGGTGACCGGCGCGACTGAAGATTCCCATCTCGCCATCTTCAGTGTGGGCCGCGCCAACGCGGTAAATCAGGAACTTTTCCGCGCCAATGTCGCCTATGACGGCGTGGCCGATCTGGCCTACGTGGCGATCCTCAGCGCCAACGGGAAATTTGGCGGCCTGCGCCTCGGCAACGTCAATTTCTTCGCCACGCGCGGCTACACCGGCGTCTACGCGCCCAACGTCCAGTTCACCGGACCGGTTTACGTCGGCGATATCAATGCCCACGACAATGCCACGCCAGTCCTGGTGCTCGGCGGGTCGAGCGATGTTCGCATCACCGGCGGCGGCCTCCTGCAAGCCAACGGTCGCGCGGTCCAGGTCAGCGGCATCACTCAGCTTCAGTTTACCGAGGGCATGAAATCCTCCGGCACCGTCCTTCCTGCCCAGCCGAACCACGGTCGCCTCGAACAAAACGGCACCGATGTCACCGCACAGGTCGTCTCGCCGCCGCCGCCCTGATTTTCCAGACTATTTCAGGATTCCTGCCGCGCGATCGGGTATGTCCGCGGCACGGGCGTCTCGCCCGTGATTTTGACCAGACTAGCACGCGAGCGCACCGCTCCTCGCCCGAGTTTTCCACCAAACTCTCCGCCGCTCACGGACTCGGCGCGGTTGCCGTTTCCTCGACGGAAAATCGCGGCACCTTCACGTCGCGCGCAAACACCGCTTCGCTGCGTAGCGTGACCAGCCCGATCGTCACGCCGTCCATCCATCCCGGGACGGACTGCCACTTGCCATCGCGCACGCGACGCGGCCCGCTCACCGTCACCGGCCGGCGCCAATTGATTCTCACGCCGTTTACGACGACTGATCGTGTTTCCTGCGGACGATCCCAAAACTCCACGAACTCGCCGCGCGCGCGGTTCACCGCCACACCGACCCAGGCCGTGCGCTCCCACAGCGTCGCGTCCACGAACCATCGGCCCTTGGCCGCTTCCACGCGCACTCGGTCGCAGAAAAAATCCGGCTGCGTGTCGACCAGCCGCAACACCACGCCATTGGAACCGCGCGTCACATTCTCGATCCGCAGACCGCGCCCGCCACCCCTTTTCCACCGCCCCGCCTCGAGCGGCACTTCGAACACCACGTCCGCGCGCACCAGTTCCAGCCACAACCGCGCCTCGTAGGCCGGCGGCTCTCGACGCATCCGCTCGATCTGCGACGCCCACAACCTGGCCCGGGCGCTCATGGGAAACTCGTCCGCCGGCCAGTTCAACCGGACCGGAACTCCCACCCGCCCGTCGCGCTGCTGTTGCTTCGCGTAGTCGCTCCACCAGCGCTCCGTTTCCTCATCCCGCGTCGGCCGGTGCAGGCCGGCCACGCCCGGCAATCCGAAATAATTTCCGTCCAGAAAACCGCGCGAATTCAGCGTCCGGCCGTTCGCGTCCCGCCAATGCTGCTCCGCTCCGACGGCCGAAATCTCATCGTCCGATCCCGTTCCGCTCGCCACGAACTCCGCCCGCAATTCGCGCTCCCTGAGTTTCGTGGCTTCGCCGATCGTCCCGCCGAGCGCGCCCGCGGCCGCCTGCTCGAATCGCACCGTCACTCCGCTCGCGCGCTCGGCATTCACTTCGCGCGGTTCGCTGCGGCCGATGATCGTCCACGGCCACGCGCTCGCGATCGTCACCGTCGCCACGACGACAAATCCCGCCACCGCCAGCCAGCGCCCACGCCAGCGCAGGAAAAACTGCGCCACGACCACGAGCGCAAATTCCACCGCCACGGCTGCGACCGCGAGCACCGCACGCGACACTATCAAACCCGGCAGATCCGTCGGCGCCATTGCCTCTTTCATCGCCGACGTGAAAAACACCATCGTCACCGGCACCGCCGCGAGCAGCACCATTGTCCACAGCAGCGCGCGGGCGAGCGAATCCGTCAGCACCGCCACCAGCGCCGCCGGCACGACGATCAACGCCGCGAGCGCGCACGATTCCAGCGCTGCGATGCTCATTTCCCGCAGTCCGAAGCCGCACCACCACCACCACGGCAGCGACACGAACACCGGCATCGCGCCGAAAATCGCGACCGCGCCCAGCGTTTTCGCCACGAGCAGTTGCCCGCTCGTGATCGGCCGTGTCAGCCAGAATTGCCGCGTGCCAACGATCGCGTCCTCCTGGATCAGGAGAATCGTC
Organism: Opitutaceae bacterium; assembly: GCA_035545575.1. Taxonomy (GTDB): domain Bacteria; phylum Verrucomicrobiota; class Verrucomicrobiia; order Opitutales; family Opitutaceae; genus ER46. The sequence continues at coordinate 32,928 of DASZYB010000046.1, read as the reverse complement.
AGCACGTAGGCCATCAAACCTTCCAGTCCGAGCAGCATCATGCTCATCCGCTCGATCTCCGACCCGTTGTCGCCAAACGGCCCGCAGATCAACACGTCGAAGCCAAACAGCACCGGCAGCATCAACACGCCGAGCCACGCCACGAGCCACCAGCGCAGCCGCGCCAGATCTTTTTCGACGATATGCAGCACGAGTTTCATCAACGTGTCTCCTCGATTACGCGCGCGTGCGCCTCGAACGGCAGAAAGAAACGGTGAACCGGCTCGATCCGCACTTTGACCAGCACGGCATCTCGCCGCCACGTCTCGTCCGGCCGCTCCGCCGGGACGAACAGGCGGCGCAGGACCGCGGTCTCGCCGTTCATGTCCACGCGACCCAGTTCGTTTTGACTGACGACGAGCGCTTGTTTCGTCCGCCGATTGAGCAAAGCGAAGACCTCCGCCGCCTGCCCGAAATTGAGTTCGTGCTCCTCGATCACCAGCACCTTGTCCCAACCGATCGAAGATTCGACGGCCATCACGCGCGACAGGTTGCCGTGCTCGACCAATTCACCACCGCTCGTCATCGGCAGCTCTCCGGCGATCCGAACTCTCGCGCTCCATATCTCGCACCTTCCGCTGATCCGCGCCTCGCCCGACGGCAGTTGAGCGCGCGAACTTGTCGCGCCAAAAAGATGCCACGCGATCGCCGGCTCGAACTGCCCCTGCAAATACGCCAACGCACACGCGTCAGCCCACGAGCCACCGAACCGATCGAGGCTGATGCTGTAGCGCGGCGTGCTGTTCTCCCACGTGATATCGACCCTTCCAGCCGCCGGAGCATACCACACCCCGACGGAGGTTCTGCCGGGCGTCACCGTGAGGGTGGCGTTCATCTGCAGGAGACGTTCCGCGAATCGGTCGGGATAGCGATGCAACGAGATCGCTTTCGTCACGATGGAAGCGTGCGCCTCGGGCGGAACCGCGCTTGCCGTCTCGGACGCATTCCACGCCGCCCACGTATTCCACGGCCAGGCGACGCGAATTGAAACGCACGCCACGAAGATGGACGCGAGGATGAGCCAGCCCCAGACCCGCCTTCGCGTGAGAAATTGCCAACCGAGCACCAGCACGATCCCGCAGCCGAGGACGAAATTCGCCACGAGGATTCGCGAAGCGACCAGTTCCGCCCATTCCATCGGCGCAAACTGGTCGGTCGGCGGCACGAGAAATCGCCCCATCGTCATCACGCCCACTGCCGCCAGTGCGACAAAGCCGAAAAGAAACTGCACGAGATTCCGCGACAACGATGCCACCATGACGGAAAAAGCCGCGGCCAACCCCATGTTCACTCCCAGCGCACGCGTCGCCTGCCAAATCTCGCCCGGCGAAAATCCGCAGGCGAGCCGCACGAGCGCGAGCCCGACCGCCGGCGCCACGACAAAGAGCAAAGCCACCGCGAGCAGCTTCGCGACCAGCAGCCGCGCGTTCGCGATCGGGCGCGTCAGCCAGAACGTGTCCGTGCCAATCACGGGATCTTCGAGGACCAGTGCGCCAGCGAGCAGGTAGCCGATGATGAATTGCGCGATTGTGAAGAGCTGCGCCCAAATCCGCATCATCGGCAGCCAGCCCACCATCGCCTCGCCCGACTGGATGCCCGTGCCCGCCGATGCCGTGCGAAACCAGATCGCCGATCCCACGATAAACGCGACCCACAACCCCGCCGGCAGCGCCATCCGCCGCAGGTCTTTTTTCGCGATGTGCCAGATCAGTTTCACGCCGTCGCCTCCGTGGCGGTCGTCCGATTCGCACGCGCGAGCGTCATGAAAATTTCGCGCAGCGTCATCGGCTGCATTTTCACCGTCGCGTCGCCGAAGCGTTCCCGCCACGCGCGCTCCGTCGTTTCGCCCGCGTAGCGCGGCTCGACGAAGCGCGTCAGCGCGCCCGCCCGCTCCCACTCCAGCCAGTCCGTCGCCGGCCCCACGCCCGCCGGCGCGTCGGTGATCTCCACGCGCCGAAACCGTCCCTGCAGCGACTCCGTCGTTTCGTTCAGCCGCAACCGGCCGCCGTCGAGCAACGCCACGCGGTCCGCCAGCCGCTCCACTTCCTCGATGTCGTGCGACGACACCAGCACCGTCCACTCGCCGAGCGCCGACACTTCGAGCACGCCGCGGATGAAATCGTCGCGCACCACCGGATCGAGCCCGCTGAACGGCTCGTCGAGCACGAGCAGCTTCGGCCGATACGCGAGCGACGACAGCAGCGCCGCCTTCATCAGCATGCCGCGCGAGAGATGCGCGAGCTTCCGCTGCTCCGGCAGCGCGAATTGCGCGAGAAGATTTTTTTCCAGCTCGCGATCCCACGTCGGATAAAACGGCCGGCAGTAATCGAGCAGCTGCCGCACGGTCATCCAGAGCGGCAGTTGCTGGTTTTCGGAGACGTAGCCGAGCTGCGCCTTCTCGCGCTCGCCGAGCTTCCGCGAATCTACGCCCAGCACGCGCGCCGCGCCGCTCGTCGGCGGCAGCAGGTTCATGAGCACCTTGATCGTGGTCGTCTTGCCCGCGCCGTTGGGCCCGAGCAGCGCGAACACGCTGCCCTGCGGCACGGCGAGGTTCAGCTCGTGCACCGCTTCCGTCCGGCCGTAGCGCCGCGAGAGGTTCGTCGTTTCGATGATGTTCATGGGACAAATTCGAATGCGCTATTTTCCGCCGAGTTTTTTCCAGTGCGCCGCGACCGCGGCCTGCACGTCGTCGATGTCGAGCCCGAGCTTCTTCGCCTCGACGACGAGCCGTTCGACGTCCGCGCCGAGCAGCTCCGCGCGCTCCCTTTTCCCGCCGGCTTCGCGCTCGGCGACGATGCTGCCGACCGCCGGCGTCGTCACGAGCACGCCTTCGTGCACGAGCGCGGCGATGACCTTGTGCGCGGTGTTCGGATTGATCCGCAGTTCCTGGCTGAGCAAACGGACCGACGGAAACTTGTCCCCCGGCCGGAGCTGCTTCGCCACCACCGCCTTCTTCACGGCGAACAAAATCTGCTCCGCCACCGGCAGGCCGGGCTTCAACTCGATTGAAAACGGGAGCATGCTGTTCTACTCGCACTAGGACGGTTGGGACGGCAAGCTTTTTTTCGCGGCGGGCGCAGGTTTGCTTTTTCGGACCGTTCGCGGACCTTGCGCGTCCAGCCCGGCATGCTCGCCTTCACCTACCACCACGTCTTCGAGCCCGCCACCGAGGCCTCCGCCCCGCCGCTCCTGCTTTTGCATGGCACGGGTGGCAGCGAGCAGGATCTGTTGCGCATCGGCCGCGCGCTCTCGCCCGGCGGCGCGTTGCTCAGCCCGCGCGGCGACGTGAGCGAAGGCGGCGCGCTGCGCTTCTTTGCGCGGCTCGCCGAGGGCGTGTTCGATCCGGCGGAGGTCGCGCGCCGCACGCATGCGCTCGCCGACTTCGTCCTCGCCGCCGCGGCGAGCTATCGCATTCGCGTCGAGCGACTGATCGCGGTCGGCCTCTCCAACGGCGCCAACATCGCCGCGACCACGCTCCTCCTCCGCCCCGAAGCGCTCGGCGGCGCCGTGCTGTTTCGCCCGATGATCGTGCTCGATCAATCCGCGCGTCCGGGATCGCTCGCCGGCAAACGCGTCCTGATTTCCTCGGGCGACTTCGACCCGCTCGTCCCCGCCGAGCAGCCGCCGCGCCTCGCCGAACTGCTTCGCGCCGGCGGCGCCGACGTGACGCTGAAAGCTCACGCCGCGAGCCACGCACTCGTGCCCGCCGATCTCGCCGCCGCGCAGGAGTGGCTGCGCGGCTGAAAAAATCCGCGCGCGTCGCGGCTCCAAAAACTTTCGCGCGGCTGCGCCGCTCCATCGCTCCGGCGAAACTTGGTCGCGTTCGCACGATTTGGCATTTGGCGTTTTGGTTTTTTCGCGTTTGGAATTCAATTCGCCCGATGCGCCTGACCTATTTCGGCCATTCCTGTTTTCGCGTCGAAGCCGCCGGTGTCCGCCTCGTCTTCGATCCGTGGCTCGCCACCAATCCGCACGGCGCCGTCGATCCGGCGTCGGTGCCGTGCGACTACGTGCTCTGCTCGCACGCGCACGACGACCACATCTCCGACGCGCTGCCGCTCGCGCGCGCGCACGGCGCCACGATCGTCGCGCCCTACGAACTCGCCGAATATTTCGCCGCCCAAGGTGCGAAGACGATCGACCTGATGCCCGGCGGCGGCGTCGACCTGCCGTGGGGCCGGATTCAGATGACGCCGGCGATCCACAGCTCCACGCTCGAGTTGCCTCACGGCGAAAACCGCGCGATGGGCGTCGCGGCCGGCTATATTATCCGCGCCGAAAATCGCGCGCTCTATCACGCCGGCGACACCGCGCTCTTCGGCGACATGGCATTGATCGGCCGGCACGGCCTCGACCTCGCGCTGATTCCCATCGGCGATTTCTACACGATGGGCCCGGACGACGCGCTCGAAGCGCTCAATCTTCTCCGGCCGCGCCTCGCCGTCCCGATGCATTTCAACACCCACGCGAAAATCCGCGTCGACGCCCCCGCCTTCGCCGCCCGCGCCGCCGCCGCCGGCCACGAGGTGCGCGTTCTGAAATCCGGCGAGACGATCGCTTTCTAAGTGCGGCTTTGCACCGCAACCGCGCGACACCGTTCGCGCCGCTTCGCCGCGCGCGGTGCTCGCGACCCCGAATCTCTCGCTTGCCCGCGCCCGCTCGCGGCGCCAACGTCGGGCCAAAGTTCATGGCCTTTCCGACTCTGCCCGCCCTCCTCGCGCGTGACCTGCGCGCCGACGAGCTCGAGAAAAATCCGTCCGCCGCGCTGCTCCGCATCTTTGCCTGGATGCACCTCGCGCGCATCGCCGACAACCGCATCCTCGACCTGTTTCGCCAGGGCCTGATCCGCGGCACCGTCACCGGCGGCCAGGGCAACGAAGGCCTCACCATTCCGCTCGCGTTGCTGGCCGACAAATCCATCGACGTCGTTTCGTGGACGCATCGCGCGCTCGGCGGCCACCTCATCTGGAGCGGCCATCTCGTCGAGCACCTCAACCAGTATTTCGCCAACGCCGCGAGCCCGACGAAAGCGCGCGAGGGCAACATCCACCACGGCGATCCCGCGAACCGCTCGCTGCCGATGATCAGCCATCTCGGCACGATGCTCTCGACCGTCGCGGGCGCGACCGATTCGCAGCGCCGGCTCGGCCGGCCCGCGGTCGGCTTCGCGTTTTTCGGCGACGGCGGTTCGAGCACCGGCGAGGTGCACGAGACGCTCAACCTCGCCTCGCTCCTTTCGCTGCCCGTCGTGTTCGTGATCGAGAACAACGGCTACGCCTACTCCACGCCGACGCGCGAGCAGTTCGCGCCCGGCGTCGAGCTCTGGCGCCGCGCCGCCGGCTACGGCATCGAAGGCTTCGCGCTCGACGCCACCGATCCGGAAAATGTCGCCCGCACGCTCGCCGCCGCGATCGCGAAAGTCCGCGCGACCTCGCGCCCGATCCTCATCGAGGCGCACACGCTCCGCCTCCGCGGCCACGCGGCCTACGACACGTGCGACTATCTGCTCGCGGGCGAGAGCGATGGATTTTTCGCGCGCGATCCGCTGCCGAAATTCCGCGCGAAACTTGTCGCCCTCGTCGGCGCCGCGCGCATCGAAGCGCTCGAAGCGGAACTGAACGAATTTCTCGAGGCCTCCGTGAAACTCTCGTTGCCCGGCGCGCGGCCCACGCCCGCCGGCATGGAAGACGATGTCTTCGCTCCGCCGTCCGCGCCGCTGCCGTGGAAACCGGAGCTGCCCGCCCTCGAAAGTGGCACGGGCGTCTCGCCCGTTTCGTCTCGCGCCGATCACGGGCCGGATGCGCGTGCCACGTTGCAGCTCAATCTTGCGCAGGCGCTCAACCTCGGCCTGCGCAAAATCCTCGCCGAGCGTCCCGAGTCGCTCGTGCTCGGGCAGGACATCGGCACTTACGGCGGCGCGTTCAAGGTCACGGAAAACCTGCTCAAGAACTTCGGCCGGCCGCGCGTGTTCAACACTCCGCTCGCCGAAAGCGCCTGCACCGGTTACGCGATCGGCCTCGCGCTCGGCGGCCACCGGCCGATCGAGGAATTTCAGTTCGCCGATTTTTCCACCGAAGCGACGACGCAGATCACGCTCAATGCCGCCACGCTGCACTTCCGGTCCGGCGCGGCGTGCCCGCTCGTGCTCCGGTTGCCGTGCGGCGGCGGGTTGACCTTCGGCTCGTTTCATTCGCAGGAGCTCGAGTCGTTTTTCCTCGCGATGCCCGGCCTCAAGGCGCTCTACCCGAGCACGCCGCAGGATGCGTTCAACGCGCTGCTCGCCGCCTACGAGGACAACAACCCCGTCCTCCTCTTCGAGCACAAGGCGCTCTACCGCCGCGGCCGCGCGCCCGTCGCATGGGATCCGAATTATCGCGCCGTGTGGCAGCCGAAAAAATTACGCGACGGCGATTTCGCCACGTGGATCACCTACGGCGAAATGACTCACGTCGCCGGAGAAGCGTGCGACTACTTCGCCGCGGAATACGAGACGACGTTCGATCTCTTCGATCTGCGCGCGCTCGCGCCGCTGCAGCTCGATGCGATCCGCGCGTCGCTCGCGCGCACCGGTCGACTGATCGTGCTGCACGAAGGCCGCCGCACGCACGGCTTCGGCGCCGAGCTCGTCGCGCGCCTGACCGAGGAAAATTTCTCCAAGCTCAAAGCCGCACCGCTGCGCATCGCGTCGCTCGACCTGCCCGTGCCGTTCGCGCCCGAGCTCGAACAGGCGTTCCGGCCCACGAAGGAAAAGATCATCGACCGGATCGCGGCGTGGATGGGCTGACGAATTGCGGATTGCCGATTGCGGATTTCGGATTGGAAATGCGCCGTTCATGCCACGCTCGCGTTCTCCTCGATCCGCCATCCGCAATCCGAAATCCGCAATTAGGCGCGGCGCCTGGGCCCGCGTCCGCCTCTTCGCCATGGACGTCGACGGCGTGCTCACCGACGGCACCGTGTCCATCTCGTCCGACGGCACGGAGGCGAAAACGTTTTCCATTCTCGACGGCCTCGGCCTCAAGCGGCTGGAGCGCGCCGGTCTCCTCGTCGCGTGGATCAGCGGCCGCAAATCCGGCGCGACCGACGCGCGCGCGCGCGAGCTGAAAATCCCGCACGTCATCCAGGGCCACACCGACAAGCTCGAACAGTTGCAGAAACTCGCCGCGCGGCTCGCGCTCGCACCGGAGCAGATCGCCTACATGGGCGACGACGACATCGACGCGCCCGCGATCGCGTGGGCCGGCGTCGGCATCGCGCCGTCGGAATCGATGCCGGCTGCGCTCGCCGTGGCGGATTATGTGCCGTCCCGCCGCGCCGGCCACGGCGCCGTGCGCGAAGTGTGCGAACATCTGCTCGCCGCCCGGGTCGCACCGCACCGTCGATGATCCGCCGCCGGCTGTTTCGTTTTTCGCTCCTCGGTGCCGCGTTGTTCGCGCTCGGCGCGAACGGCGAGAAATGGACGCTGCGCACCTTCACCGACAAGGAAGGCTACCTCACCGGCATCTTCCGCGGCTCCGCCGTCAGCCCCGGCCCGAACAACACGCTCAACGTCGTCGACCTCTACGCGCAGACGTATTCCGGCGGGGAAAAGCCGCGCTTCGAGACCGCGCTCATCGCGCCGGTCGCAAATTTCGACGCGAAAGAGAAGCGCGCCAGCGGCGACAAATCCGTGCGCATCCTGCGCGACGACTTCGAAGCCACGGCCGTCCGCTGGACTTACGATCACCCGCAAAAACACGTGACGCTCGACGGCGACGTGCGGATAGTCTTCAACGCCGAAATGCCAGACATCCTGAAATGAAAACCGCGCCCGTCCTCGCCCTCGCCGCCGCGCTCGCCACGGCCGCCTGCGCCGCCGAAACGCCGCAGCAGAAAACCGTGCTCACCGCCGCGCACAGCGATTTCCAAACCGTGGGCGAGGAAACGCATTTCGTGTTCGACGGCGCGCCCGGCAGGCAAGTCACGCTCATCGGCACGAATCTGAAGATCCTGTGCGATCACCTCGAGATCACCACCGTCGGCATCGGCGACAACAGCTCCGCGCTGCCCGCGCCCGAGAAATTCAAATACCTTCTCGCCACCGGCCACGTGAACATCGTGCAGGGCGACCGCGAGGCGACGTCCGGACGCGCCGAAGTTTTTCCCCGCGAAAACAAGATCGAGCTCACGGAGAAACCCGTCGTCGACGATCACGGCAACGGCTGGCATGGCACCGGCGCAAAGATCACGATGTATCGCGGCGACCGCCGCGTCGTGATCGAGGATTCCACGTTCGAAGGCCCATCGATCAAGGATCTCGGTTTCGACAAAGACCAGCCGCCGCCCGCGCCGAACTCTCCGCCGCAGAAATGACCGCGCCCGCTTCGCCCCGCTCGGAAATCGAGACGCAGAATCTCGTCAAGCACTACGGCTCCCGCGCCGTCGTCGACGGCGTGAGCCTGCACTTCCGCGCCGGCGAGGTCGTCGGCCTGCTCGGCCCGAATGGCGCGGGCAAGACGACGACGTTCTACATGGTCGTCGGCCTCGTGCCGGCGAGCTCCGGTTGCGTGCGGCTCGACGGCGCCGACATCACCGCGCTGCGCATGCACGAGCGCGCGCGCCACGGCATCGGTTACCTGCCGCAGGAAGCGTCGGTTTTTCGGAAGCTCACCGTCGAGGAAAACATCCTCGCCGTCGTCGAGGTCGCCGGCGTGCCGCGCCGCGAGCGCAAGGCCCGCGTGCAATCGCACCTCGAGGAGCTGCACCTCACGCACGTCGCGAAACAAAAAGCCTACACGCTCTCGGGTGGCGAGCGCCGCCGGCTCGAGATCGCGCGCGCGCTCGTCACGCGCCCGAAGTTTCTGCTCATGGACGAGCCGTTCGCCGCGATCGATCCGATCTCCGTCGCCGAAGTGCAGAAGATGATCCTCGAGCTGAAGTCGCGCGGCATCGGCGTCGTCGTCACCGATCACAACGTCCGCGAGACGCTCCGCATCGTCGACCGCGCCTATCTGATTCACCAGGGCAAGGTCCTCACCGAAGGCACCGGCGAGTTCCTGATCCGCGACGAGCAAGCGCGCAAATTCTACCTCGGCGAAGGATTCAATTTGTAGCGCAAGTAGCGAGCAGCGGGTAGCGAGTAGCGAGCATGCCTGAAAAATCGCAATCGTTTCGAGACGTCGTGGTATGGCGGAAGGCCCACGCATTCACTCTGAAGGTTTACCGCTGCACGGATTCATTTCCAAAGCACGAATTGTTTGCCCTGACCAACCAGCTGCGGCGAGCCGCTGCGAGCATTCCGTCGAACTTCGTCGAAGGCTTTCGCAAGCGGACCAAACCGGACAAATTGCGCTTTTATAATATCGCGCAAGGGTCGGCAGACGAATGCCTCTACCAGCTCATCCTCGCTCACGATTTGAGCTACGCGGATACGACCGGCCTGCAAGCCGACCTTGAAGAAGTCGCGCGCCTGCTCCAAGGATACATCAACGGCCTCGAGCGTGGCGCTTAGATTCTACTCGCTACCCGCTACTCGCTACCCGCTACTTCCTCCGCCCATGCAAAAAGCCATCCACGGCATCACGGTCGCGCACTTCTTCGAGACTTACCGCGAGAAGTTGAAGATGGAGCTCGTCACCGGCGAGGCGGGCATGCACCGGCTCATCCACGAGGGCAGCATCAACCGCCCTGCGCTCGCGCTCACCGGCTTCTTCAAATATTTCGCGAACAAGCGCATTCAGGTCCTCGGTGCCGCCGAGATGACTTACCTCAAGACGCTGCCGCAGAAAAAGCAGATCGAGATCCTCGAGCAGATGGTCCGGCGCGGCATCCCCTGCATCGTCCTCACGCGCAACTACAATCCCACGCACCCGATGCTCGCGGTCGCGCAGGAGATGAAGCTGCCGATCATCCGCACGCCGATGATCACGATGAACTGGATCAACCTCGCCACGCTCGCGATCGACAACGAGTTCGCGCCCGCCGGCACCGAGCACGCCACCACGCTCGACATCAAGGGCGTCGGCGTGATGCTCCGCGGCGATTCCGGCGTCGGCAAAAGCGAGTGCGCCCTCGCGCTCATCGAGCGCGGTCACTCGCTCGTCGCGGACGACCTCACCGTCATCAAGCTGCTCGACGAACGCGAGCTCATGGCCAGTTCCCGCCCGCTCAATCGCGGTTACATGGAGTGCCGCGGCATCGGCATCATCAACATCGCGGAGATGTTCGGCGTGAAGTGCGTGCGCCTCGAGAAACGCATCGACATGGTCATCTCGCTGCGCGAGTGGACGCCCGACGTGATGGAGGAGCGCACCGGCCTCGAGGAAAACTTCTACGAGATCCTCGGCATGAAGCTGCCGCACATCGAGCTCTTCGTGCGCCCCGGCCGCGACATCGCGCGGCTCGTCGAAGTCGCCGCGCTCACGCAGGCGCTGAAAAAGATGGGCCACGATCCCGCGCGCGATTTCAACGACCGGCTCATCGCGTTCATGACCGAACAGGCCAGCCAGCCACCGCCGACCAAGATCAAGCCGATCGAGCGCTCCGAAGTGATCGAACGCGAGGAACGCGCGCCCGGCGCCTGACCCGTCGACGCGGCCCCACCTCGCGAATCCCGCGACGCGCCACAACAGGTGGGGCGCGTTATCCCTAACGCAGTTTCAAAAATGCTGTAGCCGTTTTTGTAGGTCGGGCTTTACGCCCGACACGTCGGGGATAAACCCCGACCTACATGTCCGACGCGGCTACGAGTTTATTTTAACCGCGCTAACGCGCCCCCAGCAAGGTGGACGGCGATCTCCGAGCGCCGTCTCGCTTATCAACTGGCCCGCGAATGAACGCGAATCGCCGTGAATGAATCCCTCGGACTGAATGTCTCCCTCTGTGAACTCTGTGTCGGAGCTCCGTGCCCTCTGTGGCCCAAGCCTGGGAGTTTTGTTTGGCCGCTTCATCGCACGCCGCCGCGCTTCTCCGCAATTCGCACCACCTCGAGCCCGCTTAGTTCGAGGTTGAACGTTCCGCGTTCGCCGTTCGATCTTCAGTCATGTCTTCTTCCGCCCTGCGCGCCGACGGCCGCAAACCCGACCAGTTGCGCCCGATCGGTTTCGAGCCCAACATCGCGCCCTACGCCACCGGCTCCGTGCTCGTTTCCTTCGGCCTCACGCGCGTGATCTGCGCCGCGATGATCGAGCCCAACGTCCCCACATGGATGAAGCAGCAGAAAGTCCCCGGCGGCTGGCTCACCGCGGAATATTCGATGCTGCCCTACTCGACGCTCGAGCGCAAAGCCCGCGACATCGCTCGCGGCAAGATCGACGGCCGCACCGTGGAAATCCAGCGGCTCATCGGCCGCTCGCTCCGCGCCGTCGTCGATCTGCAGAAGCTCGGGCAAAACACGCTCTGGGTCGATTGCGACGTCCTCCAGGCCGACGGCGGCACGCGCACCGCCTCGATCACCGGCGCGTATCTCGCCGCGCGCCTCGCCGTGCAGAAACTCATCGACGAAAAGAAACTCGCCGAAAATCCGCTCGCCGATTCCGTCGCCGCCGTGAGCGCCGGCATTTTCAACGGCCAGCCGTTGCTCGATCTCAATTACCTCGAGGACAAGGACGCCGAGGTCGACGCGAACATCGTCATGACCGGCCGCGGTCAGTTCGTCGAGGTCCAGGGCAGCGGCGAGGAAGCGACCTTCTCCGCCGAGCAGTTGCAGGCGCTTCTCACCATCTCCCAAAAAGGCCTGAAGGAGCTCGCCAGCCTGCAGTCCGCGTTTCTCGCGAAGCAATTGTTGAAGCTGTGACGCGACTTGGGGCGACGTCGCCGAACCCGCCGTAAAGCGATCCTCCCGCGTCGTGGCACGGGCGTCCCGCCCGTGATTCAGTTGGTCGCGGACGCAAAACTTCCCGAGTCCTTCCGTCGGAAGCGACGAACCCTTCGGCACCCAGTCCGATTTTTTCTCGCATCCTTCCGCCCCGCCCGCGCGAATCATCCCGCGTGGCTGCACACCCCGAGCAACATTTCCGCTGGACGTTCGAGCTCGCCTCGCCGCCCGAAGCACTTTGGCCGCTCGTCTCGAACACCGATCGCTTCAACCGCGACTGCGGCTATCCGCCCGTCACGCTCGTCGCCACGCCGGAAAAAAACGGCGCGCGCGATCGCCGAACGGCGCCGGTAGCGGCCGACGTCAGACGACAGAGTCCAACAACCGTCCCCGCCACCGACGCTCCGGTCACGAACGCCCGCCGGCTCCGCGCGAGCGTGATGGGCCTCGCGATCGAGTGGGACGAGCTCGCTTTCGAATGGCTCGCGCCCACCCGCTACGGCGTCGAGCGCATCTATTACAGCGGTCCCGTCGCGAAGATGCTGATGTCGTGCGAACTCACTCCGCGCGTCGGCGGCGGCACGACGCTCGTCTACGACATGCGCCTGACGCCATCGTCGCTCTTCGGCCGGCTCGCCCTGCCGTTTTCGATCGGCAAACAGGCGCGCACGACGACCGAGCGCGTGTTTCGCCGCTACGATGAATTCGCGCAACGCGGCCTGCACCAGTCGCAGCTCGCGCAAAAACCGCGGCTCGCCGACGGCGCCGCCGCGCGGCTCGACACCATCGCGCGCGCGCTGGTCGCCGAGGCCGCACAACCCACGGCGCTCGTGGAAAAGCTCCGCGAGTTCATCGCCACCGCCGACGATCTCGCCGCCGCGCGCATCCGGCCCTACGCGCTCGCCGACGAATGGCGCACGGACCGCCGCGACACGCTGCACCTGTTTCTCCACGCGACGCGCGCCGGGCTGCTCGATTTCAGTTGGGATCTCGTCTGCCCGCACTGCCGCGGCGCGAAAGCCAGCCAGTCCACGCTCGCCACCGTGAAATCCACCGCGCACTGCGATTCGTGCCACGTCGATTTCACGGCTAACTTCGATCAATCCGTCGAGCTCACGTTCACGCCCAACGCCGCGATCCGCTCCGTCGTCCGCGCCGACTACTGCGTCGGCGGTCCGCAGGTCACGCCGCACATCGTCGCGCAGCAGCGGCTCGCGCCCGCCGAGTCGCGCACGCTGGCGTTGTCGCTCGCGCCCGGCCGCTATCGCGTGCGCAGCCCCGACATCGCCGAACAGCACGCGTTTCGCGTGGCAACCGATGGCGCCACCGCCGCGCAAATCGATCTCGGAGCCACCTCGCTCGCCGAACCGGCGCTCGCGCCGCACGGCCGGCTCACGCTCGCCAATACCGCCGACCGCGCGCACCTCGCGATCGTCGAGCATCTCGCCTGGAGCGATCAATCGACCACCGCGGCCGAGGTGACGTCGCTCCAGCTTTTCCGCGACCTGTTCTCGCGCGAGGTGCTGCGGCCCGGCGAACAGATCAGCGTCGGCTCGATGACGGTCGTGTTCACCGACCTGAAAAACTCCACACAGCTCTACCAGGACATCGGCGACGCGCCCGCCTTCGGCCGCGTGCTCACGCATTTCGAGATTCTCAAGGCCGCCGTCGCCGCGGAAAATGGCGCGATCGTGAAGACGATGGGCGACGCCATCATGGCCGTCTTTCCGCGCCCGGTCGCCGCGTTGCGCGCGATGCTGCACGCGCAGCAACATCTCGCGCACCCGCAGGATTATTCGCTGCCCGACGGCGTGACGGTGCCGCCCTCGTCGCTGAAGCCGCTCGCGCTGAAAGCCGGCATCCACAGCGGCCCGTGTCTCGCGATCAACCAAAACGAGCGCCTCGATTACTTCGGCACGACCGTCAACACGACCGCCCGCCTCTGCGGCCTCTGCACCGGCACCGACGTGATTCTCTCCTCCGCCATCCGCGCCGATGGCGAAGTCTCGGCGCTCCTCGCCGCGTCCACGTCAAAACTTTCCGCCACGCGCGAAAGCACCAAACTAAAAGGCTTCGGCGAAGCCGCATTCGAAATCTGGCGCGTCACGCGGTAGGGCCCGCTCTCCGAGCGATCCGCGGAATTTAGCCGCCTGGGTGCCGACAATGATCCAAACACCAGATCGGCATCATTAATATGGGTAGGGACTATATTCGTTCCAGGGGAACACGCGCGTTCCGTAATTGAAGCAACGCGGATCAGATTGATGGTTGAACGCGCGGCCAATCTTGCCGGCGATTCCCTCAATGATTTGTCTCGTCTCGGCATCATTCATGTTCGCAAGCGCGACCTGAAATGCCATGGGGAGGTTAGCATCGTTGCATTGCGTGCGCCCAAATTCCCCGCCCATACCGCTTAAGGGATCTAGCCACCGTTTTTTGTCGACACCTTCACCATTGGCGAAATCGACGAGATAACTGTCTTTTGTTCCAATCAGGTTCACCGACAATCGAACACCGCGAGCATAACCCATTTCGGCATACGCAGCCTTAAAGACGTAGAGCACACTCCAAACAAATCCGATAAGCTGGACGTAGAGCCAAACTCGCGCGCCCGGCTGCTCTGTGCGGGAATGCAACTGTTTCACGACCTGGTAGCAATCGGCGAACTCGATCGTGCCGTCTTCTTCAATCCGTAAGAACCGCTTCCATTTCTCGATACTGTTGCGCTGATCCGTCGAATAAATGACCGCAGAGTTGAGTGTTGTTAGTAGTGCGTCGGGCAAGCATTGGCGAGGGTATGGAGGAGGGTCGGGCCATTGACGTTGTCGGAGCGCGTTGGCCACCACAGCGGGATCAATCGACCGACTCAGCCGCGCGACGGGCTCCGCCACGATCGTTAGAAATCGTTCGGCTTTGACGCCCGCGTGAACGTCGCCAACGAGTCGAACCTCGCCCAGTCGCTCGGTCCACTCGTTGAGCCCAAAGTTGGAGCTCTTCGGATCACCGTAGCCGTTCGCTGCCAGAAAGACCGGCTCCCTAACCTCGGCAGCGAATTTGGTGTCTGGTTCAAGAACCGCAAAATCGCTGACGACCAAACGATCTAGGTGTTTCGATGGATCGATGACAGGGCCATCGGGCACTTTCAGAACCATGTCCCCCGATCCATCCAAGTGACCGCAATGCGGCGTCTGATTTGAACGGTTGTCGCCAGCCACGCGACTATAAACGTAGTGCATCAGTCCGCTCGCCGTAATTACGCCGGAGGAGTCGGCCGCAGCTCCTTCCAAGCCTCGCACCAAATGCCCCGTGAAGATGGAATTTCTGCCCTCTGGTCCACCGCCATCCGCCACAAGTTCATCGTGCTTTCCGGCCGTCAACGCTTGACGACTGAACCGCTGCAGCATGTCGCTCAGGAAACGCTCGTTTCCGGTCGAAAGCGACCGTTGCAACATTAGACCGCTATAGCACGCGTCCATAATGAAAAAAATGTGCTTAGCTGGAATGTGCTCGGCATCACGAACGAGATCATCCCATCGCACGAGCGTGCTCTTGTCGTCTAAGGTTCCTTCAACGGGAACAAGATAACCGACCTTACCGCGGTGTCCGTCAACCGAGGCGCCATGGCCTGCGAAAAAGACTACAATTCGGTCGTCAGGGCTGCATCGCTCAGCAAACGCGAGAAACTCTTTCCGGATCGCCGCACGCGTCGCCTGCTCATCCCGCAACATCACGATGTTCTCTTTCGGAAATCCCAAGCTCTCGACCAACGCACGGTCGATTGAAATGGCATCGTTTCCGGCGAAGGAAAGCGGAGTAACGTGCTGATATCTGTCGATTCCGATAACGAGTGCCCAACTCGCACGATAGGAGGTGGAGTAGCTAGCCGCCATACTGTTTCCAAATGAACGATGCGCACGCAGTGTTGCGAGAAATTAGCTCGTGGATCATCTCGAATGTTCCCAACGCTCGGTCGTCGCGCCGTCTCCCCACTTCATTGTGCACTCCGCCACCGCCAGATTGCCTTTCGCTTTCTTCGGCGCCTTGCTCGCGCAGGGTCGCATGCCGCTTCATCGCAAAAAGATTTTCCGTATTCCTGCCCCGGCACCCACCACGATCTACGTGCGGCCGGGCTACAATCGTGTGCTCGCGGAGGAATTCGAGGCACTCAAGGCCAAGCGCGTCGAACTGGTCAAGGACAAGGTCGAGGCCCACAGCCAGGGCGATTTGCGCGAGAACTTCGGCTTCAAGGCCGCCAAGGACGCGATCCGCGCCGTCGACCGCAAGATGACCGCGCTCGACCGCTTCGTCGCGCGCAACACTTTCATCGAAGTCGATCCCGCCACGTGGCTCACCAAGCCGACCACCACCCTGCAACTCGGGCACGTGGCCGCCATCGAAAAACAGGACGTCGCGACGAATCGAAAACATCGTTTCACGTTTCTCGTGACCACGCACGGCGAGACGGCGACCGACCCCGAATCGGGGATCGAGTGCCTGCCGCACAATTCTCCGCTCGCCACGGCCCTGCTCGGACTCGCGGTCGACGCTTCCACCCAAGTCCGGCTCCCCGCGGGCGAAGCGATCCTGACCGTGCGCTCCATCCGCAATCCCACCCAGGCCGAACTCGACCGCCTGCTCACGGCGATCAAGCCACCGGAGATCGAGGACGAGGAAGACTGAGGCGACCGGCTCACAGCGGCCGGCGGCGTTTCATCGGCGCGAGTCGGTTCAGAAAAAATTCCCCGCTCGGGCGAGCGCCCGCGCCGCAGGCGTCGCAGCACCGGCAGCGTTGAAAAAAGAATTCGAGTTTCGCGATCAAGGTGAGTCGAGCGAGCGGACGTAAGCGGTGAGCGCCGCGATGTCGGCGGCGTCGTGCTTCCGGGCAAACGCCGGCATTTCGTGCGGGATGCCGTGCGCGATGATGTTCGCAATATAGCGGTCGCTCACCTGCGCGTCGTGCAAGTCCGGCCCTTCGTCGCCGCGCGCATCCGCGCCGTGGCAGTGCGCACAACTGTCGAGAAACAGCGCGCGGCCGCGCGCGACAAGCGCGGGCGATGTCGGCGTCGGCGGCTCGAACCACCGTTCCGGCGTCGGCTGCCGGTGCGAGACGCGGGCCGCGTCCTGTCGCAGCGTCGCCGCCACCGCGAACGCGAACCCCAGCGCGACGGCGGCGGTGGACACCGCGACGCCGAGCGCCTTCATCGGAGTGAGCGGCGCCATCTCAACGCGCGATCGCCAACTCGCCGCCCCAGTAACCCGCCGCCAGCACCAGCCCGGCCGCGAGCCCGACGCCGATGAGATAGCCGGCAAATCGCGGGCGCGCCGCGGTTCGCCCCACCAGCCGCCGCCACGTGGCGAGCGCGACGATCGACGCGAATGCCGGCCACACAAACAGATGGTGCAGGCGCAGCGCGCCATGCCCGAGCACGCCGCCTTTCGTCAGCCACAGGCCTGATAAAACCGCCGGCACGGTGCCGAGCGCGCCGAGCAGCATTGTCCAGTAGCCCGCAGCATGCAGATCGCGCGCCGCCGGCCGCCCGGCGAGCGCGAAGCCCGCCGCGTCGAGCACGCCGGAGCACAGCACGAGCGCGAGGGGAAAATGCGTGGTCGCACCGTGCGTCTTCGCCCACCAGGTCGGATCCATCGCGGGAAAATTTTCAACCGGGCGCCAGCGTCGAATCCACGATGGCGAGCGTCGGATGATTTTCGACATAGCTCACGCGCGTGAGCCCGAGAAACGAGCGCAGCTTCGTCGCCTCGACGAGCATGGGGCCCGGCTTCGGCGCGGTGCCCGGCTCCGGTTGCGGAAACGCCGTCGAGCGCGCCGTGTGGAAGGTCATGTTGCCTTCGATTTTTTGCAGCGCCTGGTGGATGTGGCCGTTGAGCACGGTGACGGAGCCGAAGCGCTTGAGCAGCGCGAGCGCCTTCACGCCGTCGTCCGTGCCCCAGCCCCATTTCGGATACACCATCCACAACGGCACGTGCGCAAACACGACCACCGGCGTGTCCGCCGAGAGCGGCGCGAGATCTTTTGCGAGCCAGTCGAGTTGCTCGCCGCCCATCGCGCCCAGCCCGCCCTCGGTCACGCCCTGGACATTCACGAGCCCGACGAAATGCACGCCCTTCTGGTCGAAACTGAACCAGCCCGCACCGCGCGTGCCTTTGCCGAAACGCTCGCGGTATTGCGCGCCGTTGTCGTTGAGGATGTCGTGCTCGCCCGGCACGTAGAACACCTGTCGCGTGCGGCAGTCCTTCAACATCTGCTCGAGTCCGTCGAACTCCGCCGCGTCCGCGAGATGCGTGAGGTCGCCGGTGTGCAGAATGAATTCCGGCGCCGCCGGCAGCGCGTTGATCCGCGCGATCGTCTCGCGAAACGTCGCCGCGACATCCATGTTCGCCGGCTTTTTGAAGCCGATGTGGCTGTCGCTGATCTGCACGAAATTCAGGGTTCCGGCCGGAGCCGCGAGCGCGGGCGCGCCGGCCGTCACCTGCCCGAGGGCGCGCGACGAGAGCACGCCGCCGGCAAGCGACCAGAGCACGCCGGTGCCGGCCCAGGCCATGCATTGCAGAAAACCGCGGCGGTCGATGCCATCGTCGCTGCGATCGTGAAGGATGTGGTTGTTCATGGAGGAGGATTCGGAATGGAGAACGCGGGCGCATGCGGCCCTTTGCCGTTGAATACTCCGGCGCGGGCGGGATTATTCCGCCCCGCGCTGAAAAAGGTTTTTTTCGCCGCGCGGGAATAAAACCGCCGCCGTCCGCGTATCACTCCAGATGGAAGCCTCCGCACCCCACGTGCCGTCGCCTTTCGCGCAAACGATGCTGCCTCATCTGGACGCCGCCTATAATCTCGCGCGCTGGCTGCTGCGCGACCCGCACGACGCCGAGGATGCGGTGCAGGATGCGTTCCTGCGCGCCCACCAGGCCTTCGATCGCTTCCGCGGCGGCGACGCCCGGCCGTGGCTGCTCACGATCGTCCGCCACGTCTGCTACTCGCGCCTGCGCGAGCGGCGCCGCGCCGCGCCGCTCGAGCCGTTCGACGACGCCGCGCACGGCTCGAACCACGATCCCGGCGAGGCCAACGCGATCGCGTGGCGCGAGACGAAGGGCGCGCAGCTCGAACAGGCGCTCGACCGCCTCCCCGCCGAATTCCGCGAGGTCATCGTCATGCACGAGCTCGAAGGCCTCGCCTACCGCGAGATCGCCGTCATCGCCGAGATTCCGATCGGCACCGTCATGTCGCGCCTCGCCCGCGCCCGCCAGAAACTGCAAGCCGAACTGCGCGACCTCACCGCGAAGGAGTCATCCCATGGACTGTAACGAAACCCGCCGCCTGCTGGACGCCGACATCGACGGCGAACTCGACCTCGTCCGCCACCTCGAGCTCGAAGCCCATCTGCGCGCGTGCCCCGGCTGCGCCCGCCTCGCCGAAAATGCCCGCGCCCGCGGCGCCGCGTTGCGCGAATCCCTGCCGCGCTTCACCGCGCCGCCGCAGCTCGCCGAAAAAATCCGCGCCGCTCTTCCCGCCCCGCCCGCCGCGCCGGTGGCGGTGGAGCCACGGCCCGCAAAAACATATTTCCCGATCTGGCAGGTCACCGGCCTCGCCGCCTCGCTCGCCTTCGCCGTGCTCGTCGGATTCAGGTGGGGCGACGCCCGCGCGCACGCGAACCTCCTCGTCGACGAAGCCATCGCCGATCACGTCCGCTCGCTGCAGGCGAGTCACCTCACCGACGTGGCCTCGACCGACCAGCACACGGTGAAGCCGTGGTTCGCCGGCAAGCTCGATTTCTCGCCGCCCGTCGTCGATCTCGCCACCGCCGGGTTTCCGCTCGCCGGCGGCCGGCTCGAGCACCTCGACGGTCGCCCCGCGGCCGCGCTCGTCTTCCATCGCCGCCAGCACGCGATCAACCTCTTCATCTGGCCCGCGGACACCGGGATCGGATCGACCCGCGCCGGGCGCAACGGCTACAACACCGAAACCTGGTCCGAAGCCAGGCTCAATTTCCTCGCCGTCTCCGAAATCCCACCGGCCGAGTTGGCGGAGTTCGCCCGGATTTTTCGGGCGAACCAGCGCTAGCCGGCAAAAGCGAACTGCGCCGCGCGGGCGATCGAGCGGCGTTTTCTTGCGCGCTACTTTTTCTCCGCGTCTTTCGGCGCGCCGAAATTTCCGCTCTCCGCCGCGCGCACGAATCCTTCCGTCACCGTCTTCAATTCCTCCCAGCGACGGCGGATGTTTTTCGCCTCGTCCTTGGTGATCACGTTGTCGGCGGACGACGTCGCGATCGTCGCGAGCATGTCGGCGAATTCCTGCACGATGTCGTTGGTGATCGGGATCAGCGGCTGGTGCGGCGGCAGGTTTTGCGGGTTGCGGATGAAAAAGCCGCCGGTCTCCTCGGACACCCACTGCGCGATGCGCGCGTCCTTCGTGATGCGGATGAGCTGGCCGACGCGGTCGAGCGGGCTGCTCGCGCCGCTGCCGCTGTCGTCCTCCGGCGGCTCGGCCCACTTGTAGATCAGCGAAAGCGAGAGACCCATCTCGGCGGCGATCTGCTTCGCGCTGGTTTTCTTCAAGACTTCCCTCATCACCTCGTGGGAGTGCATGGCCCGGCCAGCGTGCGCGGGCATTAGCGAAACGCAATCCCGCGCCGGCCGCGGTTAATGAGGGCTTTTCGCCAACGTAGGCGCGGTTTTTTTGCGTGCGTCCCCCGGCCCCGCTCTGGCTTACTCGCTCTCCCTTTTTCTTTTCCATGAACATTCACGAGTATCAGGCCAAGGCCCTCTTCGAGAAATTCGGCGTGCCCGTCCCCAAGGGCGCCGCAGCGACTTCGCCCGAGGAATTCATCAACGCCCTCGCCCAGCTCCCCGACGGCCCCACGATGGTGAAATCGCAGATCCACGCCGGCGGCCGCGGCAAGGGCACCTTCACCGACGGGTTCAAGGGTGGCGTGAAGTTCTGCAAGACCAAGAACGAAGCGAAGGACCTCGCCGCCAAAATGCTCGGCAACACGCTCGTCACCGCGCAGACCGGCGCCGCCGGCCGCAAGGTCCAGACGATCTACTTCACCGTCGCGAGCGACATCAAAAAGGAATACTATCTCGCGATCCTCCTCGACCGCGCGACCTCGCGGCCCGTGATCGTCGCCTCGACGGAAGGCGGCGTCGAAATCGAAAAAGTCGCGCACGACACGCCGGAAAAAATCACGAAGATCTTCGTCGACCCCGCCTACGGCCTCGCCGATTTCCAGGTGCGCGAATTGATCTTCAAGCTCGGCTTCACCGGCGCCGAGGCGAAGAACGCCGCCAAGCTCATTCGCAATCTCTACACCTGCTTCTGGGAAACCGACGCCGCGATGGTCGAGGTCAACCCGCTCATCACCACGCCGACCGGCGAGGTGCTCGCGCTCGACGCGAAAGTCTCCTTCGACGACAACGCCCTCTTCCGCCATCCCGAGATCGTCGCGCTCCGCGACCTCAACGAAGAGGATCCGAAGGAAATCGAAGCCTCGAAGCACGCGCTCAGCTACATCGCGCTCGACGGCAACATCGCCTGCCTCGTCAACGGCGCCGGCCTCGCGATGAGCACGATGGACATCATCAAACATTTCGGCGGCACGCCGGCCAACTTCCTCGACGTCGGCGGCGGCGCCTCGCGCGAGCAGGTCGTGGCGGCGTTCAAGATCATCCTCGGCGATCCCAACGTGAAGGGAATCCTTGTGAACATTTTCGGCGGCATCATGGACTGCAACGTGATCGCCCAAGGCATCGTCGACGCCGTCAAGGAAGTCGGCCTCAAACTCCCGCTCGTCGTCCGCCTCGAAGGCAACAACGTCGCCGCCGGCAAAGCCACCCTCGCCTCCTCGGGCCTCAAGCTCGTCTCCGGTGACTCGATGGCCGACGCCGCGCAGAAAATCGTGAAGCTCGTCGCGTAGCGACGAGCAGTAGCGAGTAGTGTGTAGCGGGTAGCGAGCATACCGAACCCTCCAAAGCATCTCCCATCAACTCGTCGACGCCCGCGCGCCTTCTACTCGCTACTCACTACCCGCTACTCGCTACTTCAACTCCCCGACCATGAGCATCCAAGTCAAAGAACTCGCCTTCGTTTTTCATCCGGTCACCGACATCGATCGCGCCCGCAAATTCTACGAAGGCTTCCTCGGCTTGAAGACCGGCGTGCAGGTCGAGTTCGGTCCCGGCCAGTGGTGGATCGAATTCGATGTCGCCGGCCAGGCGCTCGCGATTTCCAACGCCATGCCCGACGGCAAACCGCAGGCCGCGCTCACGCTCGAAGTCGCCGACCTCGATGCCGCGCGCGCCACCGCGAAAAGCAGCGGCATCGCGCTCGCGTTCGACATCATGGAATTTCCCCCGTGCCGGATGTTCGCCGTGAAGGATCCCGACGGCAACCAGATCGGCCTCCACCAGCGCAAAGCGCGCTGAAGCGAAACCACGAAACACCCCCGATACACGAAAGCTCACGCTCCAACCACAGATCATGAATCATCCGATCGTTTTCGTGTGATTCGCGGTTTTCGTGGTTAATCCATTCCGACTATTTCCATGGCTATTCTGATCTCTCCCGAAACCAAGATTCTCATCCAGGGCATCACCGGCGAATTCGGCGCGCGCCACACCAAGCTCTCGCTCGACTACGGCACCAAGGTCGTCGCCGGCGTCACGCCCGGCAAAGGCGGCCAGTTCTTCGAGCATGGCGCGCACAAGGTGCCGATCTTCAACTCGGTCGCCGACGCCGCCAAGGCCACCGGCGCCACCGTCTCCGCGATCTTCGTGCCGCCGCCATTCGCCGCGGACGCGATCCTCGAGGGCGCCGACGCCGGCCTCGATCTCGCGGTCGCGATCACCGAGGGCATTCCGATCCGCGACATGGTCCGCGTGAAGCGCGCCATGCAGGGCAAGCGCACGCGCCTCGTCGGCCCGAACTGCCCCGGCCTCGTCACGCCCGGCACGGGCAAGGATTCGACCGGCGGCTGCCGCATCGGCATCGCGCCCGGCTACATTCACAAGAAGGGCCACGTCGGCGTCGTCTCGCGCTCCGGCACGCTCACCTACGAAGCCGTTTATCAGCTCACGGTAAAAAATATCGGCCAGACGACGTGCGTCGGCATCGGCGGCGATCCCGTCAACGGCACCTCGCACCTCGATGTGATCAAGATGTTCAACGACGATCCCGAGACGCATGGCATCATCATGATCGGCGAAATCGGCGGCACCGCCGAGGTGGAAGCCGCGCGCTGGATCAAGGCCCATTGCAAGAAACCCGTCGCCGGCTTCATCGCCGGCGCGACGGCGCCCGCCGGCCGCCGCATGGGCCACGCCGGCGCGATCGTCGGTGGCGCCGAGGACACCGCCGCGGCGAAGATCGCCGCCTTCAAGGAGTGCGGCATCGAAGTCGCCGCGACACCCTCCGACATGGCCGACGCCCTCCTCCGCGCCGCGAAAGCCAAGGGCGTGACGCTGAGCTGACCACCTCCTCGCCGCGCGCGCCGGGTGGAACCGCCCCGGCGCGTCCGTGTCCTCCGCCGCGTGTTCACCGCCTTCGACTCTTCGTCCCGCCGCGTCGCCGGTTTTTCCGCGGTGGCCGCGTTTGCCTTGCTCCTTTCCGCTTGCGCGACATCGCCGATGTCGCGCATCGATTCCAACCGCGGCGCCTACGAATCGTGGCCCGTCGATGTGCAGGAAGCCGTGCACGCCGGCCGTGCGATTCCGGGCATGACACCCGATCAAGTCGAGATGGCGCTCGGCAAACCCACGCAGGTCGAGTCGCGCTCGGGCAAGGACGGTGACGAGGAAATCTGGGTTTACAAAAAAAGCGCCTCCCGCCTTCCCGGCATCCTCGACAACACCAGCGTCGGCGTCGGCACGGGCATCGGCCCGGTGAGTGTCGGCACCAGCGTGCCAATCACGGGCGGCCGCCGCTCGCGCACGCCGAGCGACGCCGAGGACCAGGAAATCGTCTTCAAGAACGGCGCCGTGGTCCGCGGCTCATCCTAACGACACGAGTAAGTCAGAGCCTCGGCAGCCAGCGAATCTTTCCGGAGGAGTAAAAACCACTATTATCGAAATTCGATAAGTTTTGCATTGACTATCGATGCTGAATTATCGTTTTTCGATATAAATGAATCTCTCAAAACTGGCCGGTGCGGTAGCGACGATCTTCGGAACGTGTCAGGTGCTTGTAGCACTGTCGGTGCTACTGAGTCCTTTGCTTTTCTTCAGCAGCAAGCTCGGCACCAGTGCTACCGTTCTTTTCCAAGATGAAAAGATCGCCGCCGTTTCGGACCATTCGACCGAGACGAAATCGGTCCCAGGCGTTGAGATCGAATCAGCCGAAGTGCGGGTGCGAGGTGCACCGGAAATACGTGGGGCGACCGTATACTCCACTGCTACGGTGGCGATGCTCGTCCTCGCATTCGCGTGGTGCCACATGCTGGCCCGGCTTTTTCGAAATGTTCAGAGGGGTGACATTTTCTCCGATCTCAACCTCCGGTTGATTCGGCGTGCGGCCGCGATTCAGGTCGCGTGCTCTCTTCTTTTCTCTGCGCTATCGCTTAGCCAGAGCCACGAGTTGGTCGCCTATCTTGCAGCACATACGCAGTTGAAGCTTCAAGCTGCATTCTCCGCATCCTCCATCGTGCGCCACCTCGATATTGGCGGTCTGGTTACAGGCTTGGTCATGCTGACGATAGCGGAAGTATTTCGCCGCGGGCTGGCCCTGCAAACGGAAGCCGATCTCACGGTCTGATCCGCCATGCCGATTCGTCTAAATCTCGACCGTCTGCTGCTCGACCGGCAGATGAGCCTCACGGATCTCGCAAAAGCAGTGGATCTCACGCTCGCAAACCTCTCGATCCTCAAAACCAACAAGGCGCGCGCAGTGCGTTTCAGCACACTCGAAGCGTTGTGTCGGGAGCTCAAGTGTCAGCCCGGCGACCTTCTCGAATTCGTCGAAGACTCCAAGCGGCCAGCGCGACGATGATGAGAAGTAGTCAGTAGAAACGGCGCACCGCGTCCAGCTCGAGTTCGAAAAGCAGATCGTCGCGGCAGATCACGCTCCGCGTGTGCACGACGGGGAGCGCGAGTTCGCGCGCCACGAGCCACGCCTCGAAATGCGCGCGGTCGCGGGCGAACCGGTAGTAAGCCGTCGCGCGCGTCACGTCCGCGAAATCCATGTCGCATGATTTCAAGATCGCGCCGATCACGTCGAGCGTCAGCTCCACCTGCCGCCCCGCGTCGCCGACGCACGCGGTCTCGCCGCCGGGACGGATGCTCGCGGTGCCCGAGACCAGCAGCCGCCGCGTGTCGCGCGTTCGCAGCTCCATCGCACGGCTGAACGCGCTGCCATACGCCGGCGCGGGGCATTGCAGCGGTGAACCGATTTCGTGTGCGCTCACGTTCGCGTTCGCTTCGCTCGGCCGCATCGCCAGCGCACCGAGCGTCAGCGCCGCCCCCGCCGGATTCCGCGCGCCGATTCCGGTGCTCGCCGGCAGCGAGCCCGTGCGCCACTTCACGCCCGCGTAGAGCGCGGAGCGCACGCGATTGAACTCGCGATACCACGCGAGGATGTCCGCGTTGTAGAACCACGTGCGCACGACGTCGCCGAGTTCGAAGCCTGCGAGCGCCAGCGCCTCCTCGAGGTTGCCGAAGGTCTGCTGCACCTGCGCCGCCGGCGCGAGCGTGAGCGCCGTCGGCCCCAATCCGCCCAGCAGACAAAACCGCGCGCCGGCTTCCTCGTAAATCGAGCCGACGACCGCGCCGGCGAGTCGCACCCGCGTCACTTGCCCGCGCCTGATCGCAAACGCCTGCACGCCGGCGAGCGGCGCGCCGTCACAGCTCGCGCCTTCGCTCCACGTCACCGGCCAGCGGGTCTCGCCGAGCGCCGCGCGCATCGCGCGGCCGATTTCTTCGTGCGCGTTTACGTTGCCGTAAATCATCAGCCCGAGCAATTCCGCGCCGCGCGCCGCGAGCTCGTCGGCCAGCCGCGCGAACACCACCGCTGCCGATTCGCCCGTGCGCGGGCATTCCGTCAGAGTAAATGCCGCTCGCGTTCGCTGGTGTGCGACGGCCGCGGCTGGTTGCACGACGCCATTTTCGCCGCTCACGCGCGGCGCTTCGATTGCGGGAGAACTTGAAAACATGCCGCAGCGGACGAGTTCGCTCGCGGTGAGTTACTTCGCCGTCGCGCGCGGCGCGCCCAATGCGGCCACTAGCAGCGCGCGCAATGACGCGAATTAGCGCGAGGCGGCGCATTTTTTGCCGCGGCAAAAAGCGCGCCGAATATCGCAAACGCCGCGGTAGCTCCGCGCGCGTCGCTCCGTCATCAGGCTCAACACACGGCCTGCGCGCGTGCGCCTGTTTCCTATGTTATCGCTGCCCCGCTTTCTTTTTCGCTGCTGGCTCGGCGTTTTCGCCGGCGCGACGCTCGCCGCCGCGGAGGCGCCGCCGCTCGCGCCGATGGAAAATCCTTTCGAACTCGCCGCGCCGCCGGTCGCGAAATCCAAAATCGACGAACTGGTCTTCGCCCGCCTTGCGCAGCTCGGCATCGAGCCGGCGCACGTTTGCTCCGACGCGGTTTTTGTGCGCCGCGTCTATCTCGATGCGATCGGCACGCTCCCCACCGTCGCGGAGGCGCGCGATTTTCTCCGCGATCAGAATCCCGCCAAGCGCCGTGCGCTGATCGACCGGCTGCTCGCGCGGCCGGAATTCGCCGACTACTGGACGATGAAGTGGAGCGATCTGCTTCGCGTGAAAGCGGAGTTCCCGATCAATCTCTGGCCCGACGCCGCACAGGCGTATCACCGCTGGATCTTCGAATCGATCCGCGACAACAAGCCCTTCGATCGCTTCGCGCGCGAGCTGCTCACCGCGAACGGCAGCAATTTCCGCGTCGGCCAGGTGAACTTCTTCCGCGCCGTCCAGAACAAGGAACCTGCGTCGCTCGCCCGCGCCGTCGCACTCGCATTCATGGGCACGCGCGCGGAAAACTGGCCGCCGGAGCGGCTCGCCGGGATGGCGGCGTTTTTTTCCCAGCTCAGCTACAAATCCACCGGCGAGTGGAAGGAGGAAATCGTTTTCTTCGATCCGCAGAAAACCGCGCCCGCCGGCTCGCCCGCCGCAATTTTTCCCGACGGCACGCGCGCCACATCTGCCCCCGACCGCGATCCGCGCGCGGTCTTTGCCGACTGGTTGATCGATCCGAAAAATCCGTGGTTCACGCGCGCGATCGCGAACCGCGTCTGGTCCTGGCTCCTCGGCCGCGGGATCGTCCACGAGCCCGACGATCTCCGGCCCGACAATCCGCCGTCCAACCCCGAGCTCCTCGCGCACCTCGAGCGCCAGCTCGTCGCCGCGCACTACGATGTGAAGCAGCTCATGCGCGCGATCCTCAATTCAACCACCTATCAACTCTCCGCGTTCGCGCGCAGCGACCGGCCCGAAGCGGAGGCGAATTTCGCATTCTATGCGCCGCGCCGGCTCGACGCCGAAGTGTTGATCGACGCGCTCAACGCGATCACCGGCACGACGGAAAAATATTCGAGCGCGATTCCCGAGCCGTTCACCTACATCCCCGAGGATCAGCGCTCGATCGAGCTGCCCGACGGCAGCATCACGAGCACGTTTCTCGAGATGTTCGGCCGGCCCGCGCGCGACACCGGCTTCGAGTCCGAGCGCAACAACCTCCTCACCGCCACGCAGCGGCTCACGTTGCTCAACTCGACGCAAGTCCAGCGCAAGCTCGAGCAGGGCCCGAAGCTCCAGCAGATCCTGCGCGGGCGCAACGGCCCGTTCGCCGTCGTCGACACGCTCTACCTCACGATCCTCTCGCGCCCGCCGACCGCCGCCGAGCGCGAGACCATCCGCACCCACGCGGAGCTCGCCCACCTCGACGAGCGCGCCGCCGCCCTCGATCTCGCGTGGGCGCTGATCAACAGCACGGAATTTCTCTACCGGCACTGAGGAAAAGCGGAAAAGCGAGAAAGCGGAAAATTGAAAAACTGAAACCACCGATCCTTCGCCGCCCGTTTCTTACTTTCCCGATTTTCCACCTTTTCACTTTTCTCTCATGCACCACAGCGACGATCCCCGGCTCTGGAATCTCGACGCCGAGCTCCGCCTCCTCGGGCTGCGCAGCGGTCCGATGACGCGACGCGATGCGATCCGCCTCGGCCTGCTCGGCTCCGCCGGTGCGTTGCTCGGCAACGCGCTCGCCGGGTGCGCCACCCGCGCTCCCGCCAACTCCAAACTCCCGTCGCCGCAGCCGAAACAAATTCCCCTCGCGCCGCAGCCCGCTCCGGTCGCGGCGAAATCCATCGCCGGCCCGCGGGCGAAATCGGTCATTCAAATCTGGCTCTGGGGCGGCCCGTGCCACATCGATACGTTCGACCCGAAGCCCGACGCCGGCTACGATTACTGCGGCCCGCTCAACCACGCGATCGGCACCAACGTCGCCGGCATCCAGCTCGGCGAATCGCTCCCGCTCGTCGCGCAACAGGCGGACAAATACGCGCTCATCCGCGGCATGACGCATGGCGTCTTCGCGCACGAGACCGCTTCCTACACCACGCAAACGGGCCGGCCTTCCGGCGGACGCGACGTGTTTCCCGGCGTCGGCGCAGTCGTCTCGCTCTTCAAGGGCTACGACGCCGGCTACAAGGGCCTGCTGCCGCCTTACGTCGTGCTCACCGAATTGCAGGGCCGTTTCTCCGAGGCTGGTTTTCTTGGCTCGCGCTACAAGCCCTTCGCGACCGGCGGCGATCCCGGCGCGGCGCGTTTCGTCGTCGAGGGCGTCATCTCACCCAGCATCTCCGACGAGCGTCAGCGTTCGCGGCGCGAATTTCTCCATCAGCTCAACACCTTCGAGCACACGCTGCGCAGCGGCGACCCGCGGCTCGCGGCGCTCGCGCAATGCGAGCACGACGCCTACGAGATGATCCTCGGCGACGCGGGAAAAGTTTTCGATCTCTCGCAGGAGAAGGACGCCGTCCGCGAAAATTTCGGCCGCAACACCTTTGGCCAGTCGTGCCTCATGGCGCGCCGCCTCGTCGAGCGCGGCGTGCCCTACGTCACAATCAACTACAAGGGCTGGGACACGCACAAGCAGCACTTCCAGACGATGCGCCAGAAACTCCCGCAGCTCGATCGCGGCCTCGCGGCCTTGCTCGCCGACCTCGCCGGTCGCGGCTTGCTCGACTCGACGATCGTGTGGGCCGGCGGCGAATTCGGTCGCACACCGAAGGTGTTGTGGGAGCCGCCGTGGAATGGCGGCCGCAACCACTGGGGCAGCGCGTTCAGCACGCTTGTCGCGGGCGGCGGCTTCAAGGGCGGCCACGTCGTCGGCGCCACCGACGCGCACGGCGAGCAGGTCATCGCGCGTCCCGTGCATCCCGCCGATCTCATCGGCAGCATGTATGAACTGCTCGGCGTCGCAGCCGACGCGCGACTGCCGCATCCCGAGGGCGCCGACGTCCGCGCCATCCCCACCGTCGCCGACAACGTGAAGCACGGCGGCCGGCTCGCGGAAATCATGTGAAGGCAACCCGCATGAAAATAAATTTCAGCGTTCTTCGTGCCGGCGTCTGCCTGTTCTTAATGGTGGCGCTCGCGCACGCCCAAAATGCGCAGCGCCCGCCGCCGCATCTCGCCCTCGTCTATCCCGCCGGCGGCCAGCGCGGCACGACGTTCGCCGTTTCGCTCGGCGGCCAGAATCTCGCCGACGCGAGCGCGGTGTATTTCTCCGGCGCCGGCGTGACCGCAAAAGTCGTCGGCTACGAGCGCCCGCTCACACAGAAAGAAATCAACGACCTCCGCGAAAAACTGCAGCAGCTGCAGGAACGCCGCGCCGCCGCGCGCGGCCTGCCGCCGCCCGTTCCGCCCGCAGGCGCGGAAAAAAAGAAGGCGCCCGTCGCCGCGAGCCCGGCAGCCTCGCCGGCTCCGCCACCGGAATTCACCGACGACGACGAAAGACAACTCGCCGAAATCCGGCAGACGCTCGCCACGCGCGTGAACCGCCAGGCCAGTTCCGCGCTTGCCGAGACGGTCACGCTCCAAATCACCCTCGCGCCCGATGCGGCCACCGGCGAACGCGAGCTGCGCGTGCGCACGCCGCTCGGGCTGTCGAACCCCTTCGTGTTTCGCATCGACACGCTGCCTGAATTCACGCGGCCGGTCGTGACCTCGACGAACTCGCCTGCGCTTCAGCCCGGTCGCAGCACCGATCCACGCGAGCGCCGGTTTCCGCCGCGCGAAATGACACTCACGCCGCCCGCGATCGCGAACGGCCAGATTCTCCCGGGCGAGACCAACCGCCTCCGCTTCGCCGCGAAAAAAGGCCAGCACATCACCGCCGTCGTCGCCGCGCGCGCGCTCATCCCCTACCTCGCCGACGCCGTGCCCGGCTGGTTTCAACCGACGCTCGCGCTCTTCGACGCGCGCGGTCGCGAGCTCGCCTACGACGACGACTACCGCTTCAATCCCGATCCGGCGCTCAGCGTCACGATTCCCGCCGACGGCGCCTACGTCGTCGAAATCAAGGACGCCATCTATCGCGGTCGGGAGGATTTCGTCTACCGCGTCGCCGTCGGCGAACTGCCGCTCCCGTCAACCGCTTTTCCGCGTCCGCCCGCTCCCGCCGCATTCGAAATCGAACCCAACGACCGAATCGAAAACGCCACGAGCATCGCGCCGCCCGCGTTCGTCGATGGCTGCATCGAGCACCGCGACGACGTCGACGTGTTTCGTTTCGACGGCAAAGCCGGCGCGATCGTCGTCGCCGAAATCAGCGCGCGCCGCCTCGGCTCGCCGCTCGACTCCACGCTCACGCTCATCGACGCGACCGGCCGCCAGCTCGCGTTCAACGACGACTTCGACGACAAGGCCGCAGCGCTCATCACTCATCAGGCCGATTCGCGCATCAGCATCACGCTCCCCGCCGACGGCACCTATTTCGTGCGCGTGGCCGACGCACAGCATCAAGGCGGCGCCGACTTCGCGTATCGGCTGCGCCTCGGTGCACCGCAGCCCGACTTCGAGCTGCGCGTCGTGCCGGCAACGCTGAACCTTCGCGCCGGCGCCGCCACGCCGGTCACCGTCTACGCGCTGCGGCGCGATGGTTTCGTCGGAGAAATCGCACTCGCGCTCCGCAACGCCCCGCGCGGCCTCATGCTCAGCGGCGCGCGCATCCCGCGGAATCAGGACAAGATTCAACTCACCGTCACCGCGCCGCTGCTCATGCCGGATACGCCGTTCGACCTCGAATTCGCCGGGCTCGCCGTGATCGACGGCCGCACGGTCACGCACACCGCCACGCCCGCCGAGGACATGATGCAAGCGTTCGCGTATCATCATCTCGTGCCGGCGCACGAATTGCTGGCGCTCGTCGCAGGCCGCGGCGCAGCGTTTTGGATCGTCGATCGCGTGCCGTTGAAAATCGTCGCGGGCACGCCGAGCCGGCTTCGCATCGCCGTTCCTTCAGCGCGCTTCATCGGCAAGGTGCAATTCGAGCTGACTGATCCACCGGACGGAATAACCGCCACCAGCACGACGGCCGGCGACGGGTTCGTCGACGTCGCGATCACTTGCGACTCGGCGAAAATAAAACCGGGCCTGCAAGGCAACTTGCTGCTCAATGCCTCGGGCGAACGCACGAACCCAAACGCCGCCAACGCTGCCGCGCGCACGCAGCGGATTCCGCTCGGTTTTGTCCCGGCGATCCCCTTCGAGGTTGTAGTCGCATCGCAGCAGCCTTCAACCTGAGGTTATTCGGCTTTCGCTCCTGAACCGCCAGGTCCAGAATCGTCGTCGCCACGATCACAAAACGCGAATCGATCCTCATCGGAGTTTTCCTGGCGGTGCTGTGCCCCTTTCTTATCGGCGTCGCCTGCTGGTGGTCGATGGCTGCGCTCGCGATCTACGATGTCGCGCCCGTCCCGGAGCGCTTGATCGCGTGGGCGCTGTTCGCCGGTGTCATCGCCGGGATCGCGCTCGATTGCGCGTGCCTGCGCCACTGGATCGCCCGCTTCTACGGGGCCGGCTGGGCCGCGCTCATCCCGCTTTACCTCGCGTGCTCGGTTGTCGCCGTCGCGTCGTGCATGGGCCTGCCCCTTGGCAATCTCGCGCTGGGCACGCTGGCCGGCATTTATGCCGGCCGGCGCGAACGGCATCGCTCCGCTGCTGCGCCTGACCCCGGTCGCCTCACGCGCCATGTTGCGCTCTTCACGGCCACGGTGACGGGGCTCGAGTCGTTCGCGATCGGGCTGCTTGCGCTCCGCGAGCACAAGTCGCTGCAACTGATGGCCGGCATCACGGGGACAAGTGAGGCAACTCTCGGCGGTGTTGTCGGCAGCGGGATCATCGCGATCCTTTCCTTCATCGTCGCGGCTTTCCAGTTCGTGTGCACGCGCACCGCCGCGCGTCTGGCCGCCGGTCGATCCGTCAAAAGTCAGGCGCGGAGCTGACGCATGCCCGCAAACGCCGGGCCCGCACCACCCCAATTCGCAACCCGGCCCGCCCGCAAAGCCCGCCGCAAAAATGCGCGCGCGCCACTCACCGCCGCCGCGATCGATTCGCCCCGCGCGATGCCGGTGGCGATCGCGGCCGACAACACGCAGCCCGTCCCATGCGTGTTGCGCGTCGCGATCCGCGCGTTCTCGAACCAGCGCACGCGGCCATCGCGCGTCACCAGCACGTCGCGACAAAGATTTTTCTGCGGTGCATGACCGCCCTTCACCAGCAGGGCGCAGTTGAACTCGCGCGCCAGGAGACGTCCCGCGGCCTCCGCATCGGCGAAGGTCTCGAGCGAACGGCCGCTCAGCGCTTCCGCTTCCGGCCAGTTCGGCGTGACGAGTGTCGCACGCGGCAACAGTTCCTTTTTCAACGCGCGCAGCCCGGCCGCGTCGAGAAAACGCGTGCCGCTCGTCGACGCGATCACCGGATCGATCACGAGCGGAATTTTCCGGTGTCCCGCCAATGCCCGCGCGACCGCACGCACTGCCGCGGCGCCGGGCAGCAATCCGGTTTTGATCGCCGCGACGCGAAAGTCCGCCAGCACGGCGTCGATTTGCGCGGCGATCATCTCCGGCGGC
>DASZYB010000045.1:0-129493 GCA_035545575.1 Opitutaceae bacterium | reverse complement strand
CCGCTCGAATTACGACGACAGCAAAATGAAGCTCCAGCTCACCGCGGGCTATCACGAGCTGAATCAAAACACGCCCGATGTGCGCGGCCTCATCCGGCGCAATGTGCTCTCCGCCGGCGGCAACGGCGAAGTGGAAATTTCACAGATCACCTCCGCGGGCGGCGGCATCCAAGTCGATCGGGAAGATTATCGTCGTCCCGGCTACAGTGATTCGACGACCTACACCCTCCCGCTGAACGTCTATTACAAGTGGACCCCGAAGGTGGATCTGAGCGCCGGTTATCGCTATCGCGACTACGAGGCCAACCAGAATCAGGACTCGACCGACCACTTCTTCAACCTCGGCGCGCGGGGCGATTTCACCCCGAAGCTTTCCGGCACGTTTGCGATCGGTGTGAACACCCGCCGGTTCAACGGCACCACGGCGTCCACGTCGCGCAACAGCGGCACGGAGTCGCAGCTCGGTCTCGATGCGAGCTTCAGCTACGAAATTTCGGCGAAAACCAACCTGCAGCTCGGCGCCTCGAACGATTTCGGCACGACGCCGCAGGGCCAGCAGCAGAAGAATTTCACGCTCAATGCGGCGGTGAACAGCAAGATCAGCGCGGAGTGGGAGGCCAACGCCGGCCTCAGCTATCGCGCGACCGGCTACGGCACGCGGACCGACGACTACTACGAGGCCACCCTGGGCGCCTCCTACGTCATCAACGCCAACATCCGCATCGTCGGCGCCTACGTTTACCGCAGATACAATTCCGACATCGCGAGCAGCGAATTTACGAATAACGTGTTCAGCCTCGCGGCTAATTTCCGTTACTGATCGCAAGGGCTTGACCCATTTTAGGCGGAAGAAGAACGTCTTTCTTCTTCCGCCTTTTTCATCCCTGCCCATGTTCCGCCTCGCACTCTTTTGCGGTTTGTTCGCGTTGACGCCCGGCGCGTTGCTGCGCGCCGCCAGCGACACCGCCCGCGCCGACGCCGCAAAAAGCGAGGCCACCAATGGCGACTACGTGCTGCAGCCGCAGGATTTGATTCGCATCCAGATTTTTCAGGAGCCCGAGTTGAACCGCGAGCTGCGGATTTCCCAGGAGGGGAAGGTGGAGCTGCCGTTGATCCGCTCCGTCGATCTGAAAAACAAGACCGTCCAGCAGGCCGAGCAGCTCATCCGCCAGCTCTACGACGCCGATTACCTCGTCAACCCGCAGGTCAATCTCACCGTCGTCGAATACGCGCCGCGCAGCGTCGACATCTCGGGCGCCGTGAGCACGCAGGGCGTCGTCTACTTCCCGAAGGAAGAGGGCATGACGCTCCTCGGTGCGATCTCCCGCGCGGGCGGCTTCACCCGGCTCGCCAACAAAAAAGCCGTCACGCTCAAGCGCACGCTGCCCGACGGCAAGGTCGAGACTTACAAGATCGACGTCGACGAACTGATGAAGGGCGGCACCACCGAGACGTGGCCGCTCCAGCCGGGCGACGTCGTCACCGTGCCCGAACGCATCCTCTGATTTTGCGCCGCCCTCATGCCTAAAGATTCCGATCCGAAGCAGCAGCCCAACGAAAACGGCGGTTACGGTTACACGTATGGCGGCAACTACGCGGGCTACTCTTCCGCCGGCTACGGCAGCTACGGCTACGGCGAGGCGACCGGGGGCGGCGTCCAGCGCACGCTGCAGGATTACCTGCTGATCCTGCGCGAGCGCATCTGGTATATCGTCGTCGTCTTCCTCGTCGTTTTCTCCAGCTCGCTCGTCTACACGCTCAGCGAGGTGAAGATCTATCAGTCGAGCGCCCGCATCCAGATTCTGCGCAGTGATCCGCGCGTCATGCAGGTGCAGCAGGTCGTCGAAAACGACATCCGCTCCTCGGAAGATCTGAACACGCAGATGAAAGTCCTCGAGAGCGCGACGATCGTTCAGCGTGTCGCCGAGCGGCTCACCGGTCCGGACCTCCACGCCTTCCTCGCGCCCTACGAGCGCACATCGGCTGACACGGCGTTCGTGGGCGACATCCTCATCCGCAACCGCAAGATCCTGCCGCAGCGCGCCACGCTCATCGTCGATGTTGCCTATCAGCATCCCGATCCGGCCGTGGCCGCGACGATCGCGAATCTCTTCGTCGAGGAATACTTCGCGCACAACAGCCGCCAGCGCATCGACGATTCGAAGCGCGCGGTCGACGATCTCAAGGGCACCGTCGAGGAGCAGCAAAAACTCGTCGAGCGCCTCGCGCACGAGCTGCAGGACTACAAGGAAAAGAACAACATGGTCTCGCTCGACCAGCGCAAGAACGTCGTC
This sequence comes from Opitutaceae bacterium, assembly GCA_035545575.1. GTDB lineage: Bacteria > Verrucomicrobiota > Verrucomicrobiia > Opitutales > Opitutaceae > ER46. The sequence goes on along the minus strand of DASZYB010000045.1, from coordinate 127,199 downwards.
GACGACGGGCTCAAGGCGAGCAACCAGGAATACCTCCGCGCCAGCCAGGTCCTCGCGAGCGCCGAAGTGCGCGTGAAACAGATCAAGGAATACCGCGACAAAGGCGCCGATCTCACCGAGCTGCCGTTCATCGCGAACCAGCCGATCATCGCCCAGCTCCAGCAGCAGCTTGTCGCGCAAAAGATCAACATCACCGCGCTGCGCGAGCGCTACCGCGACAAATATCCCGACATGATCAAGGCGACGACGTCCGCCGCCGAGACCGAGCGCGAGCTCAAGCGCGCGATCGACGCCGCGTGCGCCCAGGTCGAGGCCGATTACCAGACCGCGTCCCGCAACGCCGCGCAGACGAAGCAGGAATTCGAGCGCCGCACCCAGGAATCGCTCGAGCTCGACCGCGTCGCGCTCGCTTACAACGACAAGGACCGCGAGCTGCGCACGCAGGAGCAGATTCTCCAGAACATCGTCGCCCGTCGCACCGAGACGGCGATGACCAGCAACATCGCCACGCAAAACGCGCGCCTCGTCGACCGCGCGGTGGCGACGACGAAGCCCATCTCGCCCAACGTCGCGCTCAACCTCGGCCTCGGCGTCGTCGGCGGCCTCGGCCTCGGCCTCGCGTTCGCCTTCTTCGTCGCGTTCATCGACGACCGCGTCAAAAGCTCCTTCGACATCGAGGGCGTGGTCGGTCTGCCGCTCATCGGCGTCATCCCGCAGATCAAGCGGATGGATGCGGTGGAAAAGGCCCAGATCGTCGTCAACAACGCCGACCGCCAGGTCGCCGAGGCGTTTCTCACGCTCCACTCCAGCCTGCGGCTGAAGGACGAGAGCAAGAACGCGAAAGTCATCCTCACCACGAGCACCGTGCCCGGCGAGGGCAAGTCTTTCACCACGACGAATCTCGCGCTCACCTTCGCCGCGCACGGCGAGAAAGTGATCATCGTCGATTGCGACCTGCGAAAGCCGAACATCCACAAATCTTTTTCCATCGAGAATCTCAAAGGCGTGATCGATATCTGCGCCGGCCGCGCCAAGACGGCGGAAGTGGTCGTGCGCGGCGTGCAGCCGAACCTCGACGTGCTGCCCGCCGGCGGCCGCGCGAAGAATCCGACGCAGATTCTCAACAGCAAAAATTTCGAGCTCATGCTCTCGGAGCTGCGCAAGAGCTACGACCGCGTCTTCATCGACACGCCACCGCTCGCCGCGGTGAGCGACGCGCTGATCGTCCTCCCGCTCGTCGACGGCTCGATCTTCACGATCTACTTCAACAAGGTCCGCCGCAAAGCCGCGCAGTTCGCCGCGCGCCGCCTGCTCGACGCCAACGTCGCGAATTTCGGCGCCGTGCTCAACGGCCTCAACCTCGCCGTCTCCGGCTACTACTACGCGCAATATTACGACAAATCCTACAAGGATTACTACGTCGTGGCCGCGAAGGACGCCGATTCGCCTGAGCGCTGAGCGCTCGATTCCGCCCTAACCGGGTTTTCTTTCGGTCGGATGAAAGAAAATCCTCCGCCGCGCAGCTCGCGACCTACCGCGGTTTCAAAAATTCCATAGCCGGTTTTGTAGGTCGGGCTTTATGCCCGACAAGTCGGGGATGAACCCCGACCTACATCGTCGTCGCGGCTACACTTTAATTTAAACCGCTGTAGTTTTGTCCGCGCGTCGCCGCACGCGGAATGAAAATCCTCACCGCGCGGCCGCGCGTCGGAGCCGATCGTTGATCGCGACGGCCAGGCCGTCGCCGGATGCGAGCTCGACGTGAATCGCGGCGAAACCTTCGCCATCGAGCTGGCGCAGCGTCGCGAAGAGCCGCCGCGCCACGCCGCGCAGGTCGCCGCGCGCATCCAGCCAGAAAACATTTTTTCGCGCGCGGCCCGCCGGCCGGCGCATGAAAACAAACGCCTGTTTCGGATCGTCGCTCGCGGCGAGCGCGGCGTGCAGCACGACGGGCGTGCGCGGACTGTAATGCCGCGCGAGCGTGCCCGGCGCGAGCAGCCCGCCTCGGCTCGACGCGCGCGTGCGACCGGGACGCATCACCGGCACGTCGCGGCCCAGCACACGCGCGAGTGCTTCGGCGGTGATCGCGCCGGGCCGCAGCACGCGCGGCGCGTCCGGACGGCGAAGGTCGACGATCGTCGACTCGAGACCGATCCGCGCCGGGCCGCCGTCGAGAATGTGGCGGATTTTTTTTCCGAGTCCGTCGCGCACGTGCGCCGCCGTCGTCGGGCTGACGTAGCCGAATGGATTCGCGCTCGGCGCCGCGAGCGGCACGCCGGCGCGTTGCAGCAGCCGTCGTAAGAGCGGGTGGCTCGGCATCCGCACCGCCACGCTCGGGCGGCCCGCGGACACGATGTCGGGCACGACGGCGGTTTTCGGCAACACGAGCGTGAGCGGTCCCGGCCAGAACCGTCGCGCGAGTTTCAACGCCGCGGCGTTGGGCCGTGCGAGAAGCGCGAGCTGCTCGAACGAGTGGATGTGGACGATCAGCGGATCGTGGAGCGGCCGGCCTTTCGCGGCGAAAATTTTCCGGCACGCGCGCGAATCGAGCGCGTTGGCGGCGAGCCCGTAGACCGTTTCGGTGGGCACCGCGACGACCTCGCCGGCGCGCAGTTCCCGCGCGAGCCGCGCCAGATTGCGCGGCGTGCCGCGGTAGACGCGAGCGGTCGGGGTCATGGCATGAAAAAGGCCGGAGGTGAGCTCCGGCCGCAAAAGAGAAAACTGGGGGCGCGACTTACAGCGCGAGCAGCAGGTTGCGCGAATTCTTGATCGTCCGCGTGACCGCGCGCTGGTGCTTGGCGGAGAGGCCGGTGTATTTGCGCGGGAGGATTTTGCCCGTGTCGGTCACAAAATGGCGCATCACTTCCGGCGTCGTGAAAGGGATTTCCGCGGGCGTGGGAGTCTGCTGCTTCGATTCGGTCGTGCTCATGCTTGAAAAGGAGGGGCAACGGTGAAGCGCCGACCCGGCTTGTCAACCCACATTTTGCCGGCCGCGCCGAGCCCAGCAGGGCGGGCGCGCGACAACGCCGTCAGCGCAACCGCACAAACAACCAGAGCGCGAGCAGCGCCATGCCGGCATTCGGCAGCCACGCGGCGAAGGCCGGCTCGACGAGTTGCTGCGTGGCGAGCGAGGTCGCGATGCTCGTCAGCGCCGAGTAGAGCAGAAAAAGCCCGATCGATTTCGAGACGCCGACGGCGGGATTCACGCGCACGCCGGTCACGGCAAACGGGATGGCAATCGCGATCACGATGAGTGGCGCGAGCGTGTCGGCGATGAGCCCGAAATAGCGCACCGCGTAAGCGACGGCCTGCGGGTTGTGCTGCACTTCGAGGTAGGCGATGACTTCCTGCAGTTGCCGGCGCGACAAATCGATCGGCCGCAGCGTGAGTTCGAGCATGAGCTCGGGTTTCTCGTGAAAATTCGCCGCGAAGCGCTCGTCGAACGGCTTCGATTCGATCAACTCTCCCGTCTCGGGTGTGAACGTCAGCTCGCGACCCGCGCGAAACACCCAGCCGTCGCGCGCGGCATCGAACCATCCCTCGCTCGCGAGCAGCCGCCGCACCTCGCGGCGCTGCGCATCGAGCTCCGACACCGATACGCCGTAGCCGCGGCGGGCGAGCTTGCTGTAGCGGTTGAAAAACCACATCCGCCGCGCGGGCCGGTTGTCGAACGCCACGCTCTCGACCGCACCGATGCGGTCCTCCGCCTGGCCGGTGTTCGATTCGTGCGCGAACGCCACCGCCTCGTGCAGCGCCTGCGATTGCTCGACCGACCACGGCACGACGGTCGTGTTGAGGAACCACATCAATCCGCAGCAGAGCGCGCCGACGATCCAGACCGGCCCCGTGAGCCGCAGGAAACCGACGCCCGCCGCGCGCATCGCGGTCAGCTCGTTTCCGCGGTGCAGCCGGCCGAGCGTGTAAAGCAGCGACACGAGCAGCGCGATCGGCAGCACGATCGCGAGAAAGCTCGGCAGCGTGGCGAACACCACTTTCCACAGCAGCCAGCCGCGCGCGCCGCGATCGCGCAGCCACTGGAAATCGTCGTAGAGCACCTGCACGAGCAGCAGCCCGCACATCGCCGCGAGCACGAGGCCGAGAATCTGCAGCCACTCGCGCAAGAGGTGCCGGTCGAAGGTGTTCACGCGCCGCCAGCAAAGGCGATCCGGCGCGGCGCGAAAAGCGCAATCGATCCGGCGGAATCCGCGGACACACAGTTTGGTTGAAAACCGGCGCTACGTTTCGTTGTCTCCGGTCTCCGAATCGCCCTCCCATGTTTTCACCCTTTCGACCGACGGCTCTCCTGCTGGCCCTTGCGCTTGCCCCCGTGGCGACGGCGGAGGACACGATCAAGCTCGGCGAATTCGCCTCGCTCACCGGCGGCAGCGCGAGTTTCGGCCAGTCTTCGCACAAGGGCACGCTGCTCGCGATCGACGAGCTCAACGCCAGGGGCGGCGTGCTCGGGAAAAAACTCGAGCTGATCACCGAGGACGACCAGTCGCAGGCCGGCCAGCCCGCGACGATCGTCCAAAAACTCATCGCGCAGGACAAGGTCGTCGCGATCCTCGGCGAAGTCGCTTCGTCGAAGTCCCTCGAGGCCGCGCCGATCTGCCAGCAAAACGGCATCCCGATGATCTCGCCCGCGTCGACCAACCCGAAGGTCACCGAAGTCGGCGATTACATTTTCCGGGTGTGCTTCATCGATCCGTTCCAAGGCACGGTGATGGCGAAATTCGCGCTCGCCCAGGGCTGGAAGAAAGTCGCGCTGCTGACCGACGTGAAACAGGACTACTCCATCGGGCTCGCGGAATTTTTCGTGAAATATTTCAAGGAGCACGGCGGCGAGATCGTCCGCGAACAGAAATACTCGACGGGCGACAAGGACTTCAAACCGCAGCTCACCTCGCTGAAGGCTGCGCAGCCGCAAGCGGTCTTCGTGCCCGGCTACTATGCCGAGGTGGCGCTGATCGGCAAACAGGCCCGCCTGCTCGGCCTCAAGGTCCCGCTGCTCGGCGGCGACGGCTGGATCGGCGACTCGCTGCTCAAGGTCGCCGGCAACGCGCTCGACGGCTCGTTCATCTCGTCGCACTTCTTCGCCGAGGACAAAAATCCGGTCGTGCAGAACTTCGTGAAAAAATTCCGCGCGCGCTACGCCGACGAGGTGCCCGACGACATGGCGGCGCTCGGCTACGACAGCGCCATGATCCTCGCCGAAGCGATCCAGCGCGCCGGCACGACCGACGGCAAAAAATTGCGCGACGCGATCGCGGCGACGAAGAGCCACCCCGGCATCACCGGCAGCATCACGCTCGACGAGCACCGCAACGCCGCCAAGCCCGCGGTGATCCTCACCATTGCCGACGGCCGCTTTAAATTTCAGGAAACGGTCGCGCCGTAGTCCGGTCATGGCCGCGCGCGCTTCCGAGCCCGGCCGGTTGCGGACGGGCCTCGCGCCTGCCGCCCGCGCCATGCTCTCGCGTCACCGGCCCGCCGCCGGCGCGGTGCGCCTCGGTCGCTTTTCAACGCTCGCGCCCGCGTGATCGAATTCCTGCAACAACTCGTCAACGGCCTCGCGCAGGGCGGCATCTACGCCCTGATCGCGCTCGGCTACACGATGGTTTACGGCGTCCTGCGCTTCATCAATTTCGCGCATGGCGACGTTTTCATGCTCGGCGCGTTCACGGGATTCTATCTCGGCCCGCTCGTATCGCGCGCCTTCGGCGGTCCGTCGTATTTCGTCGCCGCGCTCGTGTTGCTGCTGGCCATGCTCGCGTGTGCCGTGGCGGGCGTCGTGATCGAGCGGCTGTGCTATCGGCCATTGCGCGAGCAGCCGCGCCTCGTCGTGCTCATCACCGCCATCGGCGTCGCGCTGCTGCTCGAAAACGGCGGGCAGCTCGTGTTCGGCGTCGATCCGCAATTTTTTCCCGATCTGATCGTCGATCGCGCGCTGGAAATCCCCGCGGGCTGGGGCCCGCTCGCCGCGCTCACGATCACGCTTTCGCAAGTCATCGTGCTCGCGGTCACGCTGCTGCTGCTCGTGGCGCTGCGCTACGTCGTGAATCGCACGCGCGTCGGCCTCGCGATGCGCGCGCTGGCTTTTAATCCCACCGCAGCGCAGCTCTCGGGCGTGAATCTCGATCGCGTGATTCCGTTCACCTTCGGCCTCGGCTCGGCGCTGGCGGGCGCAGCGGGCATCCTCGCTTCGATCCAGCAGCCGTCGATCGATCCGCTGATGGGAATTTCCGCGGGACTCAAGGCCTTCGTCGCCGCGGTGCTCGGCGGCATCGGCAATCTTCCCGGCGCCGTGCTCGGTGGCTGCCTGATCGGACTGCTCGAGGCGCTGGTCGTCGGTTATCTGTCGCCGACGTATCGCGATCCGATCGTGTTCGGCGTGTTGATTTTCATTTTGCTGTTCCGGCCGGCCGGATTGCTCGGGCGCGCCCAACGCGAAAAGGTATGAGCCGGCTCTCGTCGCAGCTCGTGTTCGTCGTCGCGCTGCTCGCGCTCGCCGCGCTCACGCCGGTCGTGAAGCTCGCGAGCGATTACCATTTCGACATCCTCGTCACGATCGCGATCAATGTGATCCTCGCGGCGAGCCTCAACCTGATCAACGGCTACACCGGCCAGTTTTCGCTCGGGCACGCCGGCTTCATGGCCGTCGGCGCCTATGCCTCCGCGTGGATCACGCTGCACGCGGGCGAACCGGCGGGCGCATCGGGCGTGCTCCGGTTCATCGTCGCGCTGCTCGCCGGCAGCCTCGCGGCCGCGGTCGTCGGACTCGCGGTCGGCATTCCGTCGCTGCGCTTGCGCGGCGACTACCTCGCGATCGTCACGCTCGGTTTCAACGAAATCATCAAGGGCGTGATCCAGAACGCCGAGCCGCTCGGCGCGCAGCGCGGGCTCGGCGGCATGGAGAAATACACCGGCTTCTTCACGGGGTTCGGCGGCGCCGCGCTGACGATCCTCGTCATCCACAATCTCGTGCATTCCACTTACGGCCGAGGATTTCTGGCGACGCACGACGACGAGATCGCGGCGGAAGCGGTCGGGCTCGACACCACGCGCTACAAGGTCGCCGCGTTTTCCGTCGGCGCGTTTTTCGCGGGGCTCGCCGGCGGACTCTACGCGCACTTCAAGTTGTTCATTCACCCCGAGGCCTTCGGCTTCATGCGCTCGATGGACATCGTCGTCATGGTGATTCTCGGCGGCATGGGCAGCATGGTCGGTGTCTGCGTCGCCGCCGCGCTGCTCACGATTTTGCCGGAGCTGCTGCGCTACGTCGCGCATCTCGAGTTTCTGCCCGACGCCTTGCGGCACGTCGTGGAAAATCGCATGATTCTCTACTCGGTGCTGCTGATCGTGCTGATGCTCGCGCGGCCGCAGGGGTTGTTTAATTTCCGGTTCGGCAAAACCAAAACCTGATGGCCGCGCCGCTGCTCCAACTCGACAAAGTCACGATCCGTTTTGGCGGGCTCACCGCCGTCAACGGCGTCGATTTCGCCGTCGCGGAGGGCGAGCTCTGCGGACTGATCGGCCCGAACGGCGCGGGCAAGACCACGCTCTTCAATCTCATCACCGGCGTCTACCAGCCGACCGACGGCACCGTGAGCTTCGCCGGCCGCGATCTCGCCGGGCTCCGCGTCGACGAGATCGTCGCGCTCGGAATCGCGCGGACGTTTCAAAACATCCGGCTCTTCGGCTCGCTCTCGGTTTTCGATAACGTCCGCGTCGCGTGCAACCTGCACCGCGATACGAGCGCGTGGCAGACGCTCGTGCGCGGCGGCCGTTTTCGCGCCGACGAAGCCGCGATCGCGCAGCGCGCCGAGGAGCTGCTCGAGATTTTCAATCTCCGCCGGCTCCGCGATGCGCCGGCGAAGAGCCTGCCTTACGGCGAGCAGCGCCGGCTCGAGATCGTGCGCTGTCTCGCGACGAAGCCGCGGCTGCTGCTCCTCGACGAACCTGCCGCGGGCATGAACCCGACCGAGAAGGTCGAGCTCGTGCGGTTGATCCAGCAGATCCAAAAACAGTTCGCGCTCTCGGTGCTGCTCGTCGAGCACTCGATGAAAGTCGTGATGAGCTGCTGTCAGCGCATCGCGGTCGTCGATTACGGCGTGAAAATCGCCGACGGCCCGCCCGCGCAAATCCAGAGCGACCCGAAAGTGATCGAAGCCTACCTCGGAGAAGAAGGCTCGATCGCCCATCACTGATTCGAAGCCGGAATCCCAATGTCCAAAACGGAAACCGAAAATCCGGCAGTCATCGCGTTGCGCCACCTCGTCCGCGTTTCGCGTCCCCGAAATTTTCCGGTCTCCGGTTTCCGGTCTCCGGTCTCCGCCCTGCGCTCTCCGCCATGCTGATCGTTTCCGATCTCCACGTCTCCTACGGCGCGATCGCGGCGCTGAGCGGAATCTCGTTCGAGATCAAATCGGGCAGCATCGTCACGCTCATCGGCGGCAACGGCGCGGGCAAGACCACGACGCTGCGCGCGATCTCCGGTTTGCTGCGCGCGCGGACGGGAAAAATTTCCTTTCTGGGCGAAGACATCACCGCGCTCGCGCCGCACCGCATCGTCGCCCGCGGGCTCTGCCACGTGCCGGAGGGCCGCATGATTTTTGCGAACCTCACCGTCGACGAAAACCTCGCGATGGGCGCCTACCTCCAGCACGACGCCGCGCGGATCGCGCAGAATCGCGATTACGTGTTCTCGATTTTTCCGCGCTTGAAGGAGCGGCTGCGCCAGACCGCCGGCACGCTTTCCGGCGGCGAGCAGCAGATGCTCGCGATCGGCCGCGCGCTCATGGGCGATCCGCGTTTTCTCATGCTCGACGAGCCGTCGCTCGGCATCGCCCCGCGCCTGATCGGCACGATCTTCGAGAAGATCGTCGAGATCAACCGCGAGCGCGGCATCGCGATCCTGCTCGTCGAGCAGAACGCCAACCTCGCGCTCGAAATCTCGTCCTACGCCTACGTCCTCGAAACCGGCCGCATCGCGATGGAAGGGGAGAGCGCCAAGCTGCATGCCGACCCGCGGCTGAAGGCGACGTATCTCGGCGGATAACATCAGGGCAGGGCGTCGCAGCGAGACCGGCGCTCCCGTTCATCGCCGTTTTCCCAACTGTCCGGCGCGCGCATCCGTTGTCGCGTATTTTGCGGGCAGCACTCTAATTCGTCTCATGCGCACCCCTCGCTTCTGCTGCGTTGCCCTGCTCTCGTTTGCCTTCGCCGCCGGCTCGCTCCGCGCCGCGGATCTGCCCGGCTCCGATCTCGATTGGCCGAAAATCTCTCGCGAAAACAAACCGTGGACCCGCTGGTGGTGGCCGGGCAGCGCGGTCGACAAAGCCAATCTCACGCGCGAGCTCGAGGCGATCGCCGCCGCGGGTTTCGGCGGCGTGGAAATCACGCCGATCTACGGCGCCAAGGGCTACGAGGATCGCTTCATCGATTTTCTCTCGCCGAAATGGATGGAGATGCTCGAGCACGTGGGCCGCGAGGCGAAGCGGCTCGATCTCGCCGTCGACATGGCGACCGGCACCGGCTGGCCGTTCGGCGGGCCGTGGATCACGCCGGAATTTTCCAACACCAAGATCGTCCTCAAGGACGGCCGGCTCGCCGGCGAGCCGACGAAGATGATGGTGAAACGCGCCGCGCCCGGCGACGCCGGCCTCGTGATCGATCCGTATTCGCCCGAGGCGCTGCGCCGCTACCTCGCGCCGATCGACCGCGCGTTTGCGAATTTTCCGCGCGAGCTCATCCACACGCAGTTTCACGACTCGTTCGAATACTACGACGCGAGCTGGACCCCGGACTTCGCGCAGGTTTTCCAGCGGATGCACGGCTACGGCATCCAGCCGTTCGCCGCCGAGCTGATGGGCGCGAAGCCCGTCGATGCCGACACGCTCGCGCGGCTCAAGACCGACTACCGCGAAACGCTCTCGCAGCTTCACCTCGACTACCTGCACACGTGGGTCGAGTGGTCGCACGCGCACGGCTGGCTCGTGCGTAACCAGTCGCACGGCGCGCCCGCCAATCTCCTCGATCTCTACGCCAACGCCGACATTCCCGAGACGGAGATTTTCGGCTCGCATGATTTTCCCATCCCCGGTTTCCGCCGCGATCCCGGCGACTTCGATCCCACGCCCGGCCGCACCGCGCATCCGTCGATCATCCACCGTTTCGCGTCGTCCGCGGCGCACGTCGCGGGCCGCGAGTTCGCCTCGTCGGAGACCTTCACCTGGCTGCGCGAACATTTCCGCGAGGCGCCGTCGGAAATGAAACCCGAGGCCGACGCGCTTTTCCTCACCGGCATCAACCACATCTTCTACCACGGCAACTGCTACTCGCCCGCCGACGCGCCGTGGCCGGGCTGGGTGTTCTACGCGTCGACGCAGTTCAATACCCGCAATCCCCTCTGGCGCGACTTCGGCGACAGCATCGACGTCTACATCGCCCGCGCCCAGTCGCTGCTCCAGTCCGGCGCGCCCGACAACGACCTGCTCGTCTACTGGCCGCTCGACGATCTCTGGCACAATCCCGAAGGCATGCAGATCCAGCTCACCGTGCATGCGCCGTGGCTCGGCGAGACCGCGTGCGGCAAACTCATGAGCACGCTCGACGCGCAGGGCTACACCTACGACCTGATTTCCGACGCGCAACTCGAGCAGACCAACGCCGACGCGAACGGCGGCTTGAAAACGCCCGGCGCCGCCTACCGCGCGATCGTCGTGCCGAAAACCGAGCACCTGCCGCTGCCGACTTTGCAGCGCCTTCTCGCGCTCGCGAACGACGGGGCGACCGTGCTCTTCCTCGACGCGCTGCCGGCCGATGTCCCCGGCTTCGGCCATCTCGACGAGCGCCGCGCGCAATTCAAGTCGGAGCTCGCGCGCCTTCAGTTCTCCTCGACCGCCGACGGAACGCGCGAGGCCAAGCTCGGCCGCGGCCGCGTCGTTGTCGCGCCGCTCGCTCCGCTGCTCGCCACCGCGAAAGTCGCGCGCGAGCCGCTGACCGACACCGGCCTGCGCTTCGTCCGCCGCCGCACGGCCGAAGGCTACGTTTATTTCGTCGCGAATCTCACCGACAAACCGGTCGAAGGCTGGGTGCGTCTCGGCCGGCCCGCGCACGCCGCGGTGCAGATGAACCCGCGCCGCGGCGGCGCCGGCGTCGCCACGCTGCGCCAGCGCGACGGCGCGACCGAGGTTTACGTGCAGCAGGCGCCCGGCGAATCGTATTTCCTGAAAACGCTCACCAACCGCGATGCCCGCGGCGCGCGCAGCAGTTATTCGGAGCGCGGCACGCCCGTCGCACTCGACGGCTCGTGGAAAGTCACGCCGCTCGCGGGCGGCCCGGAGCTGCCCGCCGGCTTCACGGCCGCGAAACTCGCCTCGTGGACCGCGCAGGGCGGCGAGTGGGAACGCTTCGGCGGCACCGCGCGCTACGAGACGGAATTCACGCTGCCCGCCGGCGCGAAGGCCGACGACTGGCTGCTCGATCTCGGCGACGTGCGCGAGACGGCGCGCGTGATTGTGAACGGCGTCGAAACCGACCTCATCTGGTCGCTGCCCTTCCGCACGAAGATCGGGCCATTCCTCAAGCCGGGCAAAAACACGCTCGCGCTCGTGGTCACAAACACCGCGGCCAATCGCATCCGCGACCTCGACCGCCGCAAGGTCGAGTGGAAGAAATTCTACGAAATCAATTTCGTGAACATCGCCTACAAGCCGTTCGACGCGTCGACGTGGGCGCTTCAGCCGAGCGGCCTGCTCGGGCCCGTGACGCTCACGCCGCTCCACAAACTGAGCCTGTAGGCCGAGCGCGCGCGCTTGTGCGCCGCGCTCGCGGCGTTGTCGTTTGACGGCTTCGCGCTCCGCGGCACGCTCGGCGGTCGTGGCCGATTTCCAACGACCGCCGTTGCCGCCCCGAGAAACCGCATCCAGCGCGCCGCCATCTGCGAGCGGCGCCGCGCGCGAACCGCCACGGCGCGCGACGCGAAATTTTTTGCGCGCCGCGCTTGGCGTCGCGCTCCTGCTCGTCGTTCACAACTTCTGTTTCTCGCTGCTGCCGCGGCGCGGCATCCCGCTCGATTCCGCGCAAATGCGGCCGGCGGCGATCGCGGGCGGACACGCCTTCGCGATCGATTTCACCGCGAGCCCCGCCGACGAACGCTCCTCGCCGCGCAGCCGCGTGATCCTCACCGAGAATGACACGCCGCTGCCGTGGAAAACGCGCACGCTCGAGACCGTTGCCGAGCAAGGCGGCGGTGCGTGGGCGCATCCGCCGGGCCAGATTGTGTTTTCGACGAGCGACAACTCCGATCCGCGCGCCAACGGCCGCCGCTACGTCGCGCATGTGCCGTTGCTCTATTCGCGCGGCGTCGGCTACGCGGCGCTTGCGCTGCTGCTCGTCGCGGGACTCGCGCTGCGCCGGCTCGAAGCGGTTTCGGCTTCACCCGCTGGCGGTGTCGCGCCGACGCCGACGCGCCGCGGTTTTTGGTTTTCGGTCACGCTGGCCGGCGTCGTGTTTGCCGGCGGGCTTTGGTGCAACACCGGCACGCTCGCGCCTTACGCGATCACACTCGCGCCGGAAGTCGATCCGGCGACCGGCTATCTCTACAACCTCGACCGCGAGCAGCACCGCACGCTCTTCGCCTTCGTCGAACGCGAGCCGCGCGCGGCGTGGGAAAATTCGCTGCTGCTGCGGCGTGTGCTCTACGCCGTCCTCGCGCGGCCGTGGATGGAAGCGTGGGGCTACGAAGCCGGCGGCGTATGGTTCAACCTCGCGGCGAATCTCCTCGGCTTCGTCGCCGGCGTCGCGCTGGTGCGCCGGCATCTCGGGGCGCGCGGCGCGATTTTCGCCGCGTGGCTGCTCGCGCTTTATCCCGGCGCGGCCTACTGGGTCGGCCAGCCGTTTTCCTACGCGATCATTTTTCCGCTGAGCCTCGCCGGTTTCTGGGCGCTGCTGGAATTGCCGGCGGCGCGGAGGTCGCGGGTCGTCGTGCTCTCGCTCGCGCTCGGGCTGATTTATCTCGCCTACGATTTCCACGCGTTCTTCGTCCCGGCGAGTCTGCTGGTCTTGCTCTGGCAGCGTCGACCGCGCGCCGCGGCGCTCAGCCTTGCGCTGCAACTTGTCCCGCTCGCGCTGTGGCTCTGGCTGCTCGCGCACGTCGTGAAAGTGCCGCTCGAAAACAGCAACACCTCCGTCTACCGCCAGCTTGCCACCGCCTATTTTCATCCGCAGCTCTGGCTCGGCGCGGTGCAACGGCTCGCGGTGCTGCCCGAGATCGCCGCCGACGTTTTCTTCGGCGCGAATTTCCTTTTTCTCCCGCTGCTCGCGCTCGCCGCGTGGGCGCTCGATTTTCGCTGGCGCGATTTCACGCGCCACCGTGCGGTGCCGGCGTTGCTTGCGGCGGGCGTGCTGCTGTTCGTGTTTTCCAACCTGCCGCTGCCGCAGGCGGGCGACTGGAAAATCACCGGCTCGTGGATCGCGCGCATCTATCAACCCGTGTTTCCCGCGCTCGTGTTTTCGCTCGCGCTCTGGTGGCAGGAATTGCGGCCGCCCGGCGTCGCGGCGCGGATCGCGCGCCGCGCCCTTGTCGGCGTCGTCCTGGCGGCGAACGCGCTCATCTGCTTCGGACCGGTGCTGAAAAATCCCGCCGCGCTTTCGGAGACGGCGTTCTACCGTTTCTACGATCACACCGACAGCCACTGGATCTACGCGCGCAATCTCGCGCAATTCGACCGCCGGCCGATCGGTTTCCCGCGGCCGGCGACGGCCGGCCACTAGAAAATTTCCGCGGCGCGCGAAAACGGTCGTGGTAAAATTCGTAAATCTCGCCGCGGCGTCGGAATCCGCTCGCCCTCGGAAATGCGCGCGGCAGATTGCGCCGGCTCCCGCATGGATCGCATCACGCTCGAACTGATCGCCGGCGTCCCGAAAAACGGACCCACCGATCCGATCGATTATTATCGGCGGCCGGTCGTCGGGCGTTTGTTTCGCCGGCGGATCAACCTCGGGCTCGAGTTGCTGCCGGCGCGGCGATTCTCGCGTGCGCTCGAAGTCGGTTACGGGTCCGGCGGCCTGCTGCTCGCGCTCGCGGGCAGCGTCGACGAGCTGCACGGCATCGATCTCGACGCCGAGCCCGAGTCGGTGCGGCGCATGCTGGTTGCGCGCGGGCGGCGCGCGACGCTCGTGCAGGGCACGGTCGACGTGCTGCCTTACGCGGAAAACTCGTTCGAGCTGATCGTGTGCTTTTCCGTCTTCGAGCATCTCGCCGACTATCGGCGCGCGCTCGGCGAGGTGCAGCGCGTGCTCGCGCCGGGCGGATTGTTCCTGCTCGGCATGCCGGCGGTGAACCGGACGATGGAGTATCTGTTTCGCGCGATCGGGCACAGCACGATCAACGACATTCATATCACGACGCCGCGGCTGATTCGCGCCGCGCTCGCGCCCGCGGGCTTCCGGCTCGTCGCGTATCGACCGCTTGACGTGCCGTTGCCCCCGCCGTTCGGGCTGCGCGTGTATCACAACTGGCTGCTCGAAAAACCGGCGCGTTGACGCGGCCACTTCGCCGTTGCGCGTCAAATCGCGCCGGGCACGCTGGCGGCTGCACATGACGCCGGAGGAATTTCGCCGCGCGGGTCATCAACTCGTCGATTGGATCGCCGACTATCGCGCGCGCGTCGCGGATCTGCCGGTGCGTTCGCCGGTCGCACCGGGCGCGATTCGCGCCCAGTTGCCGAAGGCGCCGCCGGAGCAGCCGGAGCCTTTCGGGAAAATTTTCGAAGACCTCGATCGCATCGTCGTGCCAGGCCTCTCGCACTGGCAGCATCCAAATTTTTTCGGCTACTTCCCGGCGAACAGCGAGCTGTCGTCGGTGCTCGGCGATTATCTGAGCACGGGACTTGGCGTGCTCGGACTCTCGTGGCAATCGAGCCCGGCGCTGACCGAACTCGAGGAAGTCGTCACCGACTGGCTGCGGCAGATGGTCGCACTCTCGGAGGCGTGGAGCGGCGTGATCCAGGATACGGCGTCGAGCGCGGTGCTGCTCGCGCTGATCTGCGCCCGCGAACGAGCGTCGCAATTTTCCCTCGCCCGCGGCGGCCTGCAGGGCGAACCGGCGCCGCTCGTGGTCTATGTTTCCGCGCAGGCGCACAGCTCGGTCGAAAAAGCGGCGCTACTGGCGGGCTTCGGCCGCGACAACATCCGCCTGCTGCCGATCGACGAGAAATTCGCGCTGCGCGCCAACGCGCTCGCGGAGGCGATCGCCACGGATCGCGCGCATGGCCTCACGCCCGCCGCGGTGGTGGCGACGTGCGGCACGACGGCGACCACCGCGCTCGACCCGATCGACGCGATCGCCGAAATCGCGCGCCGCGAAAAAATCTGGCTGCACGTCGATGCCGCGATGGCCGGCGCCGCGATGATCCTGCCCGAGTGCCGTGCGATGTGGGCGGGCGTCGAGGGCGCGGACTCGCTCGTGCTCAACGCGCACAAGTGGCTCGGCGCGGCGTTCGACTGCTCGGTGTATTTCGTGCGCGACCCCGAGCACCTCGTGCGCGTGATGAGCACGAACCCGAGCTACCTGCAGAGCGGTGTCGATGCACGCGTGAAGAATTTGCGCGACTGGGGCATCCCGCTCGGCCGGCGTTTTCGCGCGCTGAAGCTCTGGTGCCTGATTCGTGAGCAGGGCGTCGCCGGCTTGTCCGCGCGGCTGCGTCGTGATCTGGCCAACGCGCAATGGCTCGCGGCGCAAATTCGCGCGACGCCGGACTGGCGGTTGCTCGCGCCCGTGCCGCTGCAGACGCTCTGCGTGCGGCACGAGCCGCCGGCGCTCGCCGGCGATCGCGACGCGCTCGACCGGCACACGCTCGCGTGGGTCGAGCGCGTGAATGCCTCCGGCGCGGCGTATCTGACGCCGGCCCTGCTCGAGGGGCGCTGGATGGCGCGGATCTCGATCGGCAGCCTCACGACCGAGCGTGAGCACGTCGCGGCGCTCTGGGAGCGATTGCAGCGCGAGGTAAAGTCGTAGAGCGTGGTGAGCCGTTTTGCCGCTCGCGCGCGATGGCGCATCGGGCCGGTTCGACCGGTCACACTTTCTCCGCGCCTCGTTTCCGCCGCTTGATTTTTTCCCGCACCTGCTAAACTAGCGGGCTCTTTCGATTTTTCCTTCACTTCGCCCTAAGCTCTCAACGTTCAACCCTTCCCATCATGTCCACTGCCACGCCGCAAAAATTCGAATTCCAGGCCGAGATCAGCCAGCTGCTGGATATCGTCACGCATTCGCTCTACACGGAGAAGGAAATCTTCGTGCGCGAGCTGGTGTCGAACGCTTCCGACGCCTTGGAAAAACTGCGCCACACGCAGCTCACGGAGAAGGAAATCTTCGACGACCGGCTCGAGCTGGAGATCAACCTCACGACCGACGACAAGGCGAAGACGATCGCGATCCAGGATTTCGGCATCGGCATGACGCGCGCCGAGCTCGTCGAAAATCTCGGCACGATCGCGCACTCCGGCTCGAAGGCCTTTCTCAAGGCGCTCGGCGAAGGCGCGCAGAAGAACGCGAACCTCATCGGCCAGTTCGGCGTCGGGTTTTATTCCGCGTTCATGGTCGCGAAGACCGTGAAGGTCTACACGCACTCCTGGCGCGCGAACGAGCCCGGGCACGTGTGGGAAAGCGACGGCTCCGGCAGCTACTCGATCGAGGAGAGCGAGGGCCAGCGGCGCGGCGCGAAGATCGTCATCGAGCTGAAGGACGAGTGCGCGGAGTTTTCGCAGGAGTGGCGCGTGAAGGAGATTCTCGAGCGCTACAGCGCGTTCGTGTCGTTTCCGATCAATCTCAACGGCAAACGCATCAACACCGTCCAGGCGCTCTGGCTGCGAAACAAGAACGAGATCAAGGACGAGGAATACACCGAGTTCTACAAGTTCCAGGCGCACGCCTTCGACGAGCCGCGGCTGCGGCTGCATTTCTCCGCGGACGCGCCGCTCGCGATCAACGCGCTGCTATTCGTGCCACAGGAAAACACCGAGAAGCTCGGCCTCGCGCGCCTCGAGCCAGCGGTCTCGCTCTACTGCCGGAAGGTCATGATCGACCCGAAGCCGAAGGACATCCTGCCCGAGTGGCTGCGTTTCCTGAAAGGCGTCGTCGATAGCGAGGACCTGCCGCTCAACATCTCGCGCGAGTCGATGCAGGACAAATCGCTCATCGAAAAGCTGAACAAGGTCATCACGAAACGCTTTCTCAAATTCCTCGAGGACGAGGCGAAGAATCGCGCCGACGGCTACGCGGAATTCTACAAGGAGTTCGGCGTGTTCCTGAAGGAAGGCGCGGCGCTCGACTTCGCGCACAAGGACCAGCTCGTGAAGCTGCTGCGTTTCGAGTCGTCGCTCACGGAGAAGGGGAAGACGACCTCGCTCGCCGACTACGTCGCGCGCATGGGCGCGGAGCAGAAGGAGATTTATTACCTCGTCGGCCCGAATCGCGCGTCGATCGAGAGCGGCCCGTATCTCGAAGGCTTCAAGGCGCGCAACCTCGAGGTGTTGTTCTGCTACGAGGCGGTCGACGAATACGTGATGAACAACGTGCGCGAGTTCGACGGGAAGAAACTCACCGCCGCCGATCACGCCGAGGTGAAGCTCTCCGACCTGCCGAAGCCCGAAGGCGCGCTGGCCGACGACGACGTGAAGACACTCACGAAGTGGCTCAAGGACACGCTCGGCGAGCGCGTCGCCGAAGTGAAACCGAGCGACCGGCTCGTCGACTCGCCCGTGCTCGCGCTCAACGCCGACAAGTTCATGTCGCCGCACATGCGCCGCATGATGAAGGCGATGAATCGCGAAGGCGCCGACTCGCCGTTGCGCGTGAACCTCGAGATCAATCCGCGGCACGCCGTCATCAAGCGCCTCTTCGAAAATCACACCGCGAATCCCGAGCGCGCGAAGCTCGTGGCCGAGCAGTTGCTCGACAACGCGCTCATCTCCGCCGGCCTGCTCGACGACGCGACGACGATGGTGGCGCGGTTGAACAAGCTGCTGGAGACGGTTTAGAGCGCCTTTCAAAATCCTTCGGCTCAGGTTGGGGATGCGACGCGCTCGTCGCGTCGCCCGGAGAAAAACGCTTCATCGCGTCGCCCGGCTGAAAACGTTTCGTCGTGTGGCTAGGGAGAAAACGCGGCGAGGGCGTCGCGTCCCCACGAGAATGTCTGCGAGGTAGGGCGGCTTATCCTTAAGCCGCCGCCGTCGGGCGAACGAAAATTCCGCGCGGCGCGTTATGGATAAAGCGCCCGGCCTTTTTTTACGGCTCGTTGGAGTCTGGCTGGTGAATTCGTTGGGCGAGCCCGCGCGCGGCATCGGGCTTTTCGCTCGCGGGCTGCGTCACGCAATTTTCACCGCCGGCGGTGCGGGCGCGATTGCGCGGCAGGATAAAGCGTCAAACGTTTCGCGGCGCACGATGTCCGACACGTTCCAAATTCGTTTCTGCCGCCGTTTCGGGCTGCCGGCTGAAGCCTACGGCGCGGTCGTCCTGAGCGGCGTGCTCTATCCGCACGCGCGGGTGCTGCGACTTGGGCTGCTGCTGCTCGACCGGCATTTCTTCGATGCGGATCGCGAGTTTGTGCGCGCGGTCGGCAGGCTGGTGCGGCGCGACGAGTTCGAATTCGAGGCGCAGGATTTTCGCCATCATCCCGACAATCTCCGCTTTGCGCGACGCGTGCTCCGGCTGCGTGCGTCCACGGCGCGGATGGCGCGGCTCTTCCACCGCGCACGGACGCAGGCCGGCGATTCGCCGGCGCCGCCGGCCGCGTCGGGATCGCCGTTTGCCGCGAAGGACGACCTCTCGGTGGCGGATTGAGGGCGAATCGATTTTCCGCGGCGAAGGAACCGGAAAATCTTCGGGCGGACTGTGGCGGTATCATGGCGAAAACCACCTCGAACAAATCCCTGCGCACGACCCGGCCGATCAAAGCGCAACGGCGCGCGCCGCTCGCCGTCGGCGAGGTCGACGATCCGCGCCGCGTGCCCGGCGCGTCAGGCACGCCGCGCGGACGGCGGCGGCCGGGGCGCGCGGCTGCGCTGCACAAGATCGCGCAGCGCACGCGCTCGCAGCGCTGGCGCACGATCGCAAAAGGCGCGGTGAAGCGTCGCGCGAATCCCGCGGGAAACCCGCGCGGGCGTCGGTCGGATTCCTGATCGGGCTCGGGCGCACGGAATTACTGTGCAGACCCCACTGCCGGGCGCGGCGGCGTGGCGTATGCTCGCAAGCGCATGAATGCACGCGCGGCCCTTCATCCCCTTTCCGTTTCCCGCCCACCCCGCCGGTTTCGCCGGCCGACTCCGCCGCCGCCGATCCCCTTCGAGGTGTTTATCGCGTATGCGGATCTCCCGGCCGCGCGTCGCGCGATCGCGGTGATCAATGAAGTGCTGCGTGCGACACGGCGGCGGTTCGCGTTCCGGCCGATGCTCTGGCGCTTCGATCAGCTCGCGGCGGAAAAATGGCGCGCGTGCGCGCTGACCGACGCGGCGGCGACGCCGCTCGTGATTTTCGCGAGCACCGGCGCAGGCGAATTATCGCCGGCGCTCGAGAGCTGGACGAACGCGTTGCTGACCCGCAAGCGAGGGGAACGGCTGACACTCGTCGCGCTCCTCGGCGCCGACGACACGTGGACGATTTCGATCGAGGGGCTGGCGACAGCCGCACCGGCGCTCGCCGAGATGGAAACGATCTCGCACGCCGCGGCGGACTGAGCCGCCCGAAGCGCGCGCGAATTCGTGCGCCCGCGACCGGTCGCACGCGCCATGCGTGGAGCGGTTGGCTGCGCAACGAGGGACGTGGAGCGAGGCCTTACTGCCGAACGAAAACCTGCACGGTTTCCGCCTTCACCGACTCGGCTTTGGCGATCGCGCGATGCGACTGCATCGAGGCGATGCCGAACCATGTCGCCGCCGCGAATGCGGCAAGAATGCCGATCGCGTAGGGCAGGGGAACCATGACATTCTGCGCAGGCAGGCCTATCTCCTTGGTGTAATCACGACTGACCATAATAATTTTGGTCCTACGACACATCGGCGGGGAAATTTAGGATCCGTTTGAGCGCGGGCGCGTGCTCACGGGTTGACGCTCACGCGGGCGTGCATCCGCGATCGAGCGATCGAGGCCCTTCTCCTGGGAACCCCGAGCTCCAGCTCGGCTTTGTTTTTTGAGAGTGGCGCGAGCCGCGAGGCGCGGAAACTCGCCGAGCTGGAGCTCGGCGTTCTTGGGAGGGAAACGCAAAAAAGCCAGGTCGCGGGGAGCGACCTGGCTCACGGGGAAAGCGCGATGGAGCGCGCGCTCGATCAATGCGGGTTGACGACGACCGTCGCGGTGACATCGACGCCGTTTTGCTCGAGGTGGCCCTGGTTGATTTGCGCGGGCAGCGAGGTGACGCCGTCGGATTTCGCGCCGGCGACAAACTTCAACTGCGAGATGCCGCTGACCTGGACGGCCTTGCCGTTTGTCTGCAAGAGATCGCCGCCGCTGATATTGTCGTCGACGCTGCCGCCGAGCAGCAGGGTGGGCGTGGCGGAACCGGAGGCGTTGACATCGAGGAGCGAGATGCGGGCGCCGAACTGCACGCCGGGCGCGAAGAGGCCGGTGATGCCCTTCGAGGCGAAGAGGTTTGCGTTGCCGCAATAGACGCCGCCGAAACCGGTGCCGGAAATGGCGATCATCGCGATGTCGGCGACGCTGTCGTAAGTCACGCCGGTGCGGAAGATCGTCTGATCGACGGCATTGCCGCGGCCGACGCTGAAGACGGAGACGTTGGTCGAGGCGTCGGCGCCGGTGATCACGATGCTGCCGTGGCCCTTCCAGTATTGGGTGCTGGGCTGGTTGTAGTTCGTGGCATTCGCCGGGCCGCTGGCGTTGTCGAGCATGAGCGTGAGATTGCCGGAACCGGAGAACTCCACCTGCACGATATCGTCGTTGAGATCGACGTAGGAGATGCGCGTGATCTGACCGGCGTCGGCGCGGATCGTGGCGGCCGGACCTTGGAGGAGAACCTGGTCGTAGATATTGCCGTTGGGATGATGGATGTCCGTGCCGACTTCGGTCGCGGTGCCGACGGTTTTCGCGGCCGAGGTGATGCCGAGCACGCCCGCCTGCACGCTGCCCTGGCCGGCGGCGTTGATCGAGACGCTGTAGACGCCGCAGTCGGCGGGTTGAACGTTGGTCAGCGTCAGCGTGGCGGCATTGGCGCCGGCGATGTCGGTGCCGTTTTTCTGCCACTGATAGCTGCCGGTGACGGTGGCGGTGAAAGTCGCGGTGCCGCCGGCGGCGACGTTTTGCGCGGGCAGGGCGACGATCGGGATGTTGGGATCGCCGGGCGGCGCGGAGAGATTGAATTTCTGGATGCGCGTGTTGTAGTAGTCGGCGACGTAGGCGTAGTTGGTGGTGTTGTCGACGACGCAGATGAACGGCAGGCGGAACTGGCCGCCGAGCTGGCCGTAGCTGCCCCACTTGGTGATGAATGCGCCCGACGGGCTGAATTTCTGGATGCGCTGCTGCTGGATGTCGGCGGCGTTGGGATTCTGCGGATCGGAATTCGTCTCGGCGACGTAGTAGTTGCCGGCCGCGTCGAAGGTGACCCACGTCGGCGTGATGAACTGGCCGTTGCCGCTGCCCTGCGAGCCGATGAAGCTGAGGAACGTGCCGTTCTGGTCGAAGCGTTGCAGCCGGTGGTTGAAACCGTCGGCGACCCAGAGCACGCCCGAGGCGTCGAGCGTGATGCCGTAGGGCTGGTTGAACTGGCCGTTCGCGCCGCCGAAGCCGCCCCACGTCGTGAGATGCTGCGCGGACCAGACGCCGCCCGTGTTGCTCACGTGGAATTTTTGCACGCGATGATTGCCGTGATCGGTGATGTAGACATTTCCCGTGGCGTCCGCCGCGATGCCCACGGGGTCGTTGAACTGCCCGTCGGCGGTGCCGTATTGGCCCCACATCATCACGAACACGCCCTGGTTCGTGATGCGCTGGATGCGATAGTTGGCGCGCTCGGCGACGTAGAGATCGTGCGTCGCGGGATCGATCGCGATGCCGTAGGGGGCGTTGAACTGGCCCTGACCGTTGCCATTCGTGCCGAAGACGGCCACGCGCGCGCCGGTGGCGAGGTTGTATTTGACGACGCGGCCGTGATTCTGGTCGGAGGCGTAGAGGTAGGTCACGCCGCCGACGGTATCGATCGCCATGCCGGTGGGACCGACGCGGCCGATGTCGTCGTCCGTGATTTCGGCGACAAACGACTGGCCGAGAACGGCAAGCGGGGTGAGCACGAGCGCCAGCGCCGCGAAGACCAGCGCGGGGAGGAATCGGCGCGGAGCGCGCGGGGAGATCGCAGTTGGGAGGTGGGAGTGCATGCGTTTTTGAGTTTGGGCGCACGAAAGCCGAAGCGGCATGGGCGCGGAATTTGGTTCGCCCGATTAGAACGCAAAATCGGGAAACCGGCGCGTGGGTGTTCACCCCGTCACGGGGTGGGTCGTCTCCCGCGGCGAAAAAAAACGCCGCGCAGTTTCCGGCGCGGCGGGGTGAAGGCTCTCGCGCGGCTCGGTCGGCGCGCGGGCGGGATCGTCAATGCTTGATGCCGACGTATTCCAGGAACGGCGCCGTCGAGCGCGGCCGGCCGAGGAATTTTTCGACCGACACCGCGACGTCGCGCGTATCGCCGGCGGCATACACTTCGTCGCGCAGCCGGCGGCCCACTTTCACGTCGAGAAAACCGTCGGGCGCTTTCTTGAACTCGCTGGCCATGTCGATCGCGATGACCTTCGACCAGAGATAGCCGTAGTAACCGGCGTCGTAGCCGTCGGCCATATGGCCGAAGTAGGCGATGAAAGCGGTGTCGGGCGCCGGCGGGATCGTGACGCGGGCGAGCACGGCGTTCGTTTCGCCGACGACATCGATCGGCTTGCTGGCGTCCGCGTGCGTGTGCACCGCGAGGTCCAGCAGTCCGAGCGCGAGTTGGCGGCGGTTCAGGTAGCCGTCGGTCGCTTCACGGGCGGCGGTGAGCGCGGCGATCGTCACGGCGGGAATTTTTTTCGCCGGATCGCGATAGTCGGCGGCAAACGTGTCGAGCACAGCCTTGTCCCAGACCCAGTTCTCGAGCATCTGCGATGGCGCCTCGACGAAATCCTGCGGCACGTTGAAAGATTCCTGCCGCTGGAAGCGCGCGCGGCTGAGCATCGCGTGCATCACGTGGCCGAACTCGTGGAAGAGCGTTTCCACGTCGTCATGCTGCAGCAGCGACGGCTTGCCGTCTCCACTGGGCGGGAAATTGCACAGCAGCGCGGCGACGGGCAGTTCGTAGCGGCCGTCGGGCAGCACGCGGCCGAGAAGCTGCTGGAAGCACGCGAAGTGGTTGTATTTTCCTTCGCGCGGAAACATGTCGAGGTAGAAGCTGCCCATCGGCTCGCCGGTCGCCGCGTCCGTCACGACGAACAACTGCACGCCGGGAAACCAGACGTAGGGCGGATCGATTTCGGTGAACTTCAGGCCGAAGATGCGCTGGTAGATGCGGAACATCCCGTCGAGCGTCGCCTGATACGGAAAATAAACGCGGAGCTGCTCGGCGTCGACGGCGTAGCGTTCCTTCTTCAGCCGGTTCTGGTAATAACTGATGTCCCACGGATCGAGCTTCGCCGCGGCGTCGCCGGTCTGCGCGGCCTTCAACTGGCGGAGCGTCTCGAGCTCCGCGGCGAGTTTCGGCTGCAAGCCGGCCACGAGATCCTCCTCGAACTTCAACGCGGCCGCGCCGTTCTTCGCCATCCTCGTCTCGGTCTGGTAGTCGGCCCACGTCCCGTAGCCGAGCTGGTGGGCGATTTCGGTGCGAAGCGCGACGAGCTGGGTGAACACGGGCACGTTCTTCTCGGCGGCGAGGCGGTTGCGCGCGAGGTAGAAGGTCCGGCGCGTTTCCGCGCGATCGGCGTTTTCGTAGATCGCGACCGCATGCCAGGTGATGTTGGCCATCACGCGATAGCGCCCGTCCGGCTGCGGCACGCCGGGGCTCTTGAGCAGCGTGTCGGGCACGCCGGCGAGTTCGGCGGCGGTGAAGTCGAGCGGCGCGGTCGCCTGGTTGATGTTGACTTTGAATTCCTGCTCGAGCGCGGAGAGTTGTTTGCGCAGTTGCTCGACTTGCTGGCGCGGCCCGGGTGCGAGCGCGAGGCCGGCGCGGCGATAGTCGCGCAGCGTGAAATCGACGAGCCGTTGTTCCTGCGGATCGAGCTTCGGGTGCGTGTCGGCGAACGCCTTCAGCACGCGATACACGTCGTCGCGGTAGTCGAGCCCGATGCGCCACGCATCGAGCTGCGTGCGGAGCTCGCGCGCGGCGTCGCGCACGGCTTTCTCGGGATTCGACTCGGCGATCGTGTTCGCCTGGTCGCCGAAGGCGGAAACATCGCCGACGATCTTGTCGTAAGCGGCGAAGGTGTTCGCAAACGTGAGCGCGGCCGCATCCTGTTTCGCGAGGGCGGCGAGCATCGCGTCGGCGTTGCGCGTGGCCTCGGCGCCGCGGGTGCGCAGCTGCTCGACGGTGCGCGGATAGTCGGGCAGCGCGAGGACGACGCGGTGGCTCTCCGCCGCGGCGGCGAAATCGGCGAGCTTGGCGGTGGCGGCATGAAGCAAAGTCGCGAGGGCGGTGAGCGGCGCGACGAGAAGAAGGCGCGGAATTTTCATGATGCTTTGGCGGCAGGCTGTCCCCGGTCGCCGCGGGTGCCAACCCCTTTTGTTTCCTCGCTGGCCATCCGCGCGGCGCGCAAACAAACTTGGCACCATGCACCGCCCCGCGTTGGTTTTCGGAATCGTCGCGACGACACTTCTGGCCGCGGCGGCCGGCTCGACCGCGCCGGCGCCCGCCGATCCCGCGCTCGACCTCCGCTGCTGGTCAGTCGAGCAGCAACCCGGCGGCAGCGTCGCCATCCGCGGCGACGCGCTCGTGATCGACGACGCGGCGGGTTGCACCGTGTGGTGGCGCGAGCGGCTGACCGCGCCGGTGGAAATCAGCTACGATGTGACGGTCGTGGCGCGCGGCGGGCCGCACGATCGCGTGTCCGACGTGAACTGCTTCTGGATGGCGGTCGATCCGCGCTCGCCCGACGCGATGCCGGCGGGGCGCAGCGGGAAATTCGAGGACTACGACGCGTTGCGCACTTATTACGTCGGCATGGGCGGCAACGAAAACACCACGACGCGCTTCCGCCGCTACGCGGGCGACGGCACGAAGCCGCTGCTGCCCGAGCACGACCGGCGCGAGAAAAAATTTCTCCTCGCGCCGAACCGCACCTACCGGATCCGGCTCGTCGCGCGCGAGGGCGGAGCGGAGTTCTGGTGCGATGGGGAGAAATTTTTTTCGTGGCGCGACCCGGCGCCGCTGACCAGCGGCTGGTTCGCGCTGCGCACGGTGCAAAGCCACCTCGAAATTCGGCGGGTGCGGATCGTGTCGGGCCAGTGAGCGGGGCGTGCGACCGCCGGCGTTCGGCGGACAAAGTGCGGCACTGTTTCGCTGCGAAAGCATTTCCGTTTGTCAGCCGGCGATGAGTGGCGAGAGTGCGGGCATGGCTCTTGTTTCGATCAATCCCGCGACGGGGAAACGCCTCGCGACCTATCGCACGCTTTCGCGCGCGGAGCTCGAGCGGGCGGTGGCTCGCGGAGCGGCGGCGCAAGCGATCTGGCGACGGGCGAGCTGGGGCGAGCGGGCGCGACGGCTGCGGGCGCTCGCGCGCGAATTGCGGGCGCGGCGCGACGCGCTCGCCGCGCTCGCGACGGAGGAAATGGGCAAACCGATCACGCAGGCGCGGGCGGAAATCGAAAAATGCGCGCTGCTCTGCGATTATTACGCGGAAGCGGGCGCGCGGTTTTTCGCGGATGCGGGGCTGACGGGCGCAACGACGGCGAAGGCGAAAACGGCGTCGCCCGCTGCGCGCATCGTCTTCGAGCCGCTCGGGCTCGTGCTCGCGATCATGCCGTGGAATTTTCCGTTCTGGCAGGCGCTGCGCGCCGCGGTGCCGGTGCTCGCGGGCGGCAATGGCGTGCTTTTGAAGCACGCGCCGAACGTGCCGGGCTGCGCGCTGGCACTGGAGAAACTTTTCCGGCGCGCCGGTTTTCCGCGCGGCGTGTTTCAGGTGCTCCTGATCGACACCACGCCCGTGCCCGCGCTGATCGCCGATCCGCGCGTGCGCGGCGTGACGCTCACCGGCAGCACGGCCGCAGGCAAGGCCGTCGCGGCGCTCGCCGGCGCGGCGATGAAGCCCGGCGTCTTCGAGCTCGGCGGCAGCGATCCCGCGCTGGTGCTCGCGGATGCCGATCTCGCGCGCGCGGCGGAAATCGGCGCGACGGCGCGGCTGCTGAATTCCGGGCAGAGCTGCATTTGCGCGAAGCGCTTCATCGTGGTGCGCGCGGTGCGACGCGAATTCGAGGAGCGCTTCACGGCGCGGATGGCCGCGCGGCGGGCGGGCGATCCGGCCGATCCGGCGACAAACGTGGGCCCGCTCGCGCGCGCGGATCTGCGCGCTAGGCTGCACGCGCAGGTGCGGCAGAGCGTGCGCCGCGGCGCGCGCGTGCTGCTCGGCGGCGAGCCGCTCGCCGGGCCGGGATTTTTCTACCCGCCAACCGTGCTGACGGACGTGCGCGCTGGCATGGCGGCGCACGACGAGGAAATGTTCGGGCCGGTCGCGGCGATCGTGCCCGTGCGCGATGAAGCGGAGGCGGTGCGCGTCGCGAACGACACGCCGTTCGGGCTGGGTGCGACGATTTTCACGCGCGACCGCGCGCGCGCGCGCCGACTCGCACGCGAGCTGGACGCGGGCTGCGTGTTCGTGAACGACTTCGTGCGCTCGGCGCCCGAGCTGCCGTTTGGCGGCGTGAAGGAGAGCGGCCACGGCCGCGAGCTGGGCGAGTGGGGCGCGCGGGCGTTCGTGAACGTGAAGACGATCGTCGGCGCCTGAACGTGCGGCCGAAAAAATTCCGGTGAGACGCGCGCCGGCGGCGCGGCGATTTTCGGCTTCCGTTTTCGGGGACGCGTCCTACTTTTTCGCGTTCTGCACCGGAGAGGTGGCAGAGTGGTCTATCGCACCGCACTCGAAATGCGGAGTGTCGAAAGGCACCGTGGGTTCGAATCCCACCCTCTCCGCCAGCTTAATAGGCTGAGCTGAACGGGTTAACAAAAGGCGACTCCGGATTTGCCAGTTGAGCTGGCAAATCGGTCATGAAAGAAGCCAGTCCGTTCGTTGTATCGCAGTTCACCAATCCGTCCGGAGAAGTTGTTTTTCGCGTCTACGGTTGGCTCGACGGAAAACGAGTCCGCAAAAACTTCGGCACGCGCGCCGAAGCAAACGCCGAGCGCGACGCGCTCGAAGCGGAACGCATGGGCGCCGACACTGGCCTGCGTCGCGCGCTCACCCGCCTGACGGAAGAACAACTCCACGAAGCCGAGACGCTGTTCGCGCGGCTGAAGGAGCAGCCGAAACCGCTCTCGTTCTACGTCGAGTACGCGCTCAAGCACTATAACCCCGCCCAACGTGAGATGACGCTGCCAGACGCGATCGCGGATTACACCGCGTTCAAGGACCGCGAGCACGAACGCGGCATCATCTCTCGCAGCCAGACCGGCAGCATTAAGAAAGAGCTGAAACTCCTGCAGACGCATTTCGGAACGATGCACGTGAACGAGATCACTGCGCAGCAGCTCGGTGCCTTCGTCGAGCGCGGCAAGCCATCGCTCAAGTACGTCAACAACCGGCGCGGCATCCTCAGCACTTTCTTCAAGTACGCGTACCAGCAGGACTGGATATCCGCGAATCCCATCGAAAAGGTGCGGCACTACCGCATCGCGCATCGGCGCGGTTCGGCGAAGACGATGACCGCCGAGCAATGCCGCGAACTGATGGTCTACGTTGAGGAATTCGAGGGCGGCCGACTCGTGCCATACTTCGCCCTCTGCCTCTTCGCTGGCATTCGCCCGTGCGTCCGCAATGGCGAAATCCTGAAGCTCAAGGCCACTGACGTACGGCTCGATACCGGCATCATCCTGATCGAGCCCGAAGTCTCGAAGGTGAAGATGAAGCGCACCGTGGAGATTCAGCCGAATCTGGCGGCTTGGCTCCAGGCGTACCCTCTCGACCGATTTCCCATCGTGCCGCCGCACATGCAAAAGCTCCGGGCGCGCGTCGCGAAAAAATTCGACCTCACGAAGGACGTGATGCGGCACACCTTCATTTCGATGTTTGTCGCGAAATTCCGCTCGATGGGCGAAGCCGCGCTGCAGGCTGGCAACTCCGAATCGATCATCCGCAAGCACTACCTGGATTTGAAGAGCAAAGCAGAGGCCGAGGAGTTCTTTGCGAT
The DNA here is from genome assembly GCA_035545575.1 of Opitutaceae bacterium. Classification (GTDB taxonomy): domain Bacteria; phylum Verrucomicrobiota; class Verrucomicrobiia; order Opitutales; family Opitutaceae; genus ER46. Next base: position 98,839 of record DASZYB010000045.1, on the reverse strand, counting down.
TAAGCCCCGCCCGCAAGGGGAAGTCATTTGCCTGCCAACACAGCCGAAGGATGCAGTTGCGGTTTGATGCTTAACGAGTCGGTGCCGCCGCCCTGCGGCGCGCATCGCGCGCGCGTTTGTCGCGCACCTCTCGCTCAAGCACTGCGCGCAAAGCTGCTCCCGATTCTATTTGGGTCCGAACCTCATTGCGCCAGACGCTCCCATCGTAGATGTAGTAGATTAGACGTAGCGTGCCGTCTGCCTCGTCGAGTTTTAGGAAATAGTTCGGTTCCTCGACGAGATCGAAGCCAACGATCAGCGGCATTTCTCGCGAGACATCGATGAGGGATTGGAAGGTATCGTCGTCCAGATAGTGCGTCGCGATGACTTCGAGAGCGATCCAGGGACGCCGCTCGGACATAGCAAGAAGAGGACTCGCGCCAAAAACATCATGTCTGACCCGGAGACCGTACGGCATGATTCGCGTCACCTCTTTGCCCCAAATGTAGCCTTCGATTTCCGCAATCTCGAAGAATTCGAAATCCTCTGGTCCGGACCCGAAGTAATCACGATATCCGAGCTTTAAGCCCTTTTGCGAATTCAACGCAGCGAGCAGGGAATCGCGGCGCGCATTGTGCCGAGGGTCCGGTTCGATGGGAGCAACCAATCGTCGGCGGTTTTCCGTGCGGCAATAGAAGTGCGGAGCCCCTGTACGCGCTCGAGGATAAAGTCGGTACTCTTCATCCTCGTCGTACAGACGAACGGAACGCGCCAGCGCGAGGATCGAGCAATCCACCAAGTCTTCGCGCTTAATTACCTTTAGATCGCCGTTTTGGTCGCGATACACTGCGAAAGGGTACTTGTAGTTCACCAATCGGTGTTTATCGACACACGCCGAAAAAGATTAAGGCGAGACCAGGGGCCGCCACTGCCCAGTTGAACCGCGCAGAAGGGCATGGAAACGCCCTTGTCTGCATCTCACCTCCTCAGCCAGCTCACCGACATCACCGGCCTGCGCGCCTGCGGCATCTTCCCGAAAGGCCGCGAACCCTCGATCCGCACGCTGCGGGAATGGACCAAGCTCCGCCGCATTCCCTATCACAAGGTCGGCCACTTCGTGTACTATGACCCCAGCGAGGTGGCGGCACACATCCGCAGCAAATTGAAGATTCCGGCGCGCGGCCAGTGAGCGCGGCTAGTTCGCGCCGGTGAGCGCGGCGCGCGGCACGATGTGCACCTGAATGTCCCGGCCCGGCCGCTTCCGCATCAGGAAAGCGTGCGTCGCCGATTCCGCCATCCGGCTGAAGGCGTGATAGAGGGTGATGCAGCACGCCTGATCGATTGTGACGATCGGTCGGCCACCGATCGCCTGCCGGACGACGCGGTGGACGTCGCCGCCGCGCGCGTAACGAATCGACTTCAAGGCTGCCTGCACGCGGCGAGCTTCCGGGGCCTGGCGCTCGTCGTCAACTGCGCTGACGAGAGACCAACGCTGTTTGCGGGAGGGAAGGCGGACACGCCCGTGTCCAGCCCACGGTGCAAATGCGGCGACTTTTCAGAAGCGGCCGTCCCTATTTCGCGGGGCAGAGCGGGCGTAAGGTCGCCGACGATGAAAACCAACGACGATCACTTCTTCGCCCTGCCCATCGATCCCCGGATGGAAGCACGGGCCATGCTGCTGGAAGGTTTCAGCCGGCTTTTGATCTGGCTGGCGGATGCCACGAGCCTCGAGGAGCGTGGGCTCCGCGCTTCGGTGGCCCTGTACTGCGTCCGGCCCGATCTGCTCGGCACCGCCGACACCCTCGAAGCCATTGGGGAATTCGCGGGGGAGACGTTCCAGGCGGTGCACAAACTGGCGGAGGATTTCCGGCTCACGACCGGGCTCGAATCATGAACCCGCCGCCCGCCGACGGCTCCGCCGCCGAGATCAACCGGCTGCACGCGGAGGTGCAGCGCTGCGCAGTGCAGTCGCGCGACCACCTGACGGCGGCGCTGGTCGCCGCCTGGGAGGCCGGCCGGCTGCTCCGCGCGGAACACGAGCGCGTGAACGCGACCATGCTCCGCGGCGCCTGGTCCCTGTGGGTCCGCAAAAACTTCCGGGGCTCGGCGAAGACGGCCAAGCGCTACATGGCGCTCGCGGGCGCGGCGTCGGACCCCGCCGTCTTTGCCGGGCTCAGCCTTCGCCAGGTGTACTTTCGGCTCGGGATCGCGACGGAACCGAAGAAACGTCGCCAGCATCCCGTGAGCCCATTGCCGGAGTACGTCCGCCTCGCGACGCGGCTCGTCTGTGCCTTGCGGCGGGTCCGCCGGCTGGCCCGGACGCCGGCGGCCGACGCCTACCGCCGGGACCTACGCCTCCTCTACGAGCAGCTTCAGCCGCTCTTCGGCGACGTGAACCAACGGGGCGGTCACGGTTCCAATACGCCGTGACTGCGGGCCCTCCCAGTGCGCGGCTGTTCCAGAGTATCGTCGAAGCGACCGACGAAAGCGCGACCGTGTCGGTGCTCCTCGATCTCTGCCGCACGTCGCCTGCGCTGCGCCTGTGGCTTTACGACGACTTCGCGCGCGATCCGGCGCGGCGCGCCGAATTCGCGCGAGTGCTCAAGGCCACCGACCGGCCGGTCCAACGCTTCGCGGAACTCAGCGGCGACGGTGCCGGGTGGCAGGACGAACGCCAGCGCCTCCGCGCCCGGTTGGCCGGTGCCACCTTCGGCGGCCTCACCTTCGACCAGTTGAAAGAACTGATCGTCCGCTACCAAGCCGGACGCGGTGAACCCGCGGCGTTTCTCCTCGCGATCGAATGGCGGCGTCATCGGCGGTCGGGTCCGCTACCGCCGCGGCTCGTCCGCGCCGCCGCCGACTTTCTCGACGCGGCGCTCGCGCCCGGCGGCGCCGTCCTGCTGCGCCAGCTCGCCCGCGCGGTGGAGTTGGCGGAATCATTCGGCAACCGCGCTCGGCTTCGCGCCGCCCTCGGGTTCACCGATTGGTGGAAGCTCAACCTGCTGCTTTATCTCATGCGGCATCCCGCGCCGTCGTACCGCACCCGCGACCTGCTCCGCCACCTGACGGGCCAAGGCCTGCGCGTCAGTTCGCGTGCCCTCCGGCAGTTCTGCACCGAACACGGAATCGTGCGCGATATGCGGCCCGGCCGGCCTTCCCCCGACCGCTCCACCGCCGCGCGCGCCATCCCGCCGCCGCCATCCCGCCCGCAGCGACGCCGGCCGGCCGGCTGATCCCGCATCAGACTACCACCGCCCCTGATAACCAGCGCCCGACCCGCCGGCGGCAAGCTGGAGAGCGCAGCGGAGCTTGTCCGCCGGTGATACCATCGGGGCGCAGAGGCGGTGAACCTAAATTCCCGCCTTGGTGACGAGGTGCGCAATGCTCACCTTCAGCGCCGAAGCCATCTGAGCGAGCGAATCGAGAGAAACCGCCTGTTCGCCGCGTTCCACGTTGCCGACGAAGTTGATGCTGAGCTCCGCCTTTTCGGCGAATTGCTCCTGCGTGAGACCGCGCGCCAGTCGTTCGGCGCGAATGGCTTCCCCGAGTAGCTTGCGTGGTTTGGTGGCGCGGTGCGGCACCCCGGAAGAATAACCGCATACCCACTATAGTTTAACCCACTAAAGTGGGTTTCGGCATTGACGCTATACCCACTAAAGTGGAGATTGCCCGCGCGGGAGAGATGAACGTGTCACGAATTTTCTGTGCGGAAGACGACGACCTGCTGCGGGAAGTGCTGGTGAAGCTGTTCACCGCGCGTGGCCACCTGATTGTGGCCGTCTCCAACGGTACCGAGGCGTGGTCGCTCCTGGCAACGAACGCCCAGCAGTATGACGTCATCGTGTCCGACCACCAGATGCCGGGCCTGAGCGGACTGGCCCTGGTGGAACGGCTGCGCGGGTCGGGCTATGCCGGTCGCATCGTGATTTACAGTTCCAGTATCTCTTCGGCCCTAGCCGCCGTTTACCGTGGCTTTGGGGTGTCCGCGATCGTCCCAAAATCCTCCCGACCCGATCAGTTGATCGCCTCGGTGGAAGCTCAGGCCTCCGGGCTGAATCCGTAGGCAACGGCGGTCCTTCAACCGCCCCGTCGGGGGCGCCAAAATGGAAAACGGCCCACATTCGCGTTCCGCGTTGAGGGATTCCACCGGTTTCATACGTTAAAGCCTGTGTCATGAAGCCCGATCCGCTCGACGATCTCCTCTCCTCCTACGCGCAGCAGCCTGTGCCCAGTCGCGCCAATGCTACGCGCTCGGATATCTGGAGTGCCATCGAGCAGCGCCGTGAACGGATGGGCTGGCGACGTTGGCTGCTGTTCACCGACGTCAGCGAACTGCTTGGCCGTCCGTCGTTAGCGTTTTCCGCGCTCGCCTTTGCGGCCGTGGTGGGGATGGTGCCGGCCGCGCTCGCCGGTCGGTCCGCCCATGAGAGCCGGATGGCGCAGCAATCGATTCACCTGGAGGCATTTTCCGCCCGCTCCAACGGCATTGCGATGGTGCTTTCCCGGCCCGGACCGAACTAAGCTTCGCCGCAATGAAGAAGCCCCTGTTTTTCCTCGTCGCGGTGGCCATCGTCGCGGCGCTCTCCTGCTTCGCGACGCTGCACCTGGCCCAGCCGCGTATCACGGCGGATGAGGTGACCTCGCACGAGTGGCTGCACAAGAAACTCAATCTGACGGATGCTCAGCTCAAGGCCCTGGAGCCGACGGAAGCGCAGTTCGGCGATCGGCAGCGCCAGCTCGCGCAGGCCTTGCGCGATGCGAACCATCAGCTCGCGCGCGTGATCGCGGAGGACAAGGCCTACACGCCGCGCGTGGCGGCCGCCGTGGAGCATGTGCACCACTGCATGGGCGAACTGCAAAAGGTTTCGATTGAGCACGTGTTCGCCATGCGGGCGCTGCTCTCCCCGGAACAGGGTGACAAACTGCTGGCGCTCGCGCAGCAAGCGTTGGAGCAATCGCCGTAATCCGCGTGGACCCCGACCTGCCACTCATGCAGGCGCTTCAAGGGGGCGAGGATTCGGCGTTGAATGAACTGATCGAGCGCCACCGGGAACCCTTGTTTCGCTTCGTTTACCGCTATCTCCAAAACGAGACGGCGGCGCGCGAGGTCGTGCAGGAGACCTTCGTCCGGACGTACTTCAAGGCGAAGTCCTATCGTCCGCAGTCGCTCGTCAAAACCTGGATCTACTCGATTGCGCTGAATCTCTGCCGCGACGAAGCCCGCCGCACGGGCCGACGCCCTCCCAGCGTCTCCCTCGACGCGCCGCCGGCGCTGGATCGTGCGCCCCTGGAAATACCGGACACGGCGGAGCGGCCCGACGAGCACCTGCGGACGCATGACCAATTTTCCGCCCTGCAGGGCGCGATCGCGCAATTGCCGCACAAGCTGCGCTCCGCCCTCGTCCTCTTTGCGATCGAAGGACACTCGCAAAGAGAAATCGCCGAAATGCTTGGGACTACCCCAAAGACGGTTGAGCTGCGGGTCGCCCACGCGAAGGAGAAGCTGCGGACGCTGCTCGGCGCCAAGCCAGAGTGATACGCGTCGCTACTGGCCCAGTGAAGGCGGGCTGATTTATCGCCCCGCGCGAGGGATCGCGTACGGTGTGCCGTTCAAGGAACAGCAGATCAACCGATCAATCCCTCATGGACGTTGGCACCATCACCTCCGCAGCCGGGCCCGAAGTCTCGTTTCTACCGTCGCGCACGAATCCTCCGGCCAAAGCTCAGCCCGAGGTCGCGGCCACGGCCGATGGCGGCATGATGCCTAATTGTCCCCACATGGGCGGCGGGGGCGGAGGCGGCGCGGTCACGGCAGACCTGGGGCCGAACGTGGGTCAGCATCTAAACGTCAGAGCCTGAAGCTGGAAATCGAGTGAAGGGGAGAGCGGCAATCCTGTTGCCGTCATCGGGACGCCTTACCTCCCGACCTTTCTGCGGATCACCACCCGGGAACACGACTGCTGCTGGGTGATGACCAGGACGCTGTGCCCATCTTTGCTCGCGCTCTCGGGCACGTTGCGGGCGCCGTCGGCATCGAGCAGAACAGCCAAGACTTGGGCCCGGTTTCATCCGATCCAATGCCATCTTGGTCTTCACGTAATTGAGCGGGCAAACCACGCCCCGGAAGTCCTTCTCTACGTCGACCACAACCGTAGTGTTCGTTGCAGCCGGTGTGGGTACCAACGGTACGGTGCACGCCTCCGTTCGCTTCGGGAACTGCAGGCTCGCATCCATTGAGGCGAAAAGCGATTGGACCGCAGCGACGAACGCCGATGCATCCGCCGCCGCTGAAGCGAACTCGGCCGCGGGATTGTCGGAAGAGGCTGCGCGTTCGCCGACGTCGGCAATCGTCCGATACTTTGCGTCAATCAGGGGATCGTCGATGAAATGCTTCCGAAAGAGCGTGAACGCTTCGCGATCGTTGTTGGCCTGTTCGCCGCGTGTCACCAATAGGGCCCGAGCCGCCAAGACGGCGGCGGCATACGTTCGCTGCTGAGTCAGCGCGTCCGCGGCGCTCTTCAAATCGACATCGATCAGGTCGTAGACCCCGGCTCCGCATTCGCCCGGCCCACGGCCCGCCAACGAGAATGGTACTTCCGCGTCCCAGTCGAAATAGTAGTTCTTATCCTCCACAAAAGGCGGCACCGATTGGTGCTTCGCCACAAGCCGCGCAATGAGCGCCTCCGATGCGCGCAGGAAGTCGTGGAAGTCCGGCCGTTCAGGGGAGCGGGCAAACGCATCCAACAAGTCCCCGACGAATTCTGGCACGCGTTTCGCCGGGAGCGTCCCGCAAGGAGCCGCGAGAATGGTCTGTCCTTCTGTGACCCGCCCGCCGAGCAAAATGGAATAGTGCGGAACCAAGCGCCCGTCGATGCGCCGAGCGGCGCCATGCAGTCCGATGTGCGCGACCGGGTGACGACCACAGGAGTTCGGGCACCCGCTGATGTTGATCTCCAGATCACCCAACAGCTCCACCACGCTGGGCCGAGCCGCCAGCGCGGCGTCTATCGCCTTAGCCAGACCGCGAGAGAGACAAATGCCCAGCTTGCAGGTCGCAGCTCCCGTGCAGGCCACGAGGTCGCGGCGCGCGGCGGCAAGGCTCGCACCCAGGCCGATCGCCGTGAGTTCCTGGTACAGGGGCGCCAATTCGTCGCCGCCAATCCACCGCAGTAAGAGGTTCTGACGCTGGGTCGTTCGAATACGCTTCTCGCCGTTGCGTTCCACGATCGCCGCCAGTTGCCTGAGTTTATCAGCGGCGATGTCGCCCAGCGGCAGCGGGAGTTCTACTTGGAAATATCCGGCCTGCTTCTGCGCACGAACGTTCCACCGCAACCAGGTCTGAAACGTGCTCTCCGCCTTCGCGGTTGGCAGAGGTGCTCCTTGGCTGACGATGGCGGAGGATTGGTCGTCACCAATCTCGGGTAGATCAATCCGCTCGCTGCGCACGACGGTCAATTGCTCCTCGTACTTCCGTCGGAACGTTTCCCAGCCCAGCTGGCGCAGAAGAAACCGGATGCGGGCCTGCCGTTTGTCGCGCCGATTGCCGTTGGCATCGAACACGCGCTTGATCGCCTCGGCAATCAGCGGCACGTCCGATGCGGGGACAAAGTCCTCCAACTTCTCGGCCACGCGACTCGTGGCGCCAAGCCCGCCGCCGACGTACACGGCGAAGCCCGACACGTCCGCACGCTGCTTTGCGATGAACCCCAGATCACTGACGGTGGCCCCGGCGCAGTCCCGTTCGCAGCCGGAGAATGCAATCTTGTATTTCCGCGGCAGCTGAAAGGACTTCGCATCCCGCAATAGAAATTCGGTCACCCGCACCGCGTGCGGTGTGACGTCAAACGCCTCGTCTGCGCAGACGCCGCCACGAGCACAACCCGTGACATTACGCACGGTGTTGCCACCGCCGCCTTTTGTCGAAAGACCGGCCTCCGCGAGCGCCACGAGGGCTGGATAGATCCCGTCGATGCGCACGCGATGAATCTGGACGTCCTGCCGCGTGGTGACGTGCAGCACTCCGTCGCCGTAGCGTGTGGCCACGTCGGCAAGGCGTCGCATCTGATGCGGCAACGCCACCCCGGCGGGGAAGCGCACGCGCAGCATGTAGGCGCCGGCCTCGCGCTGCTCGTACACACCTTGCGGCACGCGGAAGACGAGAAACTGCGTTGGCGAGAGCGCACCCGTCTTGAAGGCGGCGACGTTCTTCTCGAACGCGGCGAGGTCGTCCGGCAGACTCGCAGGAAGCATCCAGACGCGTGGCAGGGATTGGGAGCTGGTCATAACGAGCGCGGAGGTTATTCGGCCGGCAGCCCTTCGTCTCCGAGGCAATCGGTGAAGAAGCTGGCGTATTTGAAACCACCGTCGGGCGAGATGCCGACTGCGATGCCTTCGTTTTGGGCAAGGAACTCGAGGGCTCCGTGCACGATTGCGCCCGTGGACGGCCCAACAATTAGTCCCTCCTGGCGAAACAGTCGCTTGGTCGCCGCGTACGCCGGCTCGTCGTCGACGTGGATCACGTGATCCACGAGTTTCGCGTCGAGGATCGCCGGCTGCTTCGCTTCCTTGAAGTTCTTCAGCCCGGGAATCCGATGTCCCTTCTGCGGTTCGATCGCGATCACCTGAATCGAAGGGTTCTGCTCTTTCAGATACTTGGCGACGCCGGTGATCGTGCCGCATGTGCCATATCCGGCGAAGAAGTACTTCACGCGGCCTTCGGTCTGCTGCCAGATTTCCGGTCCGGTCGTCTCGTAATGAGCCCGGACATTGTCCGGATTTTCGTACTGATTCGGCATGACGTAGCGATCTTTGGTTGCGGCCCCCGTCACGAACGAGTGGGCCAACGCGATCGCGCCATCCTTCGGATGATTGATCGGGCAAAGATCATCCGGCGTCGGCCACACTTCGGCGCCAAGCATGCGCAAGAGAACCTTCTTCTCGTCCGGAACCCCGTCGGGAATCGTGACGACGATTTTCTTGTCGGCGAGCGCGGCGAGGGCGGCAAGGGCGATGCCGGTGTTGCCCGAACTCGGCTCAACGAGCGACTTGCCATCGAGCTGACCGCGTTCGGCGAGTCCCTTCAGGAGGTAGTGCGCGGTGCGGTCCTTAATCGACCCGAATGGATTCAACCATTCGAGCTTCAGGAAGAACTGGCTCGGCGTCGCCGGGGCGACCCGGTTCAGTCTTACCAGTGGCGTGGGATTCGCAGGGCTGGCGATGAGTTGGCGGATATCATCGAACCGTCGCCGTTCCAGAGATGCGGCCAAAACCGATGGCCGAGTGGCTGTCGCAGGCATGGGCATGTGTCTCCGCCTATTTTACCCGACCGCGTGGTCGCGACTCCCCGCATCAATTGTACAAACACCGGCAACGGTTGCTTAGCGCATTTGTCGCCGAAAGCCTCGCAAGCCCGTGGAGCACCAGAAACTTACGGGCCAACTCGATGGTCGGCAAAAGGGTCCAGGCAGGCCTCCATTCCTACTTAGCAAGTAGGAATTTATCCTCTCACGTTTGCTGTATCAATTGAGCGACTTGCTCACGGCGTGGATCGCCTTCAACCCCTCGCCGAAGCGGGCGATCGCCTCGCGGTTGCGCGCCAGTTCGCCGTAAGGCAAGAACCGCATCTGCAGGCTAGAAATGTGCCGAAAGGCTGGACGCAACAATTGCTCGCGCACTTCCTGTTCGCGTTCGTCAGGGGCGACGAGAAACAAGCCTTTCACCGCGTGTTCTGGAACGCCGATCGCAAGATCCAGCAGACGCACGATCCCCGAGTAGATTGAAGTCGTATGCTCCACTTCGAAGGCCGCGACAACCCGCTGGTTTGACTGATCGAGCCAAATTACGTCGATCAGGCGAATCGCATCACCGCCGGCGCACTCGACCAACGGCGCTGGCAATATGGTAACGCAGCCGTCTCCTAATTTCCCGTCACCACTCGGCCGACTGGCGTCGTTTGCCGCGATCCAAACGCTGAAACCCATCGCGCGTCCGAGATCGCGAAGCCACGTTTGCACCTCGGTGTGAGTACGCTGTTCTTCATCCGATCGCCGTGCCGATTTGGCCGCGGCTGCATTCTCCGCCCGGACCTTTTGCAGGTCGGCCTCCCACGCCATTTGCGCGGCAGCATCATCCGACAACGGCGGAGCCGGGTATCTTCCGCTGCCAACGTCAAAGAGAAATCCTCCGACAGCTCCGAGGTCGTTCGACAGAAGGTCACGATGGTCACGGTTCAGGCGTAGAATGGCCCTCACGCATGGCCAGGTACTCTGACCATTTCCCCAATTTGACTCTTGCGCCCGTGATCGCGTTGTAGCCGTTCACGATTGCCGTGTTGAAAGGCGGAATGATCGTCGGATGCAGAAAATAGAGGAGATTGGCGGCGGCGGGTCCCAGTCCCTTGATTTGCTTCGCGTCGAGCTGCCGAATTGCTTGGAGGACCGCATCCTCGCGATCACAGCAGGCGCACGTGTCGAGAAATCGACCAAAAGCGATCTGGTTTTCGCGGTTTTCATAGATATCGGGAATCCGCAGCTTGGGTTTCCAGAGAAAGGCATGGTCGGCGCCTTTGAAGACCTGGCGTTGCTCGGCAATCGAACCGACGATGGTCTCGAGCGAGGATCCTTTGTACACATTGCCGAAAGTGCCGTCATCGATCTCTCGCACCACTTCGGCCAATCCTCGTCTAATCGAGCGAAAGTTCTTGAGTCGTTCCTCCCACAAAAACCACGTCGTGAAGGTACTACCCGTATCGCTACGCCACCGCTGGAGCAGCGTTGAAATCGCGTTTGCCATCGAAACTCAAGCGTGACGGGTCGACCGTCCGACGACGACAATCTTTTGGCCCGAGTCCGATGAATGCAGCGGTTTGACCGGCGTGTTGGCCGGAGGGTTGACCGCAAACCCGCCATGAACCGAAAATCTATGGAAAATTGATATCGAGCTGAATTGTGACCGTGTCCTTTCCGCCGGTTTTCTTGTTGTTGTAGATGTCGTACGCGAAAATCACCGACGTATTCTTTGCGAACGACCAGGCGAAGCCAAAGTTCAGCGCCCCATTGGCGCTCCGACCGCTGGCGTAGTCCACCGCGAGCCAAAGTTTGTCGGAAATCTCCGACATGGTGCGGTCCCAAGTCAGGATCATGCCATCTTCCGCCGCATACCCGTTTTCGTCCACGAGCACCCGTTTGCTCCCGCGGTAGTACCCGAGCGAAATCCGGCCGAGCGACGGGAGCGATGACGTTTTGGGCAGCGTCTTGGCCAGCAGCCCGTACGCAATATTCTGGGTCGTCACGCCGGTCTTCGTGCCGAAGTTATAGCCTCCTACCGCGAAAGCCGGCGATCCGCTCCCGAGCGAGCCTTCAGGCGTCCCGAGTTTGGCGTTGAAATAGATCGGACTGTGATCGGCCGCCGAATTCGTGCCGGTTTCCAGATAGTCGATCCCGGTCTCGAGCTGCACTTTTTCGTAGGGCAACACCCCGACGGTTAGGCCGGCATCGTAGACATTGTTGGTCACCGCGCCCTTGCTCGTGGTGCGCGTGTAACTATCAAGTCCGAGGTGCCAAACCTTGTATGGCTGCACATCGGTCGAGGGGCTCCAAATCTGCGTCGAAGGTGTGGCGAGTAACGACGATGTGAACGCGGCGATGGCGAATAAACAACGGCAAGCGGCTGGTAGCTTCATATATTGGATGGTACGGCGGGCGCGTTTAGCCGCTGGCGCGCCATCACGGGCGATACAGACGCGAAAGCCAAAATCCGCCGCCTCTTCGCCAAAATCTGACCGCTCCGCCGCGCGGCAAGTTGAGGGATCGGTGGGCGGGAATCGTATAAAACTCCATGCACTCACCGGAATCGGGCGACCCAACATTCCGCGTCTTGGCCAATTCACCCGTGCTTAGCACGTTTCGGAACGCGTTCGAGGAAGTGACCGACTTACCGGTGGTGCTGGCGGGCCGCACCGCCATCGATTGGGGGCGCGGACGCCTCTGCACCGGCATCTGTCCAAATCTCAAAAATGGGCATCCGGATTGCGCCGGGTGTCTGCGCTTCCCGGAACCCGACCAGGGCGGACCCCTGACGTTGCAGTGCCGTTTTGGACTCGTACGGACGGCTGTGCCCGTACGCGCCAATGGCGAGGTCATCGCCTATCTCTGGACCGGGTGGGTTGGGCTCCATCGATCGGATGCCACCGATTCCGGTGATGATTGGGAACCCGTCCGCGTCGGTCCCGAAGGTCCCGCAGTCAGCGAGCCGGTAGCGGAACCTCCCCGCAGGATGCTCACGCGGAATCGCTATTCCGCCATGGTCGACATCCTGGCGTCATTCACCACGGCGGCTCATCCCTTCACCGCCTCCAATATCGGATCGCGGCAGCCGGAGCGATGCGTCGCCGTGGCTCGGGCGTTGGAGATTATCGCCGCGGAATACCGGCAAGGCGTATCTCTGCGGTCGGTCGCACGTCGCTGTAACGTCACCGCCTCGTATTTTAGCGGCCTCTTCCGCCGTTCGATGGATTCGACGTTCACGGATTACGTCGCGCGATTCCGGGTCGAGAAAGCAAAGGAACTTTTGATTTCGGGCGAGCACCGGATCAGTGAGATCGCCGATGCTTGTGGGTTTGGATCGCACTCTCAGTTCAACCGGATGTTCCATCGCCTCGTCGGACAGAGCCCCCGTGCGTTCCGCACCGAACACCGTACGGCGGCTTAGTTCGTACTGCGCGCGAGGACCGTTTTCAGCGCGGCGCGGTAAAGGGAAGGTGCCTGCAAGTGCGGCCAGTGGCCGACGCCGCCCAGGCGGCAAAAGATTTTGCTATGACGAGTGCGGATTTTGCGGAGGTACTCTTCCGCCAAGAAACTCGGAGCAAAGGAATCGCGGTCGCCGACAATGAAAGCTACGGGAACTTCCAACCGGCAGGCTTGGGAGCCGAGATCCAGTTGAAACACGAGTTCTGACCACAGCGCCCGTTGTGAAGAGCGAGTCCCGGTCGCATACGTGACAACTTCCTGATCGGTGCAAAGCCCGGACGCAGCGGCGAGCCGAGCGAACCGGCCGTCAGCAAAGGGATCGAGACAGTCGTCCATGACGGTGGCGGCGATCGCCTCCAATTTGTCGCTGGCTGCGCCGCACTGGTACGGGGGCGGACCGAGGTCACGCAGTCGGTGTAGGTTCGCACGATCACGACGCTCCTCGACGACTCGAACCACCATGCCATACCGAATGAATTCAGCGGATTGGAGATCGGCGACCTGCCCGAGGCCGACAAAAGCGGCAATCCGTGCGGGATCACGCGACGCCAGCAGCGCGCCAATCGCGGAGCCGCAGGAGTGTCCGACCACGGTTATCTTTTCCTGCCCGAATTCACGGCAAAGCCAGTCGACCATTTCACTCGCATCACTCACGAGATCATCGACCGAACGCGGAATATTCTGCGGCGACGCGCAGAACGTCTTTCCTGCGCCACGTTGGTCCCAGTGGACGACAACAAAGGATTCCGCGAGTGCCGCATTAACGTAGGTGAACGGCATATGCGGAACGCCGGGACCACCGTGGAGGAAGAGCAGCAAAGGCGAAGCCGGCGCGCGGCCGAGCACGTGAATCGCCTGTGGCATGCCGCCAATCGTCACCCAGCGCACTTCGTCCAACGCGTAGCTCGTCGGATGAAGTGGAGTGGATAAAGGCGATCGGCGCATGCCAGGAATGGGCTACGCACGAACACGGCACGCGCCGCGACCAATTGAGCGGCCCACCATCGAACCATAAAATCCGCGCAGAAATTTCCGATCGGCGCTGAATTCGCCGCTTCGTTGCGACCGTTTGTCGAGCGACGCCGAGACGCGGCTTCGATGCCAAATTATGCATGGGTACCCGCAAGAAACGCGCAGTGATTCCCTGAGGGAATTCCGAGTGGGCGGAGTATCACTGATATCGACAGTAGAACCCAAAAAACAGGATCACTCATGAAAACAAATCTCTCGCGCAAAACGGCGATCGTCGCCGCCACCCTCATTGGATCGCTCTTCGCCGCAGGCGCTTACGCCGGCCCGGGCCCGCAATACTGGTCCAACCTCCACAAGAATGCGGAGAAAACGGACGCCGCCAAACCGGTCGTCGCCACCAGCGCATGTCCCGGCTCGCAAGAAGTCGCCGTAACGACGATGAAGCCCGCGTGGGCGAACGGCCGCGGGCCGCTGACGGAAGTTCAGATTGGCACCGAACGCGTTTGCCACATGTGCCCAGTGACGACGGTCGCCTCCACGACCGCGTGGGCCAACGGCCGGGGACCGGTGACGCGGACGGAAACCACTTCGGTGGGAGCGACGCACCACTGCAGCACCGGCTGCACGATGAAGACCGTCGCGAGCAACTAGGTCCGATCCTTTCGATCGGAACGAACCCCAAAAGGAAATATGAACACGAACAAAGCGACTCTCGTGACCGCGACCCTCCTCGCCGCGTTGTCACTCGGCCTGGTGAGTTCAGCGTTCGCTGGTCCAGGCCCCCAATACTGGGCTCAGCAACATGCCAAGGCCGTCGCCGCGGCGGAGGCGAAAGAACAGCCGAAGATGGGTTGCCCGAACTGCAAAGATTCGGTCGTCACGACGCTGCAATCCGCCGCGGGCGGCAAAGCGCAGATGCGCACGACCGTCGTCGGATCGAAGCACGCCTGCAAGAGCTGCGGCGGCGAGATCAAGACCGTTCAGGGCAAGACGACGAATGACATGAAGGCGAATTGCCCCATCTGCGCCAAAGCGGGGCCGGATTGCTGCAAAGTGTCCGCTTAAGAATTGTAGGAGTGACCCTGTGCAACTGCGAGCCGCGCCCCGAGCGGTGCGGCTCGCTCTCGTTCCAAGAGCATTTCAATGAAGTTTCCTCGTACGTCCGGTGTTCTTCTTCTGGCTGCTGCCGTCGTGTTCCTGGGTGGATGCACGCTGGCCCCCTCCACGGTGGAAAAGCAGGCCAATCAGCAAGCGGCGCGAATCGCGACGAAACTGCGGCCCAGTGGGCACAAGCCGATGTTGCCGGCCTTGGCCCCGAATTCTCCGCTGGCAGATTACGTCCGTTTTGCCGCGCTGAATCATCCCGAGGTGGAGGCCGCGTACCTCGAGTGGCGGGCTTCGCTCTCCGCCGTGGCACCCAATCGAGCGCTGCCCGACCCGCAATTTACGTTTCAAGCGGACATTGCCGACACGGTGATGTCACTCATGCCGGGTCTGATGTTCGACATCATGACTCCGGGCAAACGGCGCGCGATGACCGACGAGGCTCTGGGGGCCGCGAGTGTGTCGTACCGGGCCTACGTGGCATCGGTGTTCAATGTGACCGCGCGCGTCCGCAAAGCTGCGATCGAACTGGCCTATGTCGATGAAGCGATGCGGCTGCGGGACGAGTCGATCAAGGCTCTCGATCAAGCGACGAGTCTAGCCGACGCGGCGTATAGCACTGGCCAGGGCATGGCGACGTTGGAGACGCAGGTACGACTCGCAAACGATGTGGCCAAAATCCGTTCCGAAATCGCGGCCCTTACCGATCGGCAAAAGGCGGCACGTGCCCGCTTCAAGGCCGCGCTCGGGCTTCTGCCGACGGACTCCGATCCGGCGTGGCCCAAGCTGACCCTCGCACCGACCACCCTTCCGTCCGCTGACGAACTCTGGACGCGGGCTCGTCTGGCGAACCCGGAAATCGGGCGCATGCGCGCCATGGTCGAAATGGCGGTCGCGGGAGTAAACGTCGCGCGGAAAACCGGCACCCCCGATTTCACGCTGGGGGCGATGCCCGATCTCAAAGCCGATCCCTTGATGATTCGGCCGACCGCCACCGTGACGCTACCCATCTGGCGTGAGAAGATCCGGGCCACGGTTTCCGCCGCCGAAGCGCGGCGCGATGCCGCCCTTGCCCGCGTCTCGGCGGAGGAAATCAACCTCGCGGCCGAAATCGCGCAGATGCTCTACATGGTTCGGGAGAGCGATCTGATGATCGAGTACATTGAGAAGGTCGCACTGCCGAATTACGACCGCGCCATCGCGTCCGTTGAGGCCAGCTACCAGGCCGGTATGGGCAGCCCGGCCATGATTCCGGAGACCCACGTCATGCAGGTGGGGATGCGTTTGGAGCGGCTGGCGGCCCTCCGCGACCGGGAAAACGCCGTCACCGACTTGCTGCTCATGACCGCCGAAACCGCGGCGGGCGCCGCCGATCTCTTCGCGGACAATTCCACCCGATAACTTTTCGCTTCGATGAAATCCTCGCTCCGTTTCTTCACGCTACTGTTGGTCACGTTTGCCCTGGTGGTGAGGGCTTATGCCGCCGACCAGCTCTATACGTGCGGCATGCATCCGCAGATCATCAAACATGAGCCGGGCAACTGCCCGATCTGCGGGATGAAGCTGACACCGATCAAATCGAGCGCGGCCTCGCCGGGCTCCGCCAGCGGCGAGCGAAAGGTCAAGTATTACAAATCCACCATGATGCCCGGAGAAGTTAAGTCCGGTCCGGGCAAGGACTCGATGGGAATGGACATGGTCCCCGTATACGAGGGGGACGACTCCACCGCCTCGAACATTCAAATCGATGCCGCGACGATTCAGCGGATGAACCTGCGGACCGCCCTCGTGGAGCACGGACCGGTCCGCCGCGAATTCCGCACGGTCGGGACCGTCACTTACAATGAGCAGGGACTGCGGGACATCACGACGAAGTACGAGGGGTGGTTGGAAAAGCTCTTTGTCAACACCACCTGGACGGTCGTGAAGGCCGGCGAGCCGCTGTTCGAGATTTATTCGCCGGACCTGTACAACGCCGAACTCAATTACGTCGTCGCGCTCAAGGGCGAGGGTGACGCGGGCGGACCGTTGACCCGCGCGGCCCTGGCGCGGCTGCAACTGTTCGACATTCCCAAGGACGTTATTGCCGAACTCAATGAATCGAAGGAGCCGCGCCGGACGTTCGTCTTCCGCGCGCCCGCCGACGGCGTGGTAATCGAGAAGATGGCCGTCGCCGGCCAAATGATGAAACCCGGCGAACAGATTTACCGCCTCGCCGACTTGTCGTCCGTTTGGGTGCAAGCGGAGATCTACGAGAAAGATCTACCTTACGTGCACCCGGGCGATGCCGCGGCGGTCCAGACCAGTTACGGCCCGACCCGCAGCTTCGATGGCAAGGTCGGTTTAGTGGTTCCGCAGGTGCAGGAGCAGACCCGGACCGCGACCGCGCGCATTGTCCTTTCGAATCCCGATCTTTTCCTGCGACCCGGAATGTACGTCACCGTTCGCTTTGCGGCGACGCTGTCCGACGATGCCGTGCTCGTGCCCGACATGGCCGTGCTGCGAAGTGGTGAGCGCAACACGGTGTTCGTGGCGCTCGAGGGAGGGTTCTTTGAACCCCGCGACGTCAAGATTGGTGCCCGCAGCGAAGGCGACACCTACGAAGTGCTGAGCGGGCTCAAGGCCGGTGAGCGCGTGGTCACCTCCGGTCAGTTCATGCTCGATTCCGAGAGCCAGCTCCGTGAAGCCATCCAGAAGATGCTCAAGCCGGCGGGTACGGTGCCGGCGCCGGCACCCGCGGCGACGCCGCCAACAACGCCGGCCGCAAGTGCCCACGAGCATGTCATGGTTAGTCCCGCCGCTTTTCAACCGCTGGCTCTGGCGATGGCCGATGGGGCCGACGCTTTGGCCAAAGACGATCTCACCGGCTACAATACCAAGCTGCCGGTGTTGCGGGCTGCTCTCGTGGGGTACTTCTCCGCGGATGAGCATGCGGCGCACGGACCTTTGGACGCCTTCCAAAGCGGTCTTGAAGATGCCTCCGACTTGAAAACGGCGCGTGCCGCGTTCGGCCCATTGAGCACCGCCGTTTCCAACCTGGTGTTAACCGGATCGGCGACGGGTCTGCACGTCTTCGAATGCTCGATGGTCAAAGCCCGATGGGTCCAGCGCGACGCGGGCACCAAGAATCCTTTCTACGGGGAAAAGATGCTGACGTGCGGCGAGGAACTCGAAGTGAAGCCGACCGCCTCGCTGCGGCGCGCTCCTCCGCTCGATCCGGCGGCCCTGGCGGGCAAATTGCCGGCTGGGCATCCGCCCATTGCTGCCATGCAGAAAATGACACTGAAGCAATTTGCGGACTCCCAGCGCGGCATCGGCCCGTCGTTGGCGAGTGCCGAGAGTAACGGCGACGGTTGCGGCAGCTGCGGGATGACGGCGGCGCAAATGGCCGCGGGCGAGCCGTGCGAACACGACGCGAAGACCAAGGAATAGCTGACACCCAAGAACACGCGCGGCGCACGGCGCCGCCGTCTGAATCCATCCTCTCGTGCTTAAAGCGATCATCAATTTCTCCCTGAAGAACAAGTTTCTGGTCCTGGCCGCGACGGCGGCTTTGATCTTCGGCGGCGTGTACGCCTTGCGGAACATCCCGCTCGATGCGATCCCAGACCTCTCGGACACGCAGGTGATCATCTACACCGAGTGGCCGGGCCAGGCGCCGCAGATCATCCAGGATCAGGTGACCTATCCGATCACGACGAAGATGCTTTCGGTGCCGAAGGCGAAAGTCGTCCGGGGCTATTCGTTCTATGGCTATTCCTTCGCGTACGTCATTTTCGAGGACGGCACCGACCCTTACTGGGCCCGTAGCCGCGTCCTGGAATACCTGAACGGACTCCAGGGCAGCCTGCCGGCGAATGTCACGCCGCGACTCGGACCCGACGCGACCGGCGTGGGCTGGGCGTTCATGTATACGCTGAATTCGAAGAACCACGACCTCGCGCAACTCCGGTCGATGCAGGACTGGTTTCTGCGTTACCAGCTATCGAGTGTCGAAGGCGTCGCGGAAATCGCATCGGTCGGCGGATTCGTGAAGCAGTATCAGATCACGGTCGATCCCCACCGGCTGCACGCCTACAATCTCTCGATCAGCGATGTGGCGATGGCCGTCCAGCAGAGCAACGGCGAGGTCGGCGGCCGATCGGTGGAGATGGCTGAGAAGGAATTCATCCTGCGCGTCCGCGGCTATGTCACCGGATTGGAGGACTTGCGCAAAGTCGCCGTGGGCCAGGGGCCAGGCGGGACGCCCATCCTCCTCGGTGAAGTGGCCAATGTCCAAGTGGGGCCGGACATGCGGCGCGGCATTGCCGAACTCAATGGTGACGGTGAGACGGTGGGCGGCGTCGTCGTGGTGCGATACGGGGTCGACACCCGGAAGGTGATCGCCGCAGTGAAGGCCCGCCTGGATCAGGCGCTGAAAAGCCTGCCGGAGGGAGTGACCTATTCCATCGCGTACGATCGCACGGCTCTGATCGACCGCGCCGTCGACACGCTGAAAAGCAAGCTGATCGAGGAGAGTATCGTCGTCGCCCTCGTCTGCCTAGTGTTCCTCATGCACCTGCGATCGTCGTTTGTCGCGATCGTCATCCTGCCCATCGCCGTCCTCGCCTCGATCACCATCATGTTCGGGCAGGGGCTGAGCGCCAATATCATGTCTCTGGGCGGCATTGCGATCGCCGTCGGCGCGATGGTCGATGCTGCGATCATCATGATCGAGAACGCGCACAAGCACATGGAGCATGATGGCGGGACGAAACCACACTGGGACATCATCCGCGATGCGTCCATCGAAGTGGGTCCGACGCTGTTTTACTCCCTGCTCGTGATTACGGTCTCGTTCCTGCCGGTGTTCACGCTGCAGGAACAGGAAGGGCGGATGTTCAAGCCGCTCGCCTTTACGAAGACGTATTCGATGGCGGCAGCCGCCCTGCTCTCGATCACACTCGCGCCCGTGCTGATGGGCTTCTTCATTCGGGGCAAGATCCCGGCCGAGGAAAAGAATCCGATCAACCGGTTCCTGATCTGGCTGTATCACCCGCTGCTCGACCTGATGATCAAGTTCCGGTGGCTGGTCATCTCGCTCGCCGCCTTGTTGATCGTCTGGGTGTTCTTCCCCTGGAATGCGGTCGTAGCGAGGACACTCCCCGACGGGGTGTTCAAAGATACGGCGCTCAAGTTCGGGAAGGCTTTCCCCTACCAGAACATTGGGTCCGAGTTCATGCCTCCGCTGTATGAAGGGGACCTGCTGTACATGCCGACGACGTTCCCGGGCATATCGCCGACCAAGGCCCGCGAGCTGATTCAGCAAACCGATCAAATCATCAAGAGTTTCCCGGAGGTGCACCACGTCTTCGGAAAGATCGGCCGCGCCGAGTCGGCGACGGACCCGGCACCGATGGACATGATCGAGACCACGATCATGCTGAAACCGGAGGAAGAGTGGCCGGTCGTCGACATCAAGGACGATGCCGGAAAAGTGATCGCCCACCGCCGCCGGACGATCGACGAATTGACCACCGCGATGAACAACGCGGTGCAGATTCCCGGCCTGACGAACGCGTGGACGATGCCGATCAAAACGCGCATCGACATGCTGGCGACCGGCATCAAAACGCCCGTTGGAATCAAAGTAGCCGGCTCGGATTTGCGCGAGCTTGAGCGTATCGGCGGCGAAATTGAGGCGGTCATGCGCCGGGTGCCGGGCACCAGCAGCGTCTTCGCCGAGCGCGTCATGGGAGGCAACTATGTCGAGTTCGACATCGATCGTGATGCAATCGCCCGTTACGGGCTCAAGGTCGGCGAGGTTCAGGAAGTGCTCGAGGTCGCCCTGGGCGGAATGCCGCTGACCACCACGGTCGAAGGTCTCGAACGCTATGGCGTCATTCTTCGTTACGAACGTGACTACCGCGAAAATCTGGAAGCGCTGCGTGAAATCTTGGTGCCGGTGAAGACGGGCGGTGCGGGCGGAGCCATGGGGGCCGCGGGTGGTTCCTCCGTCATGGCCCAGGTGCCGTTGAGCCAACTCGCGAAGGTTCGCGTGGTCGCCGCTCCCATGGGAGTGAAGAGTGAAGGTGCGGTGCCCAACGCGTGGATCTATGTGGACGTGCAAGGCGTCGACATCGGCAACTATGTCCAGGGGGCGCAACGCGCCGTCAACGAGGCGATGCGCGCCGGTGAAATCAAGGTGCCCGCCGGCTACAGTGTCTTTTGGAGCGGCCAGTACGAGTACATGCAACGCGCGAAGGCGCGCCTGATGATCGTCGTGCCGCTGACGCTGCTGATCATCGTCTTCATCATCTACCTGAACACGCAGTCCTGGATCAAAACCGCCATCGTGATGCTCGCCGTGCCCTTCTCGCTGGTGGGCGCCTTCTGGGCGCTGCACCTCGCCGGTTACAACATGAGTGTCGCGGTGTGGGTGGGTATCATTGCGTTGGCCGGCCTCGATGCGGAAACCGGCGTGGTGATGCTGCTCTATCTCGATCTGGCGTTCGAGGATTGGCAGAAGAAGGGGCTGCTCCGCACGACGACCGACCTGCGGGATGCCATCTACCACGGCGCAGTGAAGCGCGTGCGCCCGAAGGCGATGACGGCCGCCGTCATCATCGCTGGTTTGCTGCCGATTCTGTGGAGCCACGGCACCGGCGCGGATACGATGAAGCGCATCGCCTTGCCGATGGTGGGCGGCGTGGTCACGTCCACCCTGATGGAGCTGCTCGTGTACCCGGCGATCTTTTATCTCTGGCGCGGTCGCAAGTTGCCCGCTGCCAAAGTTGAGCCTGTTGCCACGGAGGACCCTGCGACGCCGTAATACCATGAATGCAGATGGCCGAGCCGACCTGACCTGCGCTGTGTGTGGCAAAGACCTCACCCAGGACCAATCGGTGACGCATCTGTACCACCAGGGTCGTCGCTTCGATCTCTGTTGTCCGCTGTGCATCGACATGTTTCAGCGAGCTCCGGACCGGTTCGCGAGCGGTGAGCGCCCACAAAATGTGCTTGAGGAACTTCTAACTGCCATGAAGTGGCGGAGTCGGTGAAGATGAAGCCGGTCGATGCATTATCTTCGCTGCTACAGCAGTGGGTTGTTAAGCCAAGGCGCAATCCGATCTTCAAAGATAAGGTGTTCGAAAAGATCCGTGCTGTCGCCCGAAGCCGCGCTCGAAACGACAAGCGAACTAGTGCAAATGCGCACCGGCAGACACGATAGCGGGTGGAGCACGAGCCGTGTTGGGCACCCTGTCGCGGAGGGCGCGCGATGGGAGTGCCGCCCGTTCGACCCCCGCTGCCTCCGGCAGGACTGGAGCCGAAAGGCGGAATCCAGACCTATGCTCGGTGGTCGGGCTGCACAGCTACGGCTTCACGGACTCGGCTGCCTTTTGGCCGGTCGTCTTCACCTGCACTCAAATCGCGGTCATGATGATCGCGGCGCTGTCAACCGAGAGATGGCGAAGCGGTGCGGCCCTCATGCGACCGGCGCAAGCGCAGCCTGCCCCGGCGCCCACCTCGTGTAGCTTGCCAGACCTCGCGCAGACGATGCGCTAAAGTTTTTGTCACCTATGAAAAACAAATCCACTTCGAGAAGCGTAATCTTCCGGGCGCTTGCCGCGCTCGGCCTAATGGCCGCGCTGCTGTTCACAGCGGGTTGTGAGTCGATGGGGTCATCACCCGCACCCTTTCCCTCGTCCTCTGGCCACCATCACTGAGCGGTAAAACCTAGCATCCTAAAAGCCTCGTTCCACGGACGACATCCGCGGAACGGGGCCTGCGGATAAACGCGAGCTACTATGGCCAAAATCCTGAACGATATCACTGAGACCATCGGCAACACCCCGCTCGTGCGCCTCAATCGCACTGCCGCTGCCCATAACGCGCAGGCCGAAATCGCGCTGAAGCTCGAGTTCTTTAATCCGCTGTCGAGTGTCAAAGACCGCATTGGTCTCGCGATGATCGACGGCGGGCTCCGTTCAGGCCGGATTACCAAGAACACGGTGCTGATTGAGCCCACGAGCGGCAATACCGGGATTGCCCTCGCATTCGTCGCTGCGGCCAAAGGCATCAAACTCGTTCTCACCATGCCCGAGACGATGTCTTACGAGCGTCGAAAAATGCTGAAGGTGCTCGGCGCTCGCTTGGTACTCACGGAAGGACCGAAAGGAATGAAAGGCGCCATCGCCAAAGCGGAAGAACTCGCCCGCCGCATTCCGAATGCCGTGATGCTGCAGCAATTCGCCAACCCCGCTAACCCGGACATTCATCGCAAGACGACGGCTGAGGAAATTTGGCGCGACACCGATGGAAAGGTCGACATCGTGGTCGCCGGTGTCGGCACCGGCGGTACGATCACTGGTGTCGGTGAAGTCCTGAAAGCCCGGAAGCAGGGGGTGCGGATCGTCGCAGTAGAGCCCGATAGCTCGCCCGTGCTGTCCGGTGGTCTACCCGGACCTCACAAGCTACAAGGCATTGGAGCCGGTTTTGTTCCCGAGGTCCTCAACACGAAGATCTACGACGAAGTGATCCGGGTCACAGAGACCGATTCGGGACCGATCAGCAAACAAATCAACAAGCTCGATGGGATTCCGGTTGGAATCTCCTCGGGAGCGATTGCGTGGGCCGCCCTGCAACTCGCGCAGCGTCCCGAAAACAAGGGGAAGTTAATCATCGCGATCATGCCGTCGTCGAGTGAACGATACTTGTCGTCGTGGCTCTTTGCCGACGTAAATACCGAAAGCGATTCAATCGACGATTTGGTGGCGTCGGTCGCGCGGGAGTAGCCGCGCGAACACAAGAGGTCGGA
This sequence comes from Opitutaceae bacterium, assembly GCA_035545575.1. Taxonomy (GTDB): domain Bacteria; phylum Verrucomicrobiota; class Verrucomicrobiia; order Opitutales; family Opitutaceae; genus ER46. The sequence continues at coordinate 75,241 of DASZYB010000045.1, read as the reverse complement.
ACAATACGAACAATGTCTGGCATGTCACCGATCAACCCTGTTGGGCCACTTTCTGTTCCACCGGTTACGTCGCTGGATCAGATCGAGGCGCGCGCATTGCAGGGCCCCACGGCCCCTCGCGTCGGCCCGGTCGGTGATAGCTTTGGGAAATTACTCGACGGGCTCCTTTCCGATGTTGTGGCGAGAGACAACGCCGCTGATGCCGCCACCCGAAGCGTCCTGCTCGGAGAGGGCACTCCATTACATCAGGCGCAGATCCTCGGAGCCGAAGCGGACGTGTCGTTCCTGCTGATGGTAGAAATGCGCAACAAGCTCCTTGAGTCGTACCAGGAACTCATGCGCATGCAGCTCTGATCGCCGCGGACTACGATAATGAATCTGGATTTGGTACCCAAACTGCTAAGAATTGGATGATGAATAGCCACAGGATAGAACATTGCTATATTGGTAAAACGAGAAAGCCGGAAGCGCCACGGCAGCCATGGTTTACAATCGCCCAATTCTTCAGTTTCGCTCCATTCGTCACATGAGAACAAAATCCATCCGATTGTTAGTCGCAGCGGCCGCGTTCAGCGTGTTCGCCGCTTTTATGCATGCGGGGCCGGGTCTCCAGTACTGGCAGACGCTCCGAGATCGGGCGCAATTCAAAGACCTGAAAGCCGGCGACAGGATTGTATACGTGTGCAACCAATGTAAGACGGTTACCGAAGCAACTGTGGAGAGCTCCGAAAAGGCGATGGATCTCTGCAAAGAAGGAGCGACGGTTTCGTGTCCAAAATGCAAAATGGAGACAAAGGTCGTCGCGCGGCAAAAGCGGGGCGATTCTCCGACGCACACGGAGATTACATATGAGAATGAGAAGGGTGAAGAGTGCATGTTCATCGCCAAAGCCCCCGAAAAAAAATAGCCGACCGCTGACTTGGCCGATTGGTCGTCAAGTCAGCGTCCCACAGCCGCGAAGCAATCAGTCGTCGTGATGGCCTGCGCGGTCGGTGCCAGCCTGTTTCAAGTCGCAGATCAAATACCACCGGCACAGCCAAAGTCTCATTTGTGCAATCTCGTCGGCCTGTGAACCGGCCATCTTGGCGGCCATGTTGAGCAAGTCAGGATGGTACGCGCGCAACAGCGCATCTGTTGCCATGATGATAGCATTCGCGTGGTGCGGAATCATCATCAACATGAACTGCTGTTCGAATTCAGTTCCTGTCAGTTTCGACAGCTGATCCACCTGGCGCTGCATCTTCGGCGTAAGCGTGGGTGCGTGATCGGTTCCGTACCAACTCTGCAACCAGGATCGCATGGTTGCGATTTCCTGTGTTTGTGACGACTCGATGTTGTCGCACGTCTGCTGCAGTTCGGGATGCACGGTGCGGCCGGCGCAGAGCTCGGCCATCTTTACGGCCCCATAATGATGGTCGATCATCATGGTGAGGAATCGCACCTCGAACTGGGCCTGATCTTTGTTCGGTGCCGGTGCGGATGCATACAAGGCCGTGGACATGATCATCGTTGCCACAAACGGCGTGAGGACTTTTCTGAGCATAGCATAATCTCCCGTGAGGCTGGTTGAATGAACGGCGGCGAATTAGCCTCGAGACTCGCCGTACGTGTTCCGCGGCTGCGCCGCGCGAATTCTGAAAATATCTCCTGCGTCGGACGCCTGCCGAGGCTCAGTGCGCGTGAATATGACCGTGATCTTCCGGGTCCGCGCGTTCGCTGCCTGACTTTGGGCCCAAGGCGCCGAACTGTTGTGCGGTCATCGTGGGCAACTGCCTTGTTAGTGCGGCGAGAGCCCACAGCTCCTTCTCCTCGTGCGTGGCTCCGAATGCTGACATGGCGGTATCCTTCACGCCATTCTTGATGATCCAGTAGAGATCGGCGTCTGACCATCGAAGCTCCCGTCGGTCGGAGAGGCGAGGTGCTGCTGGATACAACCCGACAGTCCAGAACGCGGCCTTTTGCCCCGGCGCGCCATGGCACAGCAGGCACATCTCCCGATAATCATCCGCCGCCTGCGCGGCCAGCGCAGGGTCGCGAAGATCGATTCCCTTTGGGAGCAACACGGATCGCGAGTGGGCGCGAACTGACCGCTGCATGGCGGTCTGCAACAAGGCGCTGACCGGGGTGGCGTACCGCGCACTCGCCCCCACATTGAACCAGCCGAATATCAGTGCGGCTCCGATGGCGATAAACGCGATGATCGCGAGGATGCCGATAATGGCGAATACCTGACGCACGGCGGGCACCGCGGATTCGGTCATCGAGACGACAACCGAATCTCGCAGGATTGCTCAGCGACGTAGCGGCCGATCGGTCGCACCGGCTCCGGCCATCTCGCGACACGCTTCAGCGCATTCCCGACAGGCCTCAGCGCATTCCTGACAATGGTCCATTTTGTGTTTTGCGCACTCTTGACCGCACGCATCGCAGACCTGCGCGCACAATTGGCAGACTTGCTCCGCGAATTGCGATCCGCGCGCCATTTCCCGCATCGCAAACGAGCAGATATCCGCGCAGCTGCGGTCCAACTCGATGCAGCGCGCCATCATTTTCACGTCCTGCTCGTGCAGGCAGGCCGTGGCGCAATGTTCGCACGCCTCCATGCACTGGTGACACGCCTCGATACAATCTTCGTATTTTTCGTGGGACATACTTGTTCTCCGTTTTTGTGGTGCGGTCGAAATCGTCCGCAGGTTTCAGTGCTCCATCGCCGCTGGGCGGAGACGAAGGAAAATCCAATAGCCGACCGGGTGCTTACCGTAGAGGGCGTCGAGATCGCCGGGCTTTATCGAATAGCTGACCGACCCACCGAGAGCTAATTGGTACGGCTTTCCGCGGATGAGTTCGTGGGTCGCCCCCACGCTGAATTGCTTCACCGGTATGATCCGGTCACTCGGAGTGAGCGCGAGTTCGTCTCCTGTCTTCTCCACATACTCAGCGCGCCCAAAAATGGAAACGGAATGAGTCATGAAATCGCTCTCGATCAAATACGCGTCGCTGAACCCGTGCTCGTCGTTGCGCCCCCAAGCGACAGTCGTTGCGAGATGTCGTTCGCCTGGCAACTTGGTCAGGTTCATAACCGAAACCGTCGTACGTCGTACCGGATCTTCGGGGTGCAGTTCCTCCGGACTTTTCATGTACCCGTGGGATACTTGCGCGCTCCACGCTGGCGTCGGATTCCAAGTGAAGCGCCCGGAATAGGAATCGAGCTTCGGGTGTTCGATGTCCCAGCGATGTTGATCGGGTTCGCGCCCGTTGAACCAGGAGCCTTCGAGCTGCCATTTGTCGTGAACCCACCCGGCGGTGAGAACGCCAAAAGAAATATGCGACGAGTCAATCCAGTGATGGCTGATCGGCGCGGCGGGATTATCCATCGCCGACATGCGGTGCGGGAACGCCGGCGGTCCCAGCGCGGGCTCGCCCGATGGCGCGACATAGAGCGAGAGCACATTATCCGCACTGACGCGGCGACGATAACGTGCGGCTAGTTCCATGAACAAATCGTGCGGATGCTGGCGATCAACCAACGGGCGACCGTTGTAGGCCTCGCCGGATTGGAAGAGCAACGGATACCCACGTGCGGTCGTGGTGGCCGGTTCGAGGCTCAACATGCCGCGGAACGTCAGCTCGTCGTCGGCATTCGCCTTCGTCGCCATCAGCATGAACCAGTTGGTCGAGTTGAACTGATCGTCTCCGCGCGGTCCCGATTGATGATCGTAAGTAAGGAAGGCGTTGTAGTGCGCCATCAGGCTCCAGTCTCCGGCCATGAAGTGTTGGGCATGCATCGGTGTGTCGTCGGGCTGCCACGCCGTGCCAGAAGCATCCCGGCTGTTCGGAATGCCCGCGAACTCCATGCTCATTCCCGCCATGGTCTGGTTTGACGTCATGCCCGGCATGTTCGGCATCGGCTGGGTCATTGATCCCGGCGCGCTTTGACCGGCGTGCTCGTGGTCCATTCCTTGCCCTCTGAGCACAGCGGCAACGACCAGAGACACGGTGAGCAATAAGGCGAGCGAGGGATGGCGGCGCACGCCCCAACCTACTTCCGGATCGCAACAAGCACCATAGGACGGCATTCGCCTCAATTGGTGGGGCTTAGTCCGGCTACGACATTACACTCGCCTGCCATGCCGAACGCCTAGCCATCGGGCAAAAGTGGAGAATTTTTGAGGGGGGAGGCCCCCCACCGGCGTATAACTCCCACCACTCTATGAAATCCATCCGTTTGTTTTCGCTCGCTTTGGCGCTGAGCGGCGCCGCTTTGCTCCCGAATGCCGCGCTGGCGCACGAGGGCCATAATCACGACGCCATGGCGGCCAAAGCCTCTGGTGAACTTGTCCCGGCGACGGAAAAAGACGCCGCATGGCTCGCCAAGGCCAAGGCGGAGTATCCGAGCACGACCTGCTTCGTTTCCGGCGACAAGCTGGGGGCGGACATGGGAAAGCCGGTCGACTACGTCTGGCGCGAGGAAGGTAAACCCGATCGCTTGGTTTCATTCTGCTGCAAGGACTGCGTGAAGGACTTCAATAAGGACCCGCAAAAGTACCTGAAGCAGCTCGATGAGGCGAAGGCCGGGACCGGCGCTCACGCGGGCCACCAACACTAATTCGTCCCATCCCACGTTCCCACCCATTCGCGGCGAGCACCGGGCTCGCCGCTTTGGTTCTGCATGACCCACGCTGCGGAATTTCTTGGCCGGCTCCATCCGCTGATCCTCCATTTTCCGCTCGCACTACTCATCCTCGGCGCGGCGGCCGAAGGCGTGCGCGTGTTCCGCGATTCGGAATTCCTGGGGCGCTTGGCGGTTTGGATGTTTGGTTTTGGCGCGATCACGGCGGTGCTCGCGGCCGGCAGCGGCTGGCTCCTCGCCGGACACGAACACATCCGATCCGACGAACGCGTCCTGCTGCAGTGGCACCGGTGGCTCGGCGTCGCTACCGCTGCGGTTTCGACAATCGGGTGGTTGTGGTCGGTCCGACCGGTGAACGGTCCTTGGAATTACGCTCGGCGCATTGTCATCTTCGCATCCGCCTTGCTCGTGATCGCCGCGGGCTATTTCGGGGGTGAGTTGGTGTGGGGACGTGATTGGCTGGCAATTTCGGAAGCGCATTCCGGCGAATGAACGTGAGTTCCGCTTCCCCGACCGCTATCTCGCCCTTGTCCCACCCATGATCCGGCCGGCCAGCTTCATTCTTTCCACAGGGTTCGCTATCATTCTTGCCGGCTGCGCTGGCGTCCCCGCTTCGTCGAACGTCGTACAGAAAGACGTCTCCACGCGATCCGGATTGGATACCGCGTGGCCTCATACGGTGGCGGAAAAGCAGCAGACGGACGAAAAGGTCAATGCGCTGCTCAAACGTGAATTGACGCCGGACACGGCGGCCGCGGTCGCTCTGCTCAACAACCGGCGACTTCGCGCCACGTTCGAAACGATCGGTATCTCGGAGGCAGACTTCCTCGCGGCCACGCGGCTGCCCAATCCGTCATTTTCCGCCAGCGTGCGATGGCCGGATAAACAACCGCGCCCGCCGAACGTAGAATTCAACCTCTCGTTCGAGGTGTTGAATGCGCTCTTCATTCCCGTGCGGAAAAAGCTCGCGGGCGAACACCTGGCCATCGCGCAGAAGCAGGTCGCGCACGAAGCGCTCGCTCTCATGGCCGACGCCAAGAAGGCCGCTTATGCAATTCAAGCCCGCGAGGAATTTCGGAACCGGATGGCCGCCATTCTCTCGGTCAATCAGGCCGCCGTGAATTTCGCGCAGCGGCAATTCGATGCCGGCAATATCAGTCGACTGGACCTGTTGAACCAACAATCGGCCATGCAGGAGGCGCAGCTCGAACTTGCCCGCACGGACGCGGCCTTGCAGGACGACCGGGAAAAACTGAACCGCCTTCTCGGGCTTTCGGGCGACGAGATCAATTGGCAGATGACACCCGGATTGCCGACGCCACCGGAGCAGGAGACGAAATCCGACTCGCTTGAACAAACGGCCATCGCACAGCGGCTGGACCTGGCTGCGGCCGAGTCAGAGGTGGCCGCGGCTCGGTCGGCCCTCGCTTTCAAACAAACGACGCGCTTCTTGCCGATCGATGCCACGCTGGGTATCGACACCGAACGGGAACCGGGAGGAACCGGCGGCCATACCCACGTCACCGGTCCGAACGTCGAGTTGGCTCTGCCCGTCTTCAATCAGGGGCAGGCGGATATCGCGCGGCTTTCGTCTGATCTCCGGCGAGCCGAAGCGAACTACGAGGCGCTCGCAGTTGATGTCCAATCCGAGGTCCGCGCCGCCCGCGCGGCACTCGTCGCCGCACGAACCGCCGCCGAATATTACGACGCCACCATCGTGCCGCAGCGCCGTGCGGTTTCAAAGGAAACGCTCCTGCAGTACAACGCGATGCAGCGGAGCAACTATGAGCTGCTCTTCGCGAAACAGCAGGAGCTCGAAGCCGAGCGAGGCCGCATCGAAGCGTGGCGCGACTATTGGCTCGCCCGGGTCGAACTCGAACGCGCCGTCGGCGGGCAGCTCGTTGTCCCCTAGCCATAGGAAACAATCCATGCCCACTGCCGTTAACCGCCGCCACTTTCTTGCTCTCTTCGGCACCGCCGCCGTGTCGCTTCCGGTCGCCAAGCTCGTCAGCGCTGGCGAAATGGCCGGGAGTCCGACCAGCGATGGCTCAACCCGGCCATTCGTCCCGGCAGGGCCGTTGGGATACAAACCCGTCATCACGCCGAACAACATTTCGCTGCCGTGGAAACTCGTCGATGGGGTGAAGGTGTTTCACCTGATTGCCGAACCGGTGACGCATGAATTCATCCCGGCGCTGGAGGGCCACTCGGCGCTCGTGGCCAATTGCTGGGGCTACAATGGGCGCGTGCACGGCCCGACGATCGAGGCGGTGGAAGGCGATCACGTGCGCATCTATGTGACCAATCGTCTGGAGGCCCCGACCACGGTGCACTGGCACGGGGTGCTGGTGCCGAGTGGTATGGACGGCGTCGGCGGTGTTTCGCAGAAGGCGATCCAACCGGGGGACACCTACAAGTACGAATTCACGCTCAAGCAGCACGGCACGTTCATGTATCATTCGCATCACGACGAAATGACGCAGATGCAGTTGGGCATGATTGGGCTTTTCATCATTCATCCGCGACAGTCGGACCGGCCGCCGCCTGATCGCGACTACGCGATTATGCTGAGCGAATGGAAAATCGAGGTCGGCGCCCGGCGTCCCGATCCGAACGAGATGACCGATTTCAACGTCTTCACGATGAATGCGAGGTCGTTTCCCGGCACGCAGCCGCTGCTCGCGAAGGCAGGTGAGCGGGTTCGCATCCGCCTCGGCAACCTAAGCTCGATGAGCCACCATGCGATCCACCTCCACGGCCATAATTTCAAAGTGGTGGAAACGGACGGCGGTGAAATCCCCGCTTCGGCGCAATGGCCGGAAACAACCGTGATCATGCCCACCGGCAGCACACGGACGATCGAGTTCATCGCCACGGAAGGCGACTGGGTGATGCACTGCCACATGCTGCATCACGTCATGACGCAGATGGGCCACACCTTCGGGAACGTGATCGGCATGGATACGGAGGGAGTGAAGCAGGAGATTCACAAGCTCGTCCCGGGCTATATGGCGATGGGGCAAACCGGCATGGGCGATATGGGCGACATGGGGATGCCCGTGCCGTCAAACTCGCTGCCGATGGTGGGCGGACACGGTCAGTATGACTATGTCACGATGGGTGGAATGTTCACGATCGTGAAGGTGCGAGAAGAGCTTCCGGCTGACGGCTCCGATCCGGGCTGGTTCAAATCGCCGCCCGGGACGCTGGCCCTTCCCGCGAGCGACGACGAGTTGACGCGCGATGGGATCGCGCTCGCGGCCAAGACCGCGCAACTGGAGGCGCGCGGCCAAAAGATCGAGCTGTGTGGAAACGGATCAGCAACGTCCGTCACCCCCGGCGCGGTCAACGCACGCGTGAGGGTTGCGTCCATGTGACTTGAAGATTTCGGTCCAACGACAGGCAGCGGCTCTTTCAGACGCGGCGATTCACGCACTCGTCGCGGAGCGCGCCGCGTTCCACCGCTTTCTGTCGCGCCGAGTGGGGAGTGAATCGACCGCGGATGATCTCCTCCAGGAAAGCCTGCTGCGCGCCCTGCAACGCGGAGAAAGCCTGCGGCGTGGCGAGCGGGTCGTGCCGTGGTTCTACCGCATTTTGCGGCATGCCATCGCGGACCATTTTCGCCATCAAGCCGCGGACGCCCGGAAGGTAGACCGTCTTTCGCCTGAACTAGATTCCGCGGGAGACCACGCACCGCGCGATTGGGAGCGGGCCGTCTGCTCGTGCTTCGAAGGCTTGTTGCCTTCGATCAAGCCGCGATATGCCGAAATTCTGAGGCGGATTGACCTCAATGGTGAATTGAAAGTCATGGTCGCCCGTGACCTGAAAATGTCGGCGGCGACGTTGAATGTGACGTTGCACCGAGCCCGAGCGGCCTTGCGCCGCCGGCTCGAAGTCTTTTGTGGCGCTTGCAGCAAAGAACATTGCCTCGCTTGCGCTTGCGACCAAACGAAGCGACCGGTACGCAAAGAAAAAGTGTAAGAGTTTCGGCCTAGCTCCGTCAGCCGGGTATGAACCACGAGCATCACAAGCATTCTCCGGCAAACCCCGCTCCAACGGAAGGCGGAGAAAAGAGTTGCTGCGGCCATCACCATAACGGGCATGGGCACGAGGACATGCACGCGCACGGACACGACCATCACCACTCCGAGGTGAAGCCCGCCGCAAACGCGAAGTACTACTGTCCGATGTGCGAGGGCGTGGTGAGCGACAAACCCGGTGACTGCCCGAGGTGCGGAATGGCCTTGGAGCGAAACCCCGCTTACCGCGAATCGGCCAAGACCACTTGGACCTGCCCGATGCACCCGCAGATCGAGCAGGATCACCCGGGTGAATGTCCGATTTGCGGCATGGCGCTCGAGCCGAAGACGGTCGCTGGCGGCTCCCCGGAAGAAGAGAACGTCGAGCTAAGAACGATGACGCGCCGCTTCTGGATTGGTGCGTTGCTGGCGCTGCCTGTTCTCGTGCTCGCGATGGCTCACGTGGTGCCGGCCTGGGCGCACGTAGCGAACGGAACCGTCAGCCGGTGGACGCAGTTTGCGCTTTCGACTCCGGTCGTGTGGTGGGCGGGATTACCCTTCTTTCTCCGCGGTGTCCGATCCGTTCGCAACGGACACTGGAATATGTTCACGCTGATCGCGCTGGGAGTTGGCGCAGCGTGGCTCTACAGCACGGTGGCATTGTTTCTGCCCGCGGTGTTCCCGCCGGCGATGCGGCCGCACGGCGTCGTAGATGTGTATTTTGAGGCGGCGGCTGTGATCGTTGTACTGGTGTTGCTGGGTCAAGTGCTCGAACTGCGCGCCCGCGCACGTACTTCTACCGCGATCAAGGCGCTCCTGAACTTGGCACCTCCCACCGCGCTGCGCGTGACGGAACATGGCGACCGCGAGGTACCACTGGACGACGTGCAACCCGGCGAACGTCTGCGCGTCCGACCCGGCGCCAAAGTGCCGGTCGATGGCATCGTTGAAGAGGGCTCGTCCTCGGTCGATGAGTCGATGCTGACGGGCGAATCCATGCCAGTCGAAAAGAAGGCTGGCGACCGTGTGACCGGCGGGACCGTAAACACAACGGGCAGTTTCGTATTTCGCGCCGACAAGGTCGGCGCCGAAACGATGCTCGCCCGGATCGTCACGATGGTCGCGGAGGCCCAACGGAGCCGGGCGCCCATTCAGGGCCTCGCCGACAAAGTGGCGGGCGTCTTCGTACCGGCGGTTGCCGCGATTGCGGCCCTTACTTTCGTCATCTGGTTCTTCCTCGGTCCCGATCCCCGGCTCGCCCACGGAATCGTCAACGCCGTTGCCGTGCTGATCATCGCCTGTCCCTGTGCACTGGGTCTCGCGACGCCCATGTCGATCATGGTTGGAGTCGGTCGCGGCGCGCAGGAAGGCGTGCTGGTCAAAAACGCCGAAGCGCTGGAGATTCTCGGGCAGGTGAATTGGCTCGTGGTGGACAAGACTGGCACCCTGACCGAAGGGCGTCCCGAGCTCGTCGATATCGTGCCCCTCGGCGACACCGACGAAGCGTCACTCGTGCAACTCGCGGCGTCGCTGGAGCGTTCCTCTGAACATCCGCTAGGCTCGGCCGTGGTGCGCGCAGCGGAGGCGCGGAAACTAATGCTCGGCGACGTAGCGGAGTTCCGGTCGGTCACCGGCAGCGGAGTCGCGGGCCGGTTCGAAAGTCGATGGGTGACGGTCGGGAAATCGAAATTCCTCGAAGCGGAGGGCGTGAAGATTGAGCAATCGGCCGTCGACCGCGCGGCGACATTGCAGGCCGAAGGAAAGACGGTGCTGTTCGTCGCCGTAGAACGCCGACTGGCAGGGCTGCTGGCCGTGGCCGATCCGATCAAGGAGACGACACGCGAGGCGATCGCCGACCTGCACCGTCTCGGGATCAAGATCGTCATGGCGACGGGCGACAACCGACATACCGCCTCGGCGGTGGCACAGCAGCTCGGTCTCGATCGGTTCGAAGCCGAGGTGGATCCTGCGCGGAAGATTCAGTTGGTCGAGGAACTCAAGCGGCAAGGTGCCCGCGTGGCGATGGCCGGCGACGGCATCAATGATGCGCCGGCCTTGGCCGCCGCCGACGTTGGCATCGCCATGGGCACCGGGACTGATGTGGCAATGGAGAGCGCCACGGTTACGCTCGTGAAAGGCGACCTGCGCGGCATCGCGAAGGCCATTCACCTTTCGCGCGCGACGATGCGCAATATCCGCCAGAACCTCTTCTTCGCCTTCATCTACAACTCAGTCGGAGTGCCCATCGCGGCCGGCGTGCTCTATCCTTTCTTCGGGTTGCTGTTGAGCCCGATTATCGCCGGAGCCGCGATGTCGCTGTCTTCCGTCTCGGTCATTTCGAATGCACTGCGATTGCGCAGCGTACGACTCTAGCCGACGGTTCACAACGGTGTGGCACCCGGGCAATCAGGGTGGCAGGCCTCTCTTTCGGAGGCATCTCGACATAGCTCACGTTCGCCCACGTGACAATCAACCCAATTAAGCGATGAAAAACTCTACCATCACTCGGACTTCAAAGCGGCATTTCAGGACGTTTGTGCGCGACTGCCGACCATCGCCGCCCAGCACAAGTTCGGTGTCCTCGGCGTGCATGATTTGAAAGAAAAGATGAACAGCAAGGGGGTCCCCTTCGATCGGGCATGCTCGGTGTTCGAGGTCTGCAATCCTCAGCAGGCGCAACGCATTCTCAGCGCTGACATCGGCGTCTCCGCCGCATTGCCGTGCCGGATCAGCGCGTATTCCGAGGGCGACGAAACGGTGCTAACCACGATCGATCCAAGCGCGCTGCTGGCCCTCTTTGCGCCGGCCCAAAAAGGCGCCGAACAGATCGCGGCAGAAGTCCGTACGGAGCTAATCGCGATCATGGAGGAGGCATGCCACAATTTAATCCCTCCATCGTGATTCGTCGGCGGGGTGCCATTCGTCACCGCATCAAACGCGCGGAATGACAAAAGTTCCGGTTTTGTTCCTCGGTGGTTTTCGAAATTAGCGACCGGGGAGCGGATGAGCCACCGATGCAAACCGGGCGTCTCTGACATTTTGGTCAGGATTCTTTCGACACGCCGTTTCGCGCGAACTCACGTGATCGAGTTTGGTCGGTTGGCTCTGCTATCGGTACAGACTGCCAAGAGGCCGCCACGTCATGAACCTATCATTCGTTAGCATTCTCGCTCAACCTTGGTTCGTGATCTCGTGGTACGTAATCGGGCTGGGCGGAGCCGTATGGGTGGCGCTCGATGCGTATCGCGTTAACGTGAATGTCAATCCCGCTCTGAAGTGGGCCTGGCCCATCATCATCCTATTCTTCTCGATCATCGGTATCGGGCTGTACCTGTGGACGTGCCGGCCGCCTCACGTGGGAGAAAAGGCGGGAGAAGAGCAAAAGCAGCTGCATCACCGGTACGTGGATAGCATGTTCAAGAAGGTGACCGGCTCTGTTATTCACTGCGTTGGTGGCGACGGACTCGGGATTATGACCGCAATGGTGATCTCCCGCTTGATCGGCCTCAGTTTCTGGCAGGAGTTCTGGTTCGAGTACGCAGTGGGTTTCGCGTTTGGTTGGTTCATCTTTCAGTATAAGGCCATGTCATCAATGACCGACAGCGTCCCCAAAGCGCTCTGGATGGGGGGCCGCGCGGAGTTCTTCTCCATGATGACTGTCATGGCCGGCATGGGCGCGGTGATGGCGTTTGTGACACCGCTCGTCGTCGGCGAACAACCCAATCCAATGACGTTTGCATTTTGGGGATTCGGTTCGCTCGGTCTGCTCGTCGGGTTTGTCGTAACTTACCCAATGAATTGGATACTGGTGAAGATCGGCTGGAAACACGGCATGTCCTGAACGCGCATGAACCCGACAAAACTGATCACTGCGCTCATCGGAATGCTGGTGATGGGTGTTCTGGCCTTCTGGGGCATGGCGGCCCTTTGGAGTTACCGGACGGCTCAGCCGATCGAGCGCGGCCAGAGTGGATTAGCCGCGACTGACACCGTTCGCGCACTGCAGCAGGGCGTACAGCAGGATCTCCAGCTCGCAAAATCGGCGCTGCAGAATGGAAACCAAACCGACTTGGCCCGCGCCCTGGACGGAGCCCGTCGCGTTGCCCGCGTCGGCAACTTTGCCGCCGATCCGCTGTTCGCGACACCGCTTGGCGCAATCGAAAGCGCTCGGAATGCGATTCAAAATCACCAGCACACCGTAGCGGTCAAAGCCGTCCAGGAGGCACTTGGTGCCATCGCTGCGGAATCACCGACCGGTCGAGGTGAATTGACCGTAAAGCCCGACCAATATACACGACAGCAATACGAAGGCGCGGTCGTGATAAACGCGTGTGGGGATCGGATCGGTCGAGTAAAGACGATGACGGGCGGAAAGGCGGTGCTCGTTCTCGGCGGCAAACAGGATATTTTCGGCTTCATCAATGTCGGGGGAACGGAAGTCACTGTGCCGGTCCACGACCTTGTTCTCGGGCAAGCTCACCGGCTCGGTCCGAAAATGGTCGCCTTGCTGCCATAGCCCGGACTGTTTAGCTGGTTCGCAAGCTTACGCAAACTCAGCGGCGAGGGGCGTGGCCAGTTGTGCTCGCACAAAGTTGAAGCTGGCATGGGACAGCGGACAGCTATGCCGCGTGCCGATCAGTTTCGCGCCACGAATAGTGACCCGCACCGCCCAAGCGGGCGATGAAGTAATCCACGAATTCGATGTTCATCAGTCTGGCGGTTTCCTTGAGGCTCCAGAGGAGGCGTCCATCGGCCAGACTTGGCCGTACGGGCCCGTCGATCTGCGTCCGCAGGCAGGCGAATGATTTCGCTTCGGCTAGCAGCAATGCGAGGAACACGTCCGGCACGAGGCATTGGCAGGCCACCAGCACTCCGGTCTTGATTTGCATCCGGCAAATCGGCCGGCGATTTGGATTCATCGCCACGATCCAGAAACTTTCCGGCATTTCTTCGGGCAGGCCGGCGGTGAGGTAGCGGAGCAATTGCTGCGTGTTGACGAGCCGTTCGTCGGCGTCGAAGTGGACGAGTTGGAAGTTCAAACGCGCTTCGTTGATTTGCATAACGGGCGAGGTCGCGGGCGGCATCTCCGCTCCGGCGTCGTGCCGGGATGTCGTCGACAGCCCGCTCTCCCAGTCCGTCAGCACGCCCAGGCAAAGGCCGGCTTGCCGGCCGCGGTGGAGGCGCGCAGCGCACTACCTTGCCGGGCGTGGTAGGCTGGGAGAACCAGCGGGCAGGCGTTCTTAATCAGTCCCTCGACATCAGATTTTGCCGCAGCTTATGATTGCTGCCGACACGCTATGACGAGAGCTGAAGCCTTGAAGTTGTTGCCCTCAGGTGAAGATGAGTTCGAAGAGCCCACTCATGTGCCGGAGGAGGCGTTACGCCACCTAAACTGCGATGATATTCCTAAAGGGGCACTCATCGGAGTAGGTGAAACGATCGGGAACGTGGCGAGGGTCGTGTGGGACGGTCACTTCTTCAGGCTGGGAAAAGACCTTGCAGCGCACTGCGACTATAGCTCGTTTCGCAAATATTGGGAGAAGCCGCTTGGGATGACCCACTACTTGGACCTGGTTCGACGAAGTATTGAAACGCGCCAGCGATCGCATCGAGACGTGGAGCTTTTGGATTGGGACGAGGAAGATTCGAGCGTCATCAATCTCATTTTCGAACTTCATGAATTGCCTCGGAATCTTGGTGAAGCATTCGAGATCGTGAAGTCGCGAATCGCAGAGCTTGAAGAGCCAGCTGAAGAGGCGTCATTAAAGGCCGGCGCGCTGGCCACGGAAATCGGGCAACGCATTTCGGGATTGGGGACAATCTCCCTCAACAAGCTTTCTAGAGCTGTCCAAAATGCGAAAACGACAGATGAAAAAGGGCGCTCGCTAGAGGAATTGGTCGCGAGACTGTTCGGATCGATTCGCGGTTTGACCGTAACGGATCGAGTGAGAACGGAAACCGAAGAAATTGATCTCACAGTCCTGAATGATTGCGACGATGTACGGTTCAAGCGCGAGTCGGTGCTGTTTCTCGTCGAATGTAAGAACTGGACAGGCAAATGCGGAAAAGACGATTTCGTCACATTTCGAGAGAAAATCTTGAACCGCAAAGGCCGTTGCTCACTCGGCTTTTTGGTGTCGTGGAACGGGTTTACCGATACGATCAGAAAAGAAATGCTGCGAGGTTCTCGGGAGGATGCCTTAATCGTGCCTGTCACTGGTAAACAGCTGCGGGAAATGGTCAGCACTGGTCGCCCTTTGGATATTCTCGGCAAGGCGTGGCTTAGGGCAGTTTACCTTTAGCGGAGCTGGTGCGGTAAGATCACAGCATCCCCGCCTCGCGGAAGCTGAAGTAGCCCAGGCCCTGCGGATCGGCATCGCTGCGGCCGACGATCACGTGATCGAGGAGTTCGATGTCGATGGTCTTCGCCGCTTCACGGAGCTGGCGCGTGACCTGCACGTCCGGCGCGCTCGGTGACGGATCACCGCTCGGATGATTGTGGGCGCAGATGATTGCTGCGGCGGAATTACGGATCGCGGCGCGGTAGACCTCGCGCGGATGCGCTAGCGCCGCCGTCGCCGTCCCGGTCGTGATTTCGACCTGCTTCACCAACCGGTTCTTCCTGTTCAAACACAGGACCCAAAACTTTTCGACTTCGAGGCCCGCTGCCGTGGGAGCAAGATGCGCCGCGACCAGGTCCGCTCGATTCAGGAGTGGTGCCACGGGTTGCGAACGAAGCATCATCCTCCGCGCGAGTTCGGCTGTCGCCGCGAGCTGCGATCCCTTGAGCTGGCCGATGCCTTTCATCCGGCGGTAATCGTCGGGTGTCCAAGAAAGCAGGCCTGCCACCGAACCTGCGGCAACGATCAGCCGTGATGCGAGCTGCAATGCCAGCTCGGGGCAGATGCCATTCCCCTGAAGCGTCATCGCCAGAAGTTCAGTATCGCTCAAGGCCGCGGGTCCGAAGTTTTCCAGCCGGTTCTGCGGTCGCTCGCTCACCGCCATCGCAAACTCCACCTTGGCCGCGTCGCCCAATTCGAATGAGATCTGATTCATTGTGCCGACGCACGAGCTTCATCTCCGGACCGGACACCGTGTCCGGTTGCCGGGCTCCGCCCGCGCGTTGGCCCATGCGGGCACGCCCAGCCACGCCGCGGCGGCGGAGCGCGCGCCTTCATGCGCGCGCGACAGGTGAGCTGACGGCGGAAAGGTGGAGGCGACGCAGGAGCACTACCTTGGCGGGCGTGCTACGATGGTATGACGCGCGGAGAGTAATGTTTAGTGAGTCAGCCCGCGCTGGGCATTTACGACCGACGAAGCATCGCGTGGATGTAGCCTCAGTTCACATAATCGCGCTGGGGAAGGCGGGCAGCGGCGCGCTTGCGCCTTCACTGACAAGATAACACGCTGGAAGTGTGGCGAGATGTTCAACCGGCTTTCTGCCCGTTGAACGATGATGCAAAAATCTCGCTCCACGACTGGCATGTCTCGCGCGGACCGCGCGCTATTCGACGGTCCATTCTTGGAGTTTTTGCGTGACCGTGGTCTCGCAGCAAAGTCGATCGGGCGGATTCGATGGGCAGTCAGTCACGCTGCCCGATGGTTGGCGCAGCGGCGACGGACTCTCATTCGCCTGCGCCGCCGGCACGCGCCCGCCTTGCTCGCGGCGTCGGCAGCGGACTATTGGGGGTGGTATTCCCGCAAGGATTACAGGTCGGGTCTCGCTAGCTGGTTTCGATTTCGCGAGCCCGCGCCAACCCGCGCCGAGCCGGACTACCCTTGGCGGCCACTGGTAGACGACTTCATCGGGTTCCTCGATCGCCATGAAGGTTTGGCGCCGCCCACGCGCCGAGGATACCGCGATATCCTCACTCGTTACCTCATGCGCCAGTTCGGCAAACGTCAGGCTGACTGGCGACGTGTTAAGCCGAAGGACATCTGGGGCTATGCGCATTCATTTGGTCGCGGCCGCAAGACCAGCACTCTCAATCACGATCTGGTTCGCCTGAGACGATTCTTTCGATTTCTGCACATGCGCGGTCAGCCCACCGGGCATCTTGTTTCAGCGGTGCCCCGTTTTTCCAACTTCGGCCGGACGAGAGGACCAGCCATCCTCACCGACGAACAACGGCGTGCGCTGCTGGCGTCATTCGACCAACGGACGGCCATCGGCGCTCGCGACTACTGTCTCGCGCTGTGCATGGTTGATCTTGGCCTGCGGCCAGGAGAGGTCGCTCACCTCATGCTCACGAGCGTCGACTGGAATCGAAAGACGCTTCTGGTTCCCGCGATCAAATCCAAGCATGAGCGCGAACTGCCGCTTGTCGGTCGCGTTTTGACCGCCCTGCGTAGCTACGTTGACGACCATCGACCGTCCTGTGATTCCGACCGACTCTTTGTTCGTCACGCACCCGACCCGCTTGGCAATTCGCTGGATTCACGAGCGGTGGGTTATGCCATCAAGGCGGCATACCGGCGCTGCAAGTTTCCCCATGAGTGGATTGGCTGCTATCGACTGCGTCACACCTTTGCTACGCGACTGCATGCACGCGGTGCCGATCTGAAGCATATCGCCGATCTCCTCGGGCACCGGCATCTGCAAACCACAACGATCTACGCGAAGGTCGATCCGGTAGGCCTTCGCGCGCTCACCGTGCCGTGGCCGCTACGATGATATCGCCGCTCACCGTCCTCGTCCGGCAATATCTCGCCCATCGGCGCAGACTGGGCTTTGTCCTCGAGGCCGAGCATCGCTCACTCCCGAAACTGGCGCGGTTCCATCAGCGCATCGCACCGGGAAAGCCGCTGCAAACGAGCGTGATTCTAAAATGGGCAGTGCAGCCAGGCACTGGCTCGTCGACCTACTATGCCAAACGTCTGATGTCGGCCCGGGGACTTGCCAAATACTGCGCGGCAATCGATCCGCGAGTTCAAGTCCCTGACTACAGGTTGATCGGCCCATGGTATCGGCGCGCGACTCCGCACATTTACTCCGATGACGAGATTCGGTCGTTGATGCTTCGTGCGCGCGCACTACCCACGTTTCGCTCCCCGCTACGACCGCAGACCTATGAGACATTTATCGGCCTAATTGCATGCACCGGAATGCGGCTGCGGGAAGCGATGGAGTTGCGACTCGCCGACGTCGACTTCGATGGCGGGATGATCCGGCTCCGACGCTGCAAGTTCAGCCCGGAACGCGTGCTGCCTCTTCATGCGACGACGATTGCCGCGCTTCGCCGTTACCGGGATCTCCGGTGGCGCAGGCACCCATTCGGCGAGATGTTCTTCGTGGGCCGCGCGGGACGTCCGTTGCGCCGCACAAGCGTGCAGCACACTTTCCGCGCCATCCGCGTCGGCATCGCCCCTAACGGCGAGCGACCCGCGGCTCGCATCCATGACCTGCGGCATACTTTTGCCACGCGACATATTGCGCGCTGGAGTCGCGACCGCGCGCCAGTGACCCACCGGCTGTTCCTCCTCTCGCGGTATCTCGGCCATCGGGATTTCGGGGACACGTGGTGGTATGTCTCGGCCGACGAAAAGATGCTCCGCCGTGCGGGCGCACGTTTTGAAAACTTTCACGCCGCATGCTAAACCAAGTTCGGCTCACTTTCCCGGTATTGTTGCAGCGGTTTTTTACCGAGTATCTGACCGCGCAACGTAATCTGAGCCAGCACACGATCGCGGCGTATCGGGACACGTTCCGACTCCTGCTCCGGTTCCTGTCGGTGCATCTGCGGGTCACCATCGATCGACTGTCACTCGACTCCCTCACGCCCGACACGGTGCTGGCATTTCTGGATCACCTTGAACGCGCCAGAACCAACAGCCCTCGGACTCGTAACCATCGCTTGGCCGCGATTCGTGCCTTCACCCGCTTCGTGATCAGCTTGGCGGAGCCGGGCGTGTTCGTCCAAGGGTCGCGACTGCTGGCCATTCCAATCAAACGATCGACGCGGCCAGTTCTGGCCTATCTGACCCGCGGTGAAGTCGAGGCCATTCTCAACGCAACTGAAACCGCGATGTGGATTGGTCGTCGCGACCATCTCCTGTTCGTGCTGCTCTATAACACCGGTGCGCGGATTTCAGAGGCGCTGGGCGTGAAGCCGGAAGATGTTCAGAACCGTGTTGTCCGACTGCATGGCAAGGGTCGCAAGGAACGAGTTGTGCCGATTTGGTCGCGCACCGCTGCGGAGATTCAACGCTGGTGTCGCGAGAACCAGCTTCAACCCGGCCGGCACATTTTTGTGAACGCCGAGAAAGAGTGTATTACGCGGCATGCGGCACGACTACGGTTGAAGCAGGCAATTCGGCGTGCGACGCCTCAATGTCCTACGCTCGCTGGCCGCAAGATTGGACTGCACTCGTTCCGGCACAGTTGTGCGATGCACTTGTTGCAATCCGGCGTGGCGCTTGAGGTCATCGCGCTCTGGCTGGGACATGAGCATCCAGTCACCACACATGGCTACGTTGAAGCCGACTTAAAGATGAAGGAGGAATCACTGCGTCGTCTGGAAGAACTACCACCGGCGCACCGCCCGAGGCGCGATCCGTCGTCGCGTTTGCTGGCTTTTCTTGAAGCGCTGTAGATCGATTCGCTTCACGGCGGATACTGCCATGCGACTGTCCCGTCGTGGGCCGAGCCGCAACGCGCTCCGCCTTTTTCGTCCGTCATGTCCAGCGTGACGCGCACCGGTCGTTGTTGAACGATGGCTGGTTTTATCTTCCGCCAGGAGAGATGTCGCAAATGCACTTTCAACCGCCGGAACATTTCGAACCGGCCGCCGCTTCCCTTGGTGCCCCACGAGAGGTAAAAGAACCTTTCGGCCGGCGTTCCTTGGGCAAATGGGCCGAGTAGCTTCAGATGGCCGTCCGCATCCACCACCTTGAACGCGGCGTGGAACACAGCTCGCCCGGCGACGGCGGGAACAATATCGATCACCTCGCGCCCGCGTTGGATGCCAAGGAGGATCGGCTCCGCCCCGCAGTGTGCGGGCAGATGTTCGCAGATCACTTCTACCTTCAACTCGGGGTCGGGCACCGGGCTCATGTTTTCACGACGAGCTCGGCGCGTTCCATGATCGCCCAAAGAGCTGGGCAGGTGGATTTGTTGCGACGGTGGCTGCACGCACCGATCAACTTGTCCAACGCTTTTTGCAGTCGTCTCATCTCCGTCATGCGTTCGCCGATTTCCTGCCGCTTCGCCTTGAGGAGGTGCTTCACTTCCCCGCAGGACTCGCCCGGCAAAATCCTGAGATCAATCAACTCTCTAATTTCCTGGAGGGTGAAGCCGAGTTCCTTTGCCGAACGGATGAACCGCAGCCGGAGCAGCGCGTCCTCGTCGAAGTCGCGGTAGCCGGAGCCCGGCCATCGGTGTGTCGCGGCGAAGAGTTTCACCCGCTCATAATAGCGGATCGTCTGGACGTTCACTCCGGCGCGTTTGGCGAGTTCCCCGATTGTCATCAGATGGCGGTCTTGACCTTACACTATGGTATAGGGTGTAACCTGTCGCCATGCAACCGGTGAAGCAATCGTGGATTCTGGCGGGCGGATTCTTGTCCGCCCTCGCGGCGTCACTTTGCTGCATCGGACCACTGCTCGCGCTCGCTGCGGGTGCCGGCAGCTTTGCTGCCGCCGGCTGGTTCGAGCGCTGGCGGCCGGCATTTTTGGCGGCCACCGCCGTGCTGCTCGCCGTTGCCTGGGTGCTCACGCTGCGCGCTCGTCGCATCGCGAGCCAGGACTCAACCTGCGCAGCCTCACAAGGCGGACGTTGGGCGCTGGGCGCCTTGATTTTCAGCACGGTCCTCGTTGGCGCGGTTGCGATGTTTCCGCAGATCACCCAAATCACCGCACGCCAACCGTTGGCCGCGACGGGAGCGACCGCGCAAGGCAGCGTCCTTCGCGTCCGCATCCCCAGCATGGATTGCGTTGCCTGCGCGCACGGCATTGAGGGAACGCTCAAACGAGTTCCGGGAGTTCGTTCCGCGGTCGTGCGCTATGAAGAAAAGGAAGCGGAGGTCGTCTTCGACCCTGCGACGATTTCTGCCAGCGCCCTGATTGCAAAGATCGACGCGACCGGATTCAAAGCCGAGCCGATCAATTGACTGCGATGTCTGACTGCTGCTCATCTGAAAACAACGCGGCGTCGTCCGCCGCAAAAGCAGTGGCGAAGCCACCTTGCCCTCAATGCGGACGCGCCGGCCGGCCTGTTTCGACCCTGACGCTCAAACATCAGGTCAAGCCGCAGTTCCTGACGGAGGTGAACGGTGGTGGCTTTCATTTCTGCGCCACGCCTGATTGTCCGGTGGTTTATTTTGCCGCCGACGGCCCGGTCCTGACTACGAGCGACGTTCGGCGCCCCGTGACGCAAAAGGATTCGGAACACGCACACGTGTGTTATTGTTTCGGTTTCACGCCAGCTATGATTCGCGACGAGTTGGCCGCCACAGGCAAATCCACCGTGGTCGAGCGCATCGCCGCGGAAATGAAATCGGATTTCTGTTCGTGCGAGATTCGCAATCCGCAGGGTTCGTGCTGCCTCGGCAATGTGAAAGCGGCCGTGAAGGCAGCGAAGGCGTCTTCGACGGTCGTCGCCTAGACGGCGATTATGTGAAGCTGCCGCGACGGTGAAATGCCGGCGGCTACTCGTGCGCGACCCCGCGCGTGTGAACCACTAAACATTACTCTCCGCGCGTCATACCATGGTTTATGTGAAGCATCCCATAAACGATGGGAAAACGCGCGGAAGTAGACCGTTCCTGCCTCCGTCGCGGCATGTGACTGCTCGCACTTCGTTGCACTCGCTGCCGCAGATTCCGGTTGAATCCGCGGCTCGGGTGTCATGGACACGAACACCATCGTGACGGCGCTGCTCTCCGCCGCCACCTTTCTGAAGGAGCCAATCCGGGCGGTTGCGTCGCAATCGCTCCGCGACGTATTCGACGCCGCCAAGTTTTATCTGAAACGCAAGTTCGGCCCGGAGTCGCGGAACGCACATCTCCTCGAACTCGCGACCGCCGAGCCGTCGTTGCCGCTCAGTCGCGCGATGCTGTTGGAGGTCGCCAAGTCCTCGGCGCTCGATCAAGACGCCGATGTGAAGCGGCTGGCCGAAACCATGCTTTCGATGCTGGGAGGCCTCAACGCCCAGCCGCTCCAGAGCGTCACGATTGGTGGTGACGCGGAAAATGTCCAAGTGGTGGCCGGAGACTTCATTTCCACCCCACGGCACGTCGTCCGCAATGTCGTGCGCCCAGACGAATCGCACCTGGATGCCGAACAGGTGGGACAGATTCGCGCCCTGATCGCGGACGTCGCGGACCGGATGGCAGACGGCGCTGGCACTCCTAACTTCGCCGCCGTCCATCGGCAATTGCAGCGGCGGTTTGGTGTTTCCTCGTACCTCTTGATACCCCGGGCCCGGTTCCTGGAAGCCGTCGATTTTCTCAAGCGGCAACGGGCCTTGCACCGCCGCTCGCTCCGCCGGCGCGATCCGGCGGCCTACGATCAGGACCTGTTCCGAGCGGTTTCGGCGCGTGCCCGCGAGTTGGGCTGGGATCGTGATCGGTTGTGCCAATTCGCCACGGAGCACCTGCGACTCCGGCGAGCACTGGTTTCGCTGCGCGAACTCGGCGCGAACCAGCTTCGCCAACTGGCGACGCTGCTGCAGCGGCAAGCCGCCTAGGGGCGCAGCAGAACGATCCGACCGCGGGGCGGTCACCGGCGCGACCGCGGCCTCCCAACCGGCGGTCGCAAGGGACGCGCGGTGCTTCGTCACCGCGCAAGTGCGCACGGGGTGCGCCCGGTCGCTGCGCCGAACTCGGACACACGTGTGTCCACTTACGTGATTTTGAAACCTTACGCTGAGCGTAAGGAGAAGAGTGTCCTACACCTCAGAAACGCCGGTGCGTTTTCATAAGTGAAAGCCGCCGAGTCGGCTTGAATCGATGCTGAGTCCCAAAACCCAACTGAACTTACGCAATGCCAAGGCATACTTCCGCGAACACCTGTGCGTGGGCGACTACTACGCGCAGGGCCACACGGTGAGCGGTGAGTGGTTCGGACTTGGTGCCGAGAAGCTCGGTTTGCGAGGCATGGTCACGGAGGCCGAATTCCTGCGCTTGTGTGAGGGCCGGCATCCCAGGACCGGGCGACGGCTGACCCAGCGGCTGAACACCGATCGGCGTCAAAATGGCGCGTCCGTCGCGAACCGCCGCGTCTTCTACGATTTCACGATCAGCCCGCCGAAGAGTGTGTCGGTGGTCGCCTTAATGGGTGATGGGCGGATCGTGCGCCTACACGATGAGGCGGTCCGGACCGCCATGGCAGAACTGGAGCCGTTGGCTTTGGCCCGCGTGCGTAAGGGGGGTGCCTTCGCTTCGCGGACCACGGGTAACGTGGTCGGCGCCGCGTTCCGGCATGATACAAGCCGTGAACTCGATCCGCACCTGCACACCCATTGCGTACTCCTGAATGCCACTTTTAATCCGGTGGAACACCAGTGGAAGGCGTTGGAAGCCGCCGAACTCTTCCGCGCCCAAAAAATGGCGGAGCAGTGTTACTTTCACGAACTCTGCCGGGGTCTCCGGAAATTGGGGTACGTGATCGAACCGACCGCGCGCAATTTCGAGATCAAAGGAGTTCCGGAGTCGGTGCTCGCGCGGTTCTCCAAGCGTCGGGCCCAAATCGATGCCGAGGCGAAACGACAGCTCGCCCGGCAAACCAAGGGCGAACCTCTGCCGGCGGTGCGGGCGCGCGTCGCGCGCGAGAGCCGGCCTCGCAAGGTGGCGGATGCGACTGCCGAACGCTTGCGAGGGTATTGGCTCGATCAACTGACGAAGCCGGAGAAGACGGCCCTGGAAGCGCTGCCGCGTCAGTCCAAACCCGCGCCCGCCGATGTGGCTGCCCTGCTCACATGGGCCGACGAGCACGTCTTTGAGCGCAAGGCGGTCGCAACGGAACACGAAATTCTGGCCGCAGCGCTCGCCCGTGGCCGAGGGTTGGACTTCGATCCTCGCGCGCTGCGCGACGCCCTCCGCACGCGCGATTACCTGCGGGAGACAGAGTCGCCGAAATTGGCATCGCGCGCAGCGCTGCGCTGCGAACTCGAGGTGGTGCTCGCCGCACGCGATGGTCGCGGAGTTCACGCCCCTTTCGCGCCGGGTTTCAAACCGACCACAACGGTATCCGACGAGCAGGAGCGAGCGATTCGGCACCTGCTGACGAGCCGCGACTTCATCACACTGTTTCGCGGCGGCGCGGGTACTGGCAAGAGCTTTGCCCTGCGCGAAGTCCATCGGGGTCTCATCGCCGCGGCCCATCCCGTGCTGGTGCTCGCGCCGCAACGTCAACAGGCGCTCGACCTCACGCGCGACGGCTTGACCGCCGAAACGCTCGCCGCCGTCCTCGCGCGCGGCGGACTGCCGAAACGAGCTGCGGTCATCGTCGATGAAGCCGGCCAGATTGGGGGCCGCGACCTACGTTCGCTCGTGCACCTCGCGCGCCAGGCCGGCGCGCGACTGATTCTGTCCGGCGACACGCGGCAGCATGGCGGGGTCGCGGCTTCGGACGCGCTGCGCGCGATCGAAGCCTACGGCCAGCTTGTGCCCGCCGAAATCACCACCATCCGCCGACAGGACCCGAAGCGCGCCGCCTCGGCGGCAGAGCGGGTGCAGATCGAACGCTATCGCGCCGCGGTCAAATCGGTCGCGGCCGGGGATGCCGCAGCTTCCTTCGCCGCGCTGGACCGGCTCGGCTGGGTGCACGAGGCCGGCGACACCGACCGTCACCGCCGCGTCGCCCGCGAATTCGTGGCGGCGCAGTGCAAGGGCGAGTCGGTCCTGGCGGTCGCGCCAACTTGGACGGAGGTTCACGCGTTGAACGCGGCGGTCCGCCGCGAACTGGCCAAAGCCGGTCAGCTCGGTCCCGACATGACGCTCACGACGTACCAAGCGGTCGATAGCACGGCAGCGCAGCGCCGTGATCCGGCGTTCTACCGTGGCGATTTCGCCGTACATTTTGTGCGCCGCTATGGCCGGTACTCCCGCGGAGAGGTCCGCGCGGTCGTCGCGGCGGGCGAGAAGGGTCTCGTGCTCCTGAAGAATGGCCGCCGTTCCACGATGAGTTTGCGGTATGCGGATCGGATCGCGGTCGTGCGTCCGGTCGATCTGGCCATCGCGTCCGGCGACCGACTCCAGTTGAAGTTCAACGGGCGGACGGCGGAAGGCGCCTGGTGCGCCAACGGCGAACTCGTGACGGTTCGCGGCGTTCACGCTGATGGTCGGCTGCTCGTCCGGACCGATACCTTCGCCGAAAAGACCCTTTCGCCGCAGCAGCGCGTTTTCAACTTGGGCTACGCGATCACGTCGTATGGCTCCCAGGGCAAGACCGTGGATACCGTTTTGCTCTCGGACGCTGGCCAGTCCGCGGCCACGAACCGCAACCAATGGTACGTCTCCATCTCACGCGGTCGCAAGCGGGCGCTCGTGTTCACCGCCGACAAGGCAGCACTCCAAGCCGACATTGCGCGGTCCGGCGCGCGCCCGCTGGCGCTCGAATTCGATGCATCGACCATTCCGCAAGCTCCCCGTCCGGCGTGGCTCCGCCGCGTCCGAGCGGCGATCGACGCCACCCACCGCGTTAGCTTCCTTGCACGTCAACGTGCCGGCGCGCACGCGCAACGTCGACGCCTATGAGTTCGCTCCAACAACTCGTCGATCGGCGGCGAAGCGAAGCGGACGGCGAAAGCCACCTGTGCCACCAAATCGAGCCGCAGGCGACAGCACTGGTCGTCATCGCCTCCAACGATGAGCGCTGGATCTTTCCCTGGCACCAGCTCGCGAATGGACACCTGTCGCGGGTCGGCGACCGCGAGCAGCTGGCGCTGACCTTCAGTTCGCACGTGGTCACGTTGCGCGGTCGCTGCCTTGGCCCGCTCGCCGATCTCGTGGCCACGCTCCGGCTCGCCTCGGTGCGGCCCGCGCCGACAAAATACGCCAAGAGCACCGACCCGGAGCCGTTTCTCGATGCGATCTCGGTGGCCGCCCACGCCGAACCCGGCGGCGCGGGTTCTCCTTAACGCCGGTCAAACCCCCACCTGCCCGGAACAGCCGCCCTCCGATCCGCCAGTCAAGGTGGAGGCGACGCAGGAGCACGACCTTGACGGGCGAGCCACCATCCTCGGCGGCCGGGCAGGCGGCAGCATCCCGCGTCAGTGTCGCTGTCGTTTTCCGAACCGTACGTCGTCGACACTCGCGCTTTGACGACGTGTGGCCAACGCCCGCGCGCGCAGCAATTCTTCGCGCCAGCGTTTCTCCTCCGGCAACTCCTCCGCGTGCCCACATTTCACCGCCGCGCGCATGATTTTCTCCGCCGGACCGCCTGCCGGCACTTCGAAGCCGTGGATACGCAAGGCGTCATTCAGTCCCGCCACGTTGCCGGCCCGGACGAGCACGATCCGGGCATTGTACTCGCCCTCGCGATAGGCGACCCAGCCCCAGCCTTCGTCGCCGCCAAGGTTGGCGAAATTGAGTGCGCACTTGCCGTTCCGAAACGGCAGTGTCACGCGCGCATCATCGAGGAACCGAAACCAAGGCATCCATCGCATCGAACGCCTCCGGCTCGGCAGGTCAAGTGTACATATGCACACGTCCCGCTAACCCCGCTCCGTCGCTGAAATCCAGCAATTGTCGCGAAGAATCCGCGCATTGTCCCAAACCGCCCGAGGCGCAGGCGTGGTTTCGGGCTTACGGTGAGCCTCGGGTATGTGGACGAACCTGTTCCTCGCGATCGCCAGCGCATGCGGCGCGCTCGGCCTCTGGATGTCCCGCACCCCGACGCGGACGTTCGCCATCGCGTGTGGGCTGCTGTCGGTCTGGCAACTCTACTCCGCGATGGCGGTTCGGCGCCGACGCTCGCCGGTGATCCTGCGCCTGGCCGGCTTTAGCTGGACGATCGAGGATTTCTGTCGTGGCTGGCTGATCACCGGCGAAACCGGGAGCGGCAAAACGCTCGGGGGCGTCAACACCATGCTTTGGCAGGTCTGTCGGAATTGCCCGAACTGGGGCGGCGTCTGTGTGGACGACAAAGGCCTCTACGCCCATACGCTCGCAACGATGCTCGATCGCGTCGGACGCGCCGACGATCTGATCGTCCTCGAAGTGCGGCCGGATGGCACAGGCGCCGACTGGGAACCGCCCCACACGCTCAACTTTCTCGAAGACCCGTACCTGCCGTATTCCGGGAAGGCGAAGATCATCTGCGATGTTGCGTCCGCGCAAGGCCAGCGCGCCGAGCAATCCTTCTTCAAAACGCAGGCGCAGGTGCAGATTGAGTTCGCCTTACGCGTGCTAGCGACGGTCGGTCTGCCCGTCACACTGGAGATGACGTACGACCTGCTCACCTCCGAGCCTCTGCTCAAAGAGGTGATGGAGATGGTCGGAAAATCGGAATCGCCCGACATCGACGAACTGACAACGCACTACCAAACGAACCTGCTGGCTCAACCCGCCGAGCAGCTCGGTGGCGTGAAGACGACGGTCGCGAATTACCTGAAGTATTTCACGCACCCCGATATCGCCGCCGTCTTCTGTCCCAAGAAGCCCTCCACCGTTTCGCTCTCGGACATCGATCGCGGCAAGATCATCTGCGTCTCCGTGCCGCAGCGGTTCCCCGTCGAGCGCCGGTACATTCATACACTCCTCAAGCTGGCGTTCTACACGCATGCGTTGCGGCGATTCGATCGGGCGGCTCTCCAGCGTGAAAAGGACAACCTCGTAATCTTCTGGGCGGGGGAGGCGCAGAAGGTGGTGACGGCCAGTGAGGACGGGCTCAGCGACTACAACGTGGTCGACGTGATTCGTGAAGCACGGGCGACGTTCATCGGCGACACCCAGGCGTACACCTCGCTCATCCCGCCCATGGGCGACGAGAAGAAGGCCAAGGTTTTCATCGCGAACATGGCGAATCGGATCACGTTCAAGGCGGCCGACGAGGACAGTGCCCGTATCGCCGCCGACACCATCGGCAAGAAGACGATTCGCAAGCGAACTTACGGACACTCCGGCGGACACCGGTCCAGTTCCTGGACCGCCGACGAGAAATACTTCATCGAGCCGCATGAATTTCGGCGGCTGCGCAAATTCCAGGCCGTCGTGCAGCACTGCGAGAAAGGCTTCCGGCGGGTGACGCTGCCGCCCCGTGAACCGAATGGGAGGATTCCGTCATGGTATGCGAGTTGACTGACTCGGCTTCCGCCGCCCGGCTGCGCAGGCTGCCTGCTCACCTGGCCGCCCATATTCGCGGGCAGCCCGAGGCGCTCGAAATCGTCGCGTCGGTGCTCACGCGTGGTGAGCTGGGTTTAACCAGTCCCCGCCGACCGAAAGGCTCGTTTCTGTTCATTGGTCCGACAGGCGTCGGAAAAACGGAAACCGTGAACGTCTTCACCGACTATCTCTTCGGTGCACTGCCGATCCGCTTCGACATGTCGGAGTACCAGCTTCAGCACTCAGTCGACAAACTCATCGGAGGGAGCCGCGATGACCGGGGGCTGCTGGGCTGCGCCGTACTCGCGGCCCAGCGGGGTATCCTGCTCTTCGACGAACTAGAAAAAGCGCACCCGCTGGTGCTCGATCTGTTTCTCCAGATTTTGGAGGACGGTCGCATCACGCTCGCCACCGGCGAGAGCGTCGACGTCCGCCCCTTCTACGTCGTTTTCACGAGTAATATCGGGTCGCGCGAAGTGATGGGCATGGCTTCGCCGCCGTTCTCGTCAGTCAAACGCACCGTCCTGATGCGTGCGAGTCAGCAACTGCGACCAGAGCTGTACGGGCGCATCACCGAAAAGGTGGTTTTCGCGCGGCTGGACTACCTGACGCAGCGCGCCGTCTGCGAGCAGATGGTCGCCGCCGAGTGCGCTCGCTTGAGTGAACTCGGTCACGCGATCCGCGTCGCGCCCGAAGCTCTGGAATTTCTTGTGCGCGAGGGATACCACAAGACCCTTGGCGCGCGCCCGATGCGTGGCGCAATCGAGCGTCACCTGCAGGAAGCGATTGCTTCGGCCCTTCTCTCCGGCGGCCCGGCCCGCGGCCTCGCGACCATCACCGCCGCCCGTGACCGTCTGGCGCTCAATCCCGCTGCCTAATCGACCAAATCTTGCACCTTCACCCGCAAGGCCCGCGCGATGGCGATCAGCTCATAGTCGGCGATCATCCGATCGCCGCTCTCGATCTTCGCAATCTGCGACTGATTCATTTCGACGCCGAGACGCGCCAAACGGCCCACCATGTCTTCCTGCGTAATCTTCGGACTGGCCGCGATTCGCAGGCGGTGGATGTTTTTGCCGGTGACGTTGCGTCGTTTGCGTCGAGAATTCAAGGGGCGCTTGAAGGCGCGCCCATCCTACTTTTATTCCCGGCCAGAATTATTCTGTATCAGAATAATCGAACGCTGCTCATCGTGTCGTCGAAAAACCAACCGCTCTCGATCCTGTGCGTGGATAACCACACGCTGGTGGGCGACGCCTTGGCCAAGGTCTTTCGGACCGCCGGCTACGTGGTGGAACGCGCCGAGGACGGCGAAAGCGCCTGGACCAAGCTGACCCAGGCTCCGGGGCACTTCGACGTTCTCGTCACCGACCACGAAATGCCGCGCCTCGATGGCGTCGGCCTCGTCACCCGGCTCCGAGAGGTGGGTTTTGCCGGTCGTGTCATTGTGTACAGTGCGGCCCTGAGCGGGGCCGACACGGAGCGTTATCGCGAACTGGGCGTCGACGCCATCGTGGTAAAATCTCCAGATGCCGCGCGATTGTTGGCCATTGTCCAAGCCTTCAACCGGGAGTCATAAAGTCACCGGAATGCGACCGGCGCAGGATTTCTGATGCGGAAATGGCAATTAACCTGACGAACAACAAGCGAACCGGACATGTCGGTTCGGACCGTTTCGGGAGGGGCTATGGGGAGCACGACAGAATCGGAGTTGAGACGATCACCGGGTGAGCCGTCGTCGGAAATTCCTGGAGTTCATTTAAGTCCGATCCGCGGGCGCAACATGTCCGTCACGTGCGGTCGCGCGGCGGTCGGTGCGGTGGCGGAGCACGCCCACGAAACGCTCCAAATGACGCTCCTGTTCGAACCGGCCAGTTGCTTGTTGCGGTATCGGTCGAAACGAGGAGCGATCGCCGAACACTCCTTGCTTGGTCCGGCACTCGTGATGGTCGGCCCCGGGCAGTTGCATTCGTGGGAATGGGGGCGTGAAGGCGACGCGATTGTGATGCAGGTGGACCAACGATTGCACCGCCGGCTACTACCGGTTCGATGCACTTCGGTGGTCGTGGCCACGCCGAGCGCGGCGCAGGATTTGATCGTGTGGCAATTCGCGAATGTGCTGCGGCAGCTTT
Organism: Opitutaceae bacterium; assembly: GCA_035545575.1. GTDB lineage: Bacteria > Verrucomicrobiota > Verrucomicrobiia > Opitutales > Opitutaceae > ER46. The sequence continues at coordinate 45,198 of DASZYB010000045.1, read as the reverse complement.
GTCTGGCGCCGGAGCCCAATGAAATTCCACTGCTCGCGCTTGTTGCTGAAAGCGTGGCCATGCGGATCGCCGCGATCATCGGTCGGGAGGTGACCATGCCCGAACGCTCGTTGACCGCTGCCTTGATCAAGCAGGTGGAGGAGTTCGTCCGGACGCAATTGGCGTACGATATACACGTGGACGATCTTGCCCGCGTCGCGGGCTATTCCGTGCCGCACTTCAGCACGCTGTTCAAAGCCGCGATGGGGATCACGCCGTCAGAGTATATTTTCAGCCGGCGGATGGTCCGCGCGGAGGAACTCCTGCGCACGGGCAATTACCTTATTGGCGAGGTCGCGCGCCTGGTTGGATATCTCGATCAAGGTCACTTCACCGGCCTGTTTCGGACGCATTTTGGCTATGCGCCGCGCGCGGTTCTCCAGCAGGCCCGCGTCGAATCCGCGAATCGTCCCAAGATATCATAGAGACGGCGCGGCGTTCGCTTTGCTTCTTTGCCTTGCGCGCGGTCTGTGTGGTGCAACACGGCTCATGTGGCTGTGAAGCGCTCGCGGAAATGAAGATGACACGATTCGGTTGGTCGAGCATCGCCCTGATGCTGATCGGTACGCGGGGAGCCAACGCCGGCACGTTGCCTCCGCCGCTTTTGGCCCAAGTGGCGGGCAACCTCCACAACGCGTTCGAAGCCGGGCTGGGTGTCTTGTTTCTCGCCGGCTTTCTCTGGGGCGTGCTCAAGATTTGGGGCGGCGCCCACATGATGTCGAAAGGCGACGTGGATGGGAAAATGGGCATCGTCTCCGGGATCATCATCGCCGGTGCGGCGTCCATCATGGCCGCGCTCTTTGCGATCTTCGGCATGCAAGCTGGTGCTTTGACACCGCAGTTCTGATCATGAGCGAGCTTCGGATCACCGACACGAACAGCGTCAATGACAGCCGTGGGCGCGCGTTCGGACTCGAGGGCAACGACTTCGTTTACGTCCTCGTTGCTTTGGTCGCTGCCATGGGCCTGTACGTGGTCTGCACGGCGGTTTTTCACTTCGGCATTTTGGCCGCGTTGGTTTTCGCCACGCCGGTGTTTGGCGTTCCGGCCGCGTGGGTCGTGTTTCTTCGCCATAACAAACCGGCGGGCTACGCCGCCGATTGGTTCGAGCAACGCGTGAACCGCGAAGGCTGGTCGCTTGCCCACGGCAGCCAACCGCACGCGTTCGGGAGCAACCGCGATGAGCACGCGTCCACCTAATGGTTTCTTCGCCGAGGGGCTGATTCTGTTTGGGCCCCTTCACACGGGTGGCACCGCGGCGAAAGGATTCATCCTTCAGCCGCCGGACCTGCGCGGCGCCAGCATCGCAACGCTGAATGGCTACCAGGACAAGATCCGGAGCTTGCTCGCGAATCTTGGCGAGCGCACCTGGGCACAGTTTCAGTGGACCTGCAGCTCGGATTACCGGCAGGAACTCACGCGTTACTTTCGCGAAACCGAAATGGTCGCGCATCCGCACATCAAGCGCGTCCGCATGGAGCGATTCGAGCGGTACTGGTGCATGATGCAACGACGCGAGCTGCGGCGCGAACAGCTTGTCCTGTTTCTCTCGACTGAGGTCACCACGGCCGGCGTTCCGCTTGGCTCGACGGGCGCCATCGCCGCGTTCTACGAACGGGTGATTGGGCAGCTCAAGTCTCAGTTCGATGAGCTCGGCCTGACGCTGCGGACGATCTTCGGCCCGGACACGACGGTCACGCCAATGGACGACCTCGATCACTTCACCTATTACTCGAAATTCCTCAACCCATCACTCGCGGAACGCTTCGATCACGACTTCAGCGCGCAATTCAATCCGGAGCTGACGATTCAGGAGAACTGCTGGAATTCCGATGGTGTCGGCGTTCAAAACGTCGGGTTCTATCTCGACGGACGGTACCACACGATCTTCACGCTCAAACGCTGGCCGAGCCGAACCTATCCTGGCATCGTCCACCGCCTCACCGGGCTTCCCTTCCTCGACTATCAGATCACGTGTAACGTCGAGCCGCTCCCGCCGAAGCGTGAAGTCGATCGCGAGGAAAAGGCGGTCGAGCGACTGCGAAACGAGTACCAAGGCAACGGACGCCATTCGCTCCTCGTCGCGGTGGGGAAGAAGGAGCGGAAGATCGAGTCGCTTTCGACCGGATTCATCCGGCCGTTCAACACGACCTTCATGATCCGGGTATGGGACGAAAACGAAGTGGCGCTTTCGGCCAAGTGCGCGGCGATCAAGAACGCGATCAACAACCTTGGTGGTGCCCAGTACTACGAGTGCGCGCTCCCCTCGACCGCGAAGAAGCTGTTTTTCTCCTCTTGGCCAGGCTGGACGCACAGTGGCTATTACCACCGCAGCCTGTACGCGGAGGATGCGTTTCTCGCCGATATGCTGCCGTTCTCGGCAACATTCACGGGCCACCTCGCAGACGCGGAGGCAATCTACGACGGGGCGCAGAACAATCTGGTCGGGCTCCGGACGTTCCTCGGCAACCCGCCATCGCCGCAGCATGCGGTGCTGTTGGGCGCAACCGGTGCGGGAAAGTCCATGCAGATGCGGGACTTCCTGGAGCAGACCGCGCCGAATTTCGCTTACACCGTCATCATCGAAGAAGGACTTTCGTATGAAAGCTACACCCGCGCGATGGGCGAACGGCCGATCATCCTGCATCCCGACGGCGATCTGACGATCAACTACTTCGATACGGGAGGCATGCCGCTCGCCCAATTGCAGGTGGCGACAGCGATCGCGCTTTTGTCGCGGATGATCGGCGAGGCGCCGGAAGCGGAGACGCAGCAGGTGCGGCAGGCAATTCTCGGCCGGTACATTCACCAGCTTTACGAGGACACGTTTGAGGAATGGTCGAAGCGTAATCGGGACAAGCTACCCCGCATTCAGCGGCTAGCCTGTGCGGCCCATCGCTGGAAGCAGCATCACATGCCGGCCGGCACGACCGAAGTCGAAGCGTACGCGGAACTGCGCGACCGGATGGCGGCAGAAGACGCGGAAGTACTGGAATTCTGCGCCGCGGTTAGCGAGGAACAGATCACCGCATTTCTGAAAAACCCGCAAACGGAGCGGATGGTCATGCAGACGGCGCACGCGGAATATGCGTCGGAGGATTACCCGGTTCACACCAGCCTGGTCGAATTGATGCAGTTCGCGCGTTTCGAAGAGCACCGAAAGGACGAAGTGGATCATCTCGCGACGCTGTTGTCGGCATGGACGGCGCATGGGCAATACGGTCAGCTCTTTGATGGGCGGACGAACATTTCGCTGACCGGCCAGATCGCTCACTTCGAACTCGGGTACATCCCCGAGCAGGCAAATGATCTGAAGACGGCGGCGGGGCTGCTGATCGCTGGGTTCACGCGTCAGCACATCATCTCGCTCCCGCGGCCGCGGTGGAAACGCATCCTCTACGAGGAACTCGCGCGGTTTCTGGACGTTCCGGGGGGTGAAAAGATCGTCGCTGAGTCGTACGCGCAGCTCCGGAAGTTCAACTGCTGGACGGCGTCAATCGTGCAGCAGTACAGCAAATTCAAGGATACGCGGATTCGTCCGGCGGTGATCGGGAACTCGAAGCAGTTCTTCCTGATGCGGCAGTTCGATCGAACCGATGTCGACGCCATCGCGGCGGATATCGGACTACCAGAGTCGGTCGGCGCCGCGATCCAGAATTACCCCATGCCGGAGCAACAACCGGATGGAAAGAAGTTCTCCAGTCTCTGCTTCTACTCGCCGGTCATCGATCCGCCGTTGTGCGGCACGGTGCGCAACGTTCAGTCGAAAAAGGAGGAAGTTCATGAAAAGGCCGCAGTTTAATTACGTGATGCCAGTCATGGCCGGAGTGACGGTGCTACTTTGTGCCGGCTGCTCCGGAATGGGTCGAGGGGTGGCGGAGATCGCGGGCACCGGCACCGGTGGTGTGATCGGCTACGAGGTTTCGGATCACAAGATCGGCGGAGCGGCTGCGGGTGCCGCCGTCGGATACCTGGCGACAAAAGTCGCCGAACGCGGGGTGCAGCATGCCGAAAACGACGCGGAGAAGCGCGGCTATGACCGCGCGATGAACCAAGCCGTGAAACAGCAATACTGGATCATTCAGGAACAGCAGCGGGCCGCGAAGACCGAGGCGCGTCCGACTATGATGCCGGTCGTCATACCGGAGACGACCCAGGACGGCGTAATCCGGAAAGAGTCAGTCGCGTTTGTGCCTGTCGGGCCATGAAACATATTACCTTGATCATGGCTCTGGCCTTTGCGGCTGTCGCACGGGCTCAAATCCCGGTCACAGACGCGGCGAGTATCGCCAACAACCGGATCATCCAGGCGGAGAACCTCGCGAAGTGGGTCGATAGCATCAATCACCTGCAGCAGCAGATCGAGGCTCTGCATCAGCAGATCAACATCGCATCGGACATGCGACGTTGGGCCGGCGATCCGAAGACGGCAGGTACGAATCTGGTTTTGGAAGGACTCGGTGGGCCTGATCTTGTTCGCGAATTTGGCCGCGCTCAGCGCGCAATCGTCGGCACAGTCGACAGCCTGTATTCCCTGAAGCGAACGGCCAGCGGCACGTTCGGCGCAATCGGCAGCGTCGATCTGGCCGGCAATGAAATGACGCGCGATCCGATGATCTACCGCCGGTACGCCGTCCTCGACGCCAAGCAGGATCTAACCGACCAGGTCACGCAGGAAACTGCTCAACGGGAGCAGGTGTTGCAGGGAGAGATTGCCGCCACCCTCGAAGACCTGAAAGCGGCCGATACTGATGCCGAGGTGAGAAAGCTGTCGGCCAAACTGAATGCGTTGAATGGCCAGCTCGGCCATGTTGAGGCAGCCCGGCGGCGCGAGGTCGATGGTGTAATGCTCCAGAAAATAGCGAATGACAGCCGTTCGGAAGAGGAACAACGCGCTGAGGCGGAACTAGAAGCACGGAATGACTACTTAGCTAATCAGCGCATCTCGGCGTACATGAAGACGCTGAAAGTGCGGCAAACCCATGCACCCACTGATTAAGCTCACGTCGATCTCAATGGCTCTCGCGATCGTAACCCTCGTCACTGGTTGCGGTGAATCACAGGCGGACAAACAGGCAAAGGAACGAGAACGGCAACGTATCGAATTGGAGAGACAAGCGGTGCGGGAGAATCAAGCCGCTGAAAAGGCGGTTTCAGATATCGAAAAGAAGATCGGACGAAAGCCTCAGTCGCTGGACCTCAATTTGCCGGACCAGAAGAAAACCGAAACGCCACCGACGGTGCCGAAATCATAGCGCATGGAAATCTACCTTCCAACACTCGAGAACAACATCCTGACCCTCGTTACGGCATTTCGCTTCATCGTATTTGCCATAATGGTCGCGGGACTCGTCGCGTACGCGGCCCGGGGGCAAGTGCAGGGATCTCAGCTTTTCGGTGTATTGGTGAAGGCGCTGATCGTCGTCGCAGCGATCGCTTACCAGAACGTGTGGTTTCCACGTGTTGAGAAGGTGTTCCTGAACATCTCTGAGTTCGTCGACCCGGGCTACACGGAAAATCCTGCGTCGGCATCGCAGGCCATTCGTGAATCTACGACGGACAACCCCCAAGGCACCGGCTGGTCCTGGCGCCACCTGAATGAATCGATCTACCAGGCTGTGTCCCGGGCGCTCGCGAACGTGTTCATCTACATCGGTACCCTCATCACGGTGCCGATGCATATTCTGCAGTACGTACTCCGGTGGCTGTTGTACCTCATCACCCCGTTCATGTTGGCCTGTGTGATGGTTCCCGGCCTTGGCGGCATTACGGTACGTTTCTTCCAACAGATTCTAGCCATACTGGCGTGGCCCGTCGGGTTCGCTCTGACGAACATGGTGGCTCTCGCAGTGTGGACGGATTTTCGAAACGCGGTTGGGCCCACGCCGGCGACGATCGGAGACGCCATGTATTCTCCGCTGCTGTCTTTCATCGGCGGCATTCTCGCCACAGTTATGATTTTGGTGGGGATGCTCGCGACGCCAGTCGTGATGCAGATGCTTTTTGCGCAGGGGCACGCGTTCAGCGGCGCCTCTGCTAACGTCGCCCATTGGGTGCGTAGCGGTGCCAGCATGATCTACGGCGTCGGTGATCGCGTGTTCCCACGCGGCGGGACGGCGCTCGCTCCACAGGCGAGCGCGTCGGTTGCGCCGCCACGTCCGCCCCCACCGCCACTAGGAATCGAAGCACGTCCAGGTATCTAAGGGAGGATTAACGATGGTTTCATCAGTCGCCGAACTCGGCGAAAGGCCGGAGGCTTTGCGCCAGACAAGAGTCAGCAACGGGAACCGGCCTACGCCGACAGCCAAAGTGCGGATATTCTCTCCGGCGAAGTTGTTTGCTGACCACGCATTCGCCGCCCGTGCGTGGTGTCTCATCGCTTGCGCCGCCGTCGCGCTCTCCATCGTGGAGCCGTATTTCATCATCAAGGCGGCGAATTCACGCGAACGCGTTGTTGTGCTCGACGGCGCCGGGACCTTCTCGATCTCACCGGTACTCGGGTTTGAGCAGGCAAAGGAACTGCACGAGGCGATGACGCTGTGGGCTACGCTCGCGCTCTTTCAACGGAACCCGCAGGGCTTCGATTATCCAGACGTGCTGCAGAAGCTGTTTCTCACCGACGCGTACCAGAAGGCGCAGCACGACCGCGACGTGACGAAGAGCGAGTTCGAGCTGAAGAACATCCATCAGAAGCCGGAGGTATTCAAAATGGATGTGCTCCGCACACGGGAAGATCGCGTGCTCGTGAAAGTGGAAGGGCAACTCGTCCGGACGGGCGTGTTCGAGAACCAGGTGTTCACCGAAGCGCCGAAATTCACACTGAACCTCACGTTCGCTCGGAATCCAAACATGCTGGCGAACAAGCGATACCCCCTCGCGGTATGGACCTACGATTACACCATTCATTGAGCGTGGGACTGCTCGCGTTCGCGCTTTGCGTCCGTGCGGACGTTCATCCGCTGGACACGCAGGTTATCAAGCAATTCCCGCTGGATGAGCGTACAGTGTACGAGGTGCCGATCAGCCGGGATGTGCCGACGACGTTGATGTTTCCGTCCGCGATCATGGGCCTGGAAGGCGCAAACGTGTCGGCGAGTCCTGACACGCCGGCGCCAGTCCTCCTGGCGTACACTCCGGGCCGCTATTTCTTCAGCGTGCGCGCGCTGGAACCAAATGCGCATGCGGGCGTGAACGTGGTCTGGAAGAACAAGACCTACGTGATTCGCTTCACCGCTTCGGACCAGCCGTACGGCTCGGTGACATTCTACGAAGATGAAATCACCGGCCGCAGCGCGAGTTTCCAGCGGAGGGTCACACCTGAAGTGTTGATTGGCCTATTGGATCGAGCCAAGAGCTTCGATCTCCTGCAGAAGCAGTATCCCGAGGCCGTCCAGCAGATCGATCACGTCACGCCTGGCACCGTCAGCTACTATCGTGATTTCCGAGTGATCGTGGACGAGGTGTTTCGGTTCGACCCTGAAGACACGCTGGTCTTCCGGCTGCGCCTCGTGAGCACCGGCGACAAGGAGGTCGTGTATCAGCCGCAACGGTTGGCGGTCCGCGTAGGGGAGGACGTGTACTACGCCTCCATTGTGGACGCATCCGGAATCGTGCCACCAAAAGCGATAACGGCAGCATACTTCGCAATCACGGGGACGCCACGCGGTGGTCGGGCCAACATCAGTGTGAAGAACTCGTTCAGCGTTATTGTGCCGCGGGTGGAGCGCGACGCGAAGCTGGTGATTCCGCAATGAACTTCCGCATTCTGCCATTTCTCCGGTCGCCAACGGGCAACATCGTGGTGTTTGCCGCCTTCGTCCTCTTCGGCGGTGTGACGATGCTCCGCAGCAATGCGCGCGAGCGCGCGCATGCGGCACAGATGACGAAAGTCGATACGGTGCCGGCCAGCGCTTCGGTAGAAATGATGACGCGCCCAAGCCTACCGTTTGTGCCCGCCATGCTGGTCAAGAACGGGCGAGACGAAAAGCCAACGCCGCGCGAGGACGATGCTCCGACCGATCGCGGCTTCTTCCGACGTCAGCCTCCGCCCAAACCGCGCGCGCTCCCGATCAGTCTTGTGTCCGGCGCCGCCGACCCGGCGCCACAGCTATCGAAGACGTATGCGCCGTACGGACGGCTCATCCCTTGCGAAACCGTGATGACGCTCGAGTCTTCCAAACTCGACACCCCGGTGATCGGGTTGGTGACCGAGGATGTCTGGCACAACGGCGAACTGATCATTCCCGCTGGCGCGGAGGTGCATGGCCGCGCGTCACTCGATCGTTCCCGGGAGCGGATCGCAGCCTCGGGCAAGTGGGTCGTAGTGTGGCGCGACAGTTCGCCCCTGAATGGGACCGAGCTCGTGCTCAACGGCATCGCGCTGGATCGGGAGAAGGACGATACGACCGGCGAATTCGGCCTCCGAGATGGCTCGGCCGGCCTGATTGGCGATTTGATCAAGTCCGACGACTACCAGGAGGTGAAAATGTTCGCATCAACGTTCCTGGCCGGCGTCGCGAGCGGACTCCAACAACTCCAGAACACCGGGACTGCGTTTGGCGATGTCGTACAGGTGCCGAAAATCTCCGGCCGCAACGCTGCGCTTCAGGGAACTGCGGACGTGCTAAACGCGTACGCGCATCAGATCCAGGAAGCCATTGCCCGCGACGGCTTCTACGTCCGGGTCCCGGCTGGACATCAATTCTACCTCTACGTCACGGAGACGATCGACCAGGCGAACGGCAGCCGTGGAAACACTAAGAACGAGCAAGTTTGGAGGAGTCAGAATGAAAAATAGCACATGGCTCATTGGCGTTGTCGCCCTCGCATGTGGCGGGTGCGCGACGACGGAGAAAACGGCTGACGCAAAACCGACCTCGGACGCGATCGTGAAATCGGCTCCTGCCACTGCACCAGCGCCCATCGCTGGTACGCAGATGGATCAGAAGAACTCCGAAAACGTGCGGTACAGCGACGGGCTGAAGGCGTACCCCATCAACCGGTACGTAGACCCGAACGATCCAAACGTGATGCATGAGGGGCATGTTGTGTACCGGCGGGAGAGCGCGGGTACGTGGAATCTCAATCCGAACGCTCCCACCGTGGTACCGTTGGGACCGGCGCTCGCAGTTGCTGACGCCGCCAAGCAGCCAAACCCGCTGCCAGCCGAACTCGAACAGAAGATGGCTGAACAGAACCAGCTCATGGCCTCTCTGATTGAGCAGAACGAGTCGCTCTCGAAGGAATTGGCCCGGCTGAACAAGGAAATGGCGGACATGCGCCAGCACGGTGCACTCGCCGCAACCGAGGATAAAAGTGAGCACCGTAACTGAACAAACCGCCGCGGAGGCGGAACCCGGTGGGCTGGAGATGGTGTTGCCGCCGCGGCTGCTCGCGGCGTTCGAACGTGCCGATAAGCAGTTGGCCGAGGCGTATGGCTCGGCACCGGGCGTGGCGGTGTTGGTGCGCCTTTGGCTGGCATGCGCGACGGCGGCCGTCGTTCGGAAGGAGTTCGAATCCGCCGTACTGCAGGTCAACGACAGTGTCTTCGCCTTCGATCGCGCCGATGAGTCGGATGGAGACGACGCTTAACTTTGGACGCCACTCGTCCGAACGAGGTCAAATGCCACTGGCGACCAGCCGCCTCGCAGACAATGGCTGGGGAAAAATGGAGGCAGCATGCCGTCACTGAAACAAGCAGTCGCCGAAAAAAAGGCGCAGGAAGCCACGCTTCGGAGGAACCCGGAAATCGATGCCAAGCTGGATCGGTTCATCGGGGAGAATCCGGACCTTCGCGAGTATTACGAGAAGCTCTCGAAAGAAGAGCTGATCCGAAAGCTGATGCTCGGGAAGATGCAACGGAACGAATACACCAACGGACGCAACGCGGAGATTCGCGCCTGGGTCGAGGAGCACCCCGACGTCAAGGAGCGGATCGAAGCGCGCATCAAGAACGTGCCGCCGCAAAACCGTGAACGCGCATTCATCAACGCCGCCAAAACGGAAGCGATGAACCAAACCGTGCGCCGCAACGGAAACGGTATTCGACCGTAGCAGGGCAGTTCCTCAGCGGCGGGCGCTTCGGCGCCCGCCGCTCGGGCCTCCGCACGACTCTGCTTTGCCCGAAAGGGGAAGTCGCGTCCTCGTCGGAGGAAGTTTGAGCCGGCTTCCACAACGGAACGTTCGAACGCTTGCACCCGCCACAAAGTTTGGCGAGGCGCGGAGACGCAACAGCGCAACGGCGAATTTGTCCGAAAGGCTGCGGTAGGGAATACCAAGGTTCTTATACGGAAAGCCAGTGTTCCTCGACGTCGCACGATGGCCGTGCAAAACTCGCGGTCACGTAGCTCATGATCGACTTCGACCCCCAAGATAAGGCGCTTATTCTTCGCTATCACCCAGAGAATGCCGAACCGGACTGGCTGCTCGAACCAATTGAATCGGGTGAGCCGGTTGCACTCTCCAGTCGGACGTTTTTCGTGCGAAAGGAAATCTATCTGCGCGAAGCCCCGAACACGGAAGGCCCCATGGATGCGATGTATCAGTTCGTCGTCGGGGAAAAAGTAGAGGGCGGCTACTACCGGATGGATCGGCGCGTGTTGGACGTCGATTACGACCTCTTCTTGCATGAGTCGCTGGAATTCAAACGCACCACGTTCGTCGCTGAAACCAACATCCCCATTTTTCGGGGCTTCCAGAAACATGGTTTTAGTAGCTTCTACATTGGCGGTGATCACCCGGATGCTTTGCCCAAAAAGGTTTTTGAGGATCTCCTGCGACAGTTCCCGACGACCACAGAGTTGAAAAAGTATGCTCGCGCAAGGGTCAGCAGCATGATCCGCAGCTACGTTCCTCTCGATCGTGACTTTGAGGCCGAGTATACGAAATTTCGAAATCGGAAGCGCTCGGCCAAGGGATCGCAGCCAGCGCAGACCTTCGCGCCCTACGAGACCGACAAATTCTCTGAACTGGTCGCAAAGCTCGAGGCGATGCTCAAACGCGCGGAAACCTACTCGGAGGCACAGTGGCAGGCGGAGATTCTGCAGGTCATTCAGTTGCTCTATCCCAAATATGTCGCGGCCTTCACCGGAGCGCCGGTCCGCGACAGCCTTGCAGGCAAGAATCGCGAAATCGATTTTCTACTTGTAGATGCGTCCGGTTACGTCGATGCCGCCGAGATCAAGAAGCCCTTCGCCGAGTGTGTTGTGACCAGCACGCGGTATCGGGATAATCATGTGCCGATGCGCGAACTAAACGGAACCGTCATGCAGCTTGAAAAATATCTCTACCACCTTAACCGGTGGGGCGTCGAAGGAGAGAAAAAGCTGAATGAGCGCTACGGTGATAAGTTGCCTGCCGGGCTCACCATCAAGATCGTGAATCCTTCCGGCCTGATCATCTTGGGCCGAGATGAAGCGCTCACGGCCGACCAAAAAGCGGACTTCGAAGTGATCCGTCGGAAATACCGACACGTCGTCGACATCATGACCTACGACGACCTGCTGCGGCGCCTTCGGGTAATCGCGCGTCACTTTTCAAGTGCGGCACCGGCTTCTACCTGAGGCGGTGCGTGGGCCCAACGGCTAACTCAATGTTGCGGCAACGGGAGGCACTTCCAATGCGGAGGTTCTGATCCGCCGCGCTAGCTCAGGATAGAGCTCCGTGACCAGGCCTGTGATTGCTGCTCGATTCGCGGCGGAGGTGCCGGGATTGAGAACGATTGTTTCGGTGATCGCATTGAGGTCGACCGACAATCGCACAAATCGCGGCAAAGCCGTGAGCTTTTCCTCGATCTGCACCACTGAGCCTGCGCATGCGCAATCGAGACGCTGGATGCCGAGACGAAGCTCCCTCTCGTCGCGGAACCAGTTTGCTTTGAGAAACACTTCCTCACCGAAGCGCGCAGGCGGCTCATGAGTTCGGTGGTCGACGTAATCTATGTCGCGGAGAAAGAACTGTTGGCCCTGAATTCTAGGCTCATCATGAAATTTTACGAACTGGTGTTGAAGCCGACGCTCGGTCGTCTGGAGCGCAAAACCTCCTGGAACCGGCGGTGAGACTTCAGTCGGCGCTTCGCGGCAATAGCCGAGCCACATTGGCAGCGCCTCATGCTCGGCCTTGTGCCAGCAACAAACGAAGGTTGCGCGGCGGCAATGGTCATAGCGTTGGAGAAAATCAGGATGTGCCAGGCCAAGGCTGGCGATAAGAGCGGCGGTGAATCCGGCGACCCCAGGAATGGTTGGCGTGCCTTCGTAGCGGTCGCCGCCGTCGCGCTCGGCCAAGGTATCGAGCCTGCTCAGGTAGATCTGCCCTCGCTCGATGAGATCGACCGCCTTTTTCTGGCTGAAGTAGCGCCATATCTTTTTTAGCGGATTGTGGGTCCGCCGACACACGGCATACACGATATTCACGTTGCGAGTGGGATCATGCCGGTAAACCCACCTCAATTTTCCCTGCCGCAATAAGAATCCGTTTCGGCAAAGCTCCACCAGGGAATCGCGTGGCGGACTGCCCGAGCGCAGCATCCTTAGTCCTCCCACCATTTCATCCAGATAGCCTCGCCCGGCCACCTCGCCGAGGAACCGCCAGTCGGCCAGTGCACACTGCGTCAAGTCGACGCGACAACCATCGCCGGCTTGTGGCAGGCCCGGCGCGGCGACTAATCCAGCGGCTTCATGGGCTTGCCCTTCGGCATAAAGCCGGAGTGCGACAGAAACGGTGAACTGATCCTGCAAGCGAACGACAAAGGTGGCGCGTGCCTCGTCGTCCATTCCTTCGAACTGCTCCAACTCCTCGGGGTTCTCGGGATTTATCATAGGTTGGGTGCCAAAGCCTATTTGACGGCGCGCCTCAGCTCAGGCGGGAGGCGTTGTATGCAACGCTCGCACAATCGGCCGAGCGCATCTTCCAAGAACGGCAGCCGATCAGCGGGAGGACCGAGCTCCTGCACGTGCTGGCCGAAGTCGAATTTCCGGGTCGTGCGATCGGAATCCGACTGTTTGGCGAATCGCAGCGCCGCGAGCAGCGTCGTGCTACCCGCCCGAATCCGAGCGAGCAGTCGCTCAAGCTCGCCAATGCTGCAGAAGAAGACATTTTCTAGCGAGAACGGCAGTGGTTCGCCAAAGTCTCGATGAAGCCGCCGCGTCAATTGCGACCCAAAGAGAGCACCTAGCTCGTTGCTGGGTCCGAGGTGCAGTGGCTCGAAAGTTACGACGAGCAAGTAGTTCTCATGAGTGCCGAACGGAATTCGCTCCGACGGCGTCTGCCTCATGCGCCGCACGGTATCCATCCCCTGCACGATGGCCTTCATGGCGGAATCCTTCACGGCACGATACACAATTTCGGCCTCGTGGGAGACGCGACCAACCGTGGACATCTCCACACCCTTGGCATCGATCAGAACGTTGCAGTCGTTTTCCACGATCAGGAAGTCGACGCACTTGCCGCTCCCCGCTAGGCTCGTTTTCGATTTCTCTTCCGGCACCGCTGTGATTCGGGCATCGGCGAGGCACCGCGCGACGTGTTGCTCAAAAATGGGACCGAACCTCTGGGCAAACCATTCCGGGTCCTTTGATCGTAATGTTCGATACGCCAGTTCCTCGAGGGCCCGGAAAAGGAGCGGCGGATGATAGACAAAGAACCGCCCCTCGGCGTTCAGCAAGGGCGCGCGCAAGAATGGGCTCGGCAAGATGAACTGGTCCGAAACGGAAACTTGGCGGATCGGTGGCTCATTGAGCCACGTTCGCAGCTGGGTTGGAGTGCGTGATAGATGGCGGAGAAAACGGTCGAGGGCGCCGACTGATAATCTCGGTTCGATGTTAGCGAAATCGGCCCGATTGATGACTCGCGGATCCGAGCCCGAGAGAAAGGCCACGAGGAGAGCGAAGGAAAGTTCGGTGCTGTCGGCGACAGTAAATCCAGCCAGCTCAAAAAACTCCCTTTGGAATGCGTGCCCCGTCGGCAGTTCGCCGAAAAGAATTTCCTGACGAACAAGCGCAGAGCCATCGGGCGGATGGAGCCAGAATTGCTGGAACGCCATGTGCCGCATGAACAGCGTGACGTGCTCGAATTCCGAAGGCATTCGCACGTGTGCCTCCATGTCATGAATGATATTGAGCACGCGATGGACGTCATTGAGGGTCGCGGCTGGCCGACGATGTGCAGTGGCATCGGCTTCCTGTATCGCCCACTTTAAAGCGAGGAGAAGGTTCCAGGGCTGGTAGTGACGAAGAACCTCAACGCCCCCAGTGTGGGCCTTATGCAGAGCGTTTAGGATGTGCCCAGTTACCGAGCCTGGTTCGAACTTCCGGAGAAGATTGCGCGCCTTCTTGTAGAACGCGTAGAGCGTGTCCGGGTTGAAGACTGTGGCCATGGAGCGAGCTGGCGGCGATTCCGATCACTTGCTCGCAATGATCCGCAGTGGGGAACCAGTTGTATCACGTAGGTAGGCGTCGGCGGCGCCGAGAACGGATGCCAGATCGGGTTGCAGCGCGGCCTTCGATAGTCCGGGCTGCACGACAAAGAATTCGAACCGAGTTCTCATTTTGCGGATTCGGCGCCTGAGGGAGACAAGTGTTTTGCGGTCGCCTTTTTCAAAACGCGTGAGACGGCCTCCGAGATTGTGTTTCTCCCGCCGCTCCAGTTGACGGAGCAGAGCTTCCGCATTGTGCACCAAACGCGAGCTGCGGACCACTTGCCCGCAAACTTCATACAGGTCCTTCACGCGCTCGCCTGGAGTCGCACCGCCGGAATACTTGCAGTGATAGAAGCGGAACGTCACGGTCTGGCCGTCTTCGACGATCTCGACCACGTCGGCGGTTTCGCCGGCGTCATCATCGTCAAAGACGATCAGATTCTTTTGCGCCACACAGTCGTCGATGACTTTTCCCTGAATTGAGGCGGCACGCATCACGCCATGCTTCCATTTCGATTCCTCCTGGATCGGGACGTTGGTCCAATCGGCCGCAATGATGGTGGCGACGTCGTAAGTATAGGGATGTGCGTCCGACGGCTTGAGGTGCCGTCCCCCACGCACTTCGGATCCGTCCACCAAGAGGAGCACTGGCGGGTTCTCGCGGAAGAACCCGGTGAGATCCTGGATCGCATTGTCAACCCGCAGTGTGGCATCCGGACCTTTGACTTGCAGCACGCCGAACTGCGCTTCATCGGGCCCCCACCGCATCTGAAAGCTGAGGGTGTGCTCTCCGGACACATCCATTTCGAATTCGATTTTGCCATCGGACGTGCGAGTGACGGAGGTGACGCCACACGAAGAGAGATCGTAGCTCTTGCCGGCCAACGATAGTTTTCCCAGGGACGCGTTCGCATCCAGCCAGTCGTCGGGGAGCAAAAGCGTGAACACCTCGTTGGCGGGTAGCGCGGTCAACGCGGTGGCGACGAGGGTGTGTTGGAGAATCGCGTCGGCCCGCACATTCGGATCGAGAATCTTGGTCGCGACCTCCTGGCACCATTCGAACCAGTCGGGAATTGGGCTAGAGGACATCGACCAAAGCCGGCCCTTGGCGGACGCCCCAATCGTCACGCGCTTGCCGTTGGCATAGCCCGCCCCGAAAAGGTTCGCACGTGTCGAGCCCGCTTGGGCCGCCGGCCCAATCGCCTCGGCGATGTCTAAACCCGTCAACATGCGGAAGCGCATCCGCCCGCGGCCGTAGAGTCCTGCGCTGTAGAGGATCAGCCGACCGATGCCGTGCATCGCCTTGAACACGCGGTCGCCGTCGATAATCCGCGCGCTGTCGCCGCCCACCGCGGTCGCCAAGTCAGAATGCAGCGAGCCTTTGTGCGAGCTATGGATGTAGAGCAGCTTTCGCGGACGGTCATAGGCAAGGACGAACACATCCCAGACTTCGTCCGTCGTCTCCTTGATTAAGGCCCAGTCGATGCGAAGACGCGTGTGCGTGACGAATACGAGCATGTCCTTGTCGGTGCTGGGCCACCAGCGATGCACCTTCACATCACCGCCGCGCAGGCCCTTTCGGAAATTCTTCCACTGAAAGTCGGGACAGGAGTAGATGACCGTGCTGGTCTTCGGTCGGATGATGTTCAGGTCGAAAAGACTTTGCTCTTCGCCGTAGCCTTGCGGCACGCGATCGAGGAACTGGGCAAAGTTAAGCTGCGATTGAATCGCGCGGGCGCTTAGCTTGGGGATGATCGCGTTCCAATCGGGGTCCTCCGCGTAGAGTTCCTCGATCGCGTCGGACACCTTCGGTTCGGCCACGTTCGCGATAAGGGTCGCATCGCCGACGCCCTGCGCATCGCGGGTAAAGCGCCCGGTGAACTGCAGCGTGATCGCGAGACTACGGTGGATGTCGTGCATCGCCGCAATCTTCAGCGCCGGGAGATCGAAGCCTTCGCCAAACATGTCCACGCAGACAACGATTCGATGTTCACCGCGCCGAATCCGCTTCAGGATGTCATTTTTCCCGGCGATGCCCGAATAGATCAGAACCGGCTTCAACTCCCCGTAGCGAGGGTGATAGATCGAATCGAAAAGCAGCTTCGCTCGCGCCCGGTCCCCCGCGCGAGCGAGAATCAGGTGCCGCGATCCCTTCGCCTCGTCTTCCTTCAGCCTCCCGACGGCTTTTTCCGCGATCTGCTCGTCCGCTTCCCGGGGATCGATTTCGTTCACTTCAATGAAATCGATCTTCCGAAAATATCCTTTTTGCTGCGCTAGCCGCAGCGGATAATTGTAGACGATACGCAGCGGAATGCGCAGGCCATCCTCTCGGTAGGGAGTGGCGGTGAAGGCGACCACCCGCTGCTGATCGAGGACGCCAAAGACGCGTTCCCACGAGCGCGCGCGCAGGTGGTGCGCCTCGTCGAAATATACCGCGTCGAATTGATCCGTGAACTTCTTGAGCACGGCGCTGGGGACATGCTCAAGCATAGCGACGGTCGAAACGACCACGTTGCACTGTGGCACGAACGCGAGGTCCGCCTCTGTCTGCGGCGCACGGCGCATGATCCCCACGACGGGTTTCTGCACGGAGGTGTGGACGATCCCGTGCTGATGCAGAATTCCGAGTCCCACGAATTTATCGAATGTCTGTTCGCGCAAAGGATCGGTCGGGACCAGCACCAGTAGGCGCCGCGGCACCGTCATCACCGTGTGCGCAAGCATTACCTCGGTCTTGCCGGTGCCAGTGGGCATTACGACCAAAGCCGTCCTTTCGCCCAGAGTCCAATGGGCCGCCAGGGCGTGCAGTGCTCCGATCTGTGGACCGCGCAGACCGATCTTCCGACCGTCAGTACCGGTGCGCTCCGGGGCGAGGCTCACCCCACCAATCCATGACTTCGCGATCTCCTCCGGTAGCCTCTCGGGCGCATGAGCGGAAAGGAGTTCGTGCTGGAGCCATGCGAATTTTCCGCGGGGTCGCAGCGTTTCTCCGATTAGTTCGAAACCTGCGACCTGCAACGCGCCGTTGGCTTGCGCGAACAAGTCAGCGGCGGTCTTCCGCGTCAGTGTGAACAGCCCATGTGCGCCCGTGTCGACCTGAACTGTAACAGGCTTCTTCGCGAAAGTGCGAAGCACCGTCGTCGTGCATGGAGCGAGGACGGCTGGACTGCGATCACAGCGCAGTTCGAAATGTTTGCTGCTGCGGCTGATCGTTACCGCGGGCAACTCGACCTGCTTGGCGTGCGTCAACTCCCCCACGACGGTGCTCGGCTTCGTGGTGGGCTTGCCGTTTCCATTTTTCTGGCCGCTCTCGGACATGGTTGCTCACTGGACGAGCCAGTCGGTAACCGCGATCTGGCTGACTCGATTCATGCTCCGGGTTCGAAACGGCGCAAGACCTGTTGTGGCCTTGCGCTTCCCTTCGAGCCCCTGTGCTGCACCTCTGTGAAACTGGGACCTCACCGTTGCCACAGATGCACGAAAGATTCGGTCTCGCGATGTGTCGCGGCACCTATAGTTCGATAGCCCCACCGAACCTATATGAAATCCACGCCCGAGCAGACCAGCAAAAGGCGCGAGCTGGCACACCTGGTCGATGCATTGGGAGATCTCGCTTGGCGAACGTATCCCGAAGTTGCAGGGGTGGGGATTGTCGAGAGCAAAGAGTCCGAGTCCAAGTTGGATGTGGTCGACTACGACGAATTTTTTGTGGTCCAACACGAAACCACGACGATCCCGGCGAGAAAAACCGGCGGCAAAATCTTTCTTCGATTCCGTCGGCGTGTCACGCGCGACCGAAAGCACGCGATGCTATGGCATTTTTGGGAGCCAGGCTACGCTGCGACCAAACCTGAAATGGTCGACGAGATGCTGCCGGTTATTCAGGCGCATCTTTGTTCGTTACAAGGTCGGGAGCGCGAGCCGTAACCATGGCTCGACCCGCACGCTAATAAAAGCATGTCCGCCAAGAAAACCGGTCCGAGTCGGATGATCGATCTTTGGAACCCTCCCACATGGGAAATACCGGTCGCGCGCGTTATCAGCGACGTTGTGCCCGCTAAGGTCCGGCGCCGGCTCCTCGATGTCCCCGCGAAGGAGATGTATGACGACACAGTTCGCTATCTGGATGAAGCGCTGGCGGAGGAAAAATGCGCGCCAGTGCAGATGCTGTTGCCGGAACTCCGCGCCGGTTACGAGCGGGTGTTCGACTCTCTTCGCGGTTTTCACGCCTGTAAGCCGACGTCGCTGGACAGCTACCTGCAGGAGGGTTTGAAACCTTTGGACCGAAAGTGGCTGGAAGAGGAAGCGTTCGCCTTGTTCGAAGGGACGATTCCTCGGCCCGATATCGCTACTGCCGCAAGGGAGGCCGACCTCGATCTCCGTGAGGGCAAAATCTTTCTCGAAGCAAGTCGCGACGTCCTGACGGAATTCGCAGGGCACTATCTTGTTTACGGGCCCGAAGCCATGAATTGCCTCTGGCACAACGACGAGGCTCGCTTTCACGAATCCCAGGTCCGGCAGCGCCGCCGCGGCATTCCGACCATTTTCGAATGTGCGGTGCCTTTGCGGATGATCGACGATGATTTTCGGGATCCGTTGGTGTACACGCTAACCACCCTGCATTTTAAGCGGTGCAGTCGGATTCCCGAAGAGGAGCAAGGCGCCGATGAATGGGGCTTCAGCGTGAGCCGGCCGCTGCCGCCAACGTGTATTCTGGGGCATACCCATCCAGCGGTGATTTCTGATCCGCTGCAGCACGGGATGGAGTATGAAAGCCCAGCAACGGTGTGCTCATGGTGTTCACGGTTGCGGTGATGGCGCCGATCAGCGTGACGCTCAAGCGGGCTGATATGGCCATTCGCCTTTGGCGCGATAGTCGAGCATGAGCTCGGCGATCGAAACGCAGGGGAAATCCGTGATGAACATTCGAGCAATGCACGGGTAGAGCGTCACCATGACGGCGGCGAACCGTTCGACTTTGGCCCCCGTAAGAGCGATGCCGATTTCACTGCGGCAGGCGGACACCCACGCAATTTTTCTGCGGAATTTCTCCGCGTAGGAGTTACGACGGCGGACAAAGTCCTCCAAGTCGTCTCGCCAAAGTTTTCCTTCGAGCCCGACGTTCGACATTTTGGCTTCGGCGATAACCAGCAATCGTTCCTTCGGATGAAATCCGAGATAATCGATCTCTCCGACATCGGACGGTATCTTCACTGATCGGGTGTCCGTCCCGATCCGTTCCTTTGCGCGAGCACCCTGAAATCCGAGTGCACTCATGTTGCGAGCGACCGTTTCCTCGAACCACACCGACGCTCGCGACGACAGCGATTCCTGCGCTTGGTTCAAAGTCGGGTGGCGCCACTCCTCCGGAAGCTTCTTGTAGCAAATGGTGTTCACCAGATGGATGAAGCTTTCCTGCGCCATGGTCCGGGAAAACGCCAGGTGTGGTCCCGTTTCGTGCGGGAACTCGAAGAATCCGCGGCGGTAGGCACGGTGTTCCTGCTTCGGATTCCATACGACGCGTTTCTCCTGCCGCATGCGCTGCGGGGAAAGCGTGAAACCCGAGATGATTCGTTCGATGCCTTCCTTAGGCGCGCCTTGGTCCACAAATGTCTGAACCAGTTTGCCTCGGTGAATGAACAGCGTCGGAAACGCGTTGGGCGCGGGCTGGGCGCCCCTGATCGTCTTGCCAAGCACGTCCAGGAAGCGGTCATAGGGCCACCCGAAGCACGCTTCGAACGTAGGGTTTAGAACCTGCCGGTGTTGCTCCGTATCGAGATCGAACTGGTGCCCCACAATAAAACGGTGGCGGTTTTCCCTGTCGCGTTTGATCCGCGTGAACATCGTTTGATCGTAGCCTTCGAAGGGCCCACCGATCCGCACTTCAAAGTCAACCGGCTCGCCGGCGGGAAACACTCGCGCCGATGCGTGTCCCGCAAAAACACCGTGCACACGATGACTAAGTTCAGCCAGTTCAACCACTGCCTCCGCGCACAAGATTCCCGCATCCATTGCGGCGAACGATTCATCGCGGGTTACCTTCGGCTCCCCAGATTCGCCCAGCAGGCAAATCATCTCGGCAAGGTATTTGAGGGCGCGGCGAAAGTTGCCTTCAATGCCGAGCCATCGCTCCACTTCGGCAGGATTTTTGATCCCTTTCGCGTGAAGAATTTTCCCGGCTTGGTCGTATTGAAATAGGACGAATTCCAGCGCGTCGCGGGTCACCAGCTTCGGCACCAAAGCCGTCAGACTCTTGGAAAAGAACTCGAACTGGTGTTGCAGGATCCGATTTGCGAAATCCGAATCAGGATAGTCGCCGACGTGGAACTTGCTGAGAAGATGCGTGCGTGCGGCGTTCCGAAAGAAACGCACCGTTTGCGGGTGCGAACGGAAGATGTGAACGCCGCCGAAAGTCTCGCGGTGCATACGAGGGTTCTTGAGTTCACTCGCTGTCGGTCAAGGCTTGGATGCCGCTCAGATGAAGGCCCAGAGTCTCGAACCATCTCCGCACGGGATGGGATCGAAGCCCGTCCAACCGCTACCGAAAAGTCGGCGGCAGATGCGGAAAGGGCGGAAACCGATCCCACATTCAATAACCGCGGAAGGGTGGGACCCGGCCCCACGCTTGCGCGCAGTTGCCCCGGTAGTGGCGATGCGCGCCGCAGGCGCCGCCTGCATTAGGTCGACACGTCAGTGACTCACGGGCAAATCGGGACAAATCCGTGGCAAATCCGGCCGGGCGTCTCCCACGAGCGCGGCGACTGGTCGCGTTGACAGTGGTTGGACACGCAGCGAGAATACCATCGGTGTCGGCGCGACTATTTCCATTCCATCGCTTTCTTGCCTGGCTCACGGCTCTCGTATTCCTGGGCGGTAGCGCCACGGTGCCGGTACTGGACCTGGGTACGGTCCTGCATTCCAGAGGCGATGCTTCGATTTCTGCGATTGATCAGACGACCCACTTTGTCGCCGCGCACACGTTTGTCGCCAAATCGCCCGTTGTATTTCGCGCGTGGCGCAGCGTGGATGCTCGCTTCTCCACGGCCGACAACGCGACCTTGCGTGCCGTCCCGTTCGGGCAACCTGTCTCAACGACGGTTAAGGTCGCGGAACATCGACCCGCTGGCACCGCTCTGGTTGGCATCATCGAACTTCGGATCTAGAAGAAAGTGACCGGCCCGGATCGCACGAAGCTGCGACGAGACCGGCAAGCAAGTAGCCGCAGCGCGCATTGCCGATGTCGGCAGGATGCGGCGCAAACCATATTCGGCGAAGCCGGCGCACCGCCGCCGCCGATTGAATTCAACCAGCACAATTCAATTCCATGTCTTCTGTTCAGAACGAAAAAGTAGAAACGAAAGAATCCCGCCCGCATGAGTCTGGCGCTTTGGCGGCCTGGTGCATGATCGCCGGCGCCATCCTCGGCCTCGTCGTCGGAGTGTTCCTTGGCAAGTACCTCTTGCCGGCATTCTCGGGCGGACTGATCGGCTGGTTTGTAGGAGCCTTGATCGAACGAGCCAGGCGATGACGGTGGCGGCGCACGCGTTACTCGCGTGCGCCGCTCAAACTACGACGATCTGGCACGGACCGGTTCAACATGCACTACCACGTCCAGTACCCGGAGGTTGGACTGGAGCAACGCTGCTTGAACCTCGTGGCCGATCGCGTGACCGGCTTCCACGCTGATCGTCCCGTCAACCTGCACGTGGATGTCCATGTGGTACCCGAGGCCGCTCTTTTTCATCCGAACTTTCTCAATTTCGCGCACGCCGCGAACACCTCGCGCCACCGTGCGGACGGCCTCGATCAGTTCAGGCGCGGGCGCACCTTCCATGTTCTCGTACAGGGCGTTGTTCAGAAGCTTCACGCCGTTATAACCAATGACAATGCAGCCGAGGAGCGCTGCAACATCGTCCGCCTTTTCGAAGCCCGGGCCACCTATCAGTGCGATAGTGATGCCGACGAAGGCCGCTGCCGACGTGATCGCGTCCGAGCGATGGTGCCAGGCATCTCCCTTGAGTGCAGCACTGGTGGTCTCATCGCTTTTCTGCAGCGCATATCGGGAGAGCAACTCCTTCGTCACGATCACGACCACCAGCACCGGCAGGGTGAACCAAGCCGGCGAAGTATGGCGATGGAACAGATTCTGGAAGCTCTGGACTGCAATTGTCCCGCCGGCGGCGAGGAGTGAAATTGCGGAAAAGAGCGCGCCAAGTTGTTCCGCCTTCCCGTGACCATAGGGATGATCAGCATCCGGTGGCTTTGCGGAAACGCGTAGGGCAATCAATACGACCCCGGACGAGAACAGATCGTTCAGAGACTCGATACCGTCGGCGATCAGGGCGTACGAATGACCAATTACGCCCGCACCGATCTTCACCGCCGCGAGCGAACCATTCGTCACCATGCTAATCACGGTGGTTCTCACGGCGGTTGCGGCAGCGTTCACGGAATTTGCATTTTGGCGATTGGCGCCGACTAGGCGCAATCCGTGCCTATTGGAATGCCGTCGCAATCGGCAACTATCAGTGCGCCTAAATGGGCCGCGCTGGAGGTTTCTCAGCGTGGCGCGCGAGAAATGGTGAAGTTGGCCTAGAGAATCGACAACTCACATCGGCGACCATCTCCACTGCGAGCCGACCGTAATCGTCGGAGTCAGGATCGGCGACTTTACCAGAGCTGTGTCACTTCAGCTATTCCAATGCACGTACTGGTTTCCACTGAACACCGGCACTTACGCCACGTCCTACGGGTATGGCGAAAGGTCCAACTCTATCCCAAAATCGAGCGGCGCGAAGCTGCCCAGACGCGTCCTCGCACATTCTCATTCAAGGCATCGGCGTTGAAATCCAGCCGACACTCTACACCGCGGCAGTTGCCAAAGTGACCAAGCTTCTGCGGCACCACCGTCGGATAATTCGCATCCGGGTCGACTTTGAGCGAGAACGCGCGCGGCACTGCTCCAATCCGGCGAGTGCTTCGGGTCGGGTCGAGATCAGCGGAACCGATTTAGTGGCACGTGCCGAATCTTCAACGCTGTCGAGCAGCCTTGATCAGCTGATCGCGAAACTCGACCGCATGTTGCGTGAGCGGACAAAGCAGCGGGTCAACCGGCGCAATGATCGCCCTCCTGGACGAGAATTTCGAGATCTGATCGCCCCAGCGGCGATGCCATCCCTTTCGGGCCACTAATCTATCTCTCATGAAACCATCCTCCGCAGAAGACCAACATATCTGGGAAATTGAAATGCGTCGCCGCCTAGAGAGACTCGAGGCCGAACAGCAGGCCACGGCGGAAGCCGAACGGCGCCATTTGAAGGAATTGCATTGGATGCATTGTCCGAAATGCGGCCAAACATTGGCCACACAGTCCCGAGGCGAGGTTGAAATCGACGTCTGCCCAAGCTGCCGCGGCGTGTGGCTGGATGCGAACGAACTAAAAACGATCGTCGCCTCTGAGGGATCATTGCTTCGTTCGGCCCTACGTTCACTGCGGCGCCAACAATCAGGTACCGCGCCTTCCCTGTGACGCTTAGTCCGAGTCCGATTGCTCCATCGACGGTGGGGCGTGCGGTGGCGACTCCCGTACGGCGCCGCTTCTCCGACGAACTGCGTGAACTCGCAACCGCTTTGGCCGACAAGCCGGCCTCGCTTGGTACCATTCTCGCTGCAACGCAGGGTCGCGGCTTCGGATTGTTGCTGGTGCTGATTGCGCTGCCCTTCATCACACCGATACCGCTTCCGGGACTGTCCACGCCGTTTGGGTTGGTCGTTCTCATGATCGGATCCCGATTAGCGCTGGGCCGACATCCCTGGCTCCCGGATCGACTGCTGAAACGTGAGCTTCCTCCTCGGTTCATTGGCCGCGCGCTTACGGCAGCGCGTTTTGTCGTGAAGTGGTTGGAAGTGCTCGCGCGTCCGAGACTTGATTTTCTACACGAGCAGGCACTTTACCGACGAATCGCGGGCGGACTAATCGCGACCTCGGGCCTACTGCTGTTGCTGCCGATTCCGGTACCGTTCACGAATACGCTGCCGGCCCTCGCAGTGCTCTTGTTATCAGCAGGCTCAGTGGAGCGCGATGGCCTGTTCTTTGTCGGCGGATCAGTGATGTTTCTGATCACCGTCGCGTACTTCGCATTGTTGGCGGTCGGGGGCGCCCATGTCCTCGGTGCGCTTTGGAGGTGACCCATGGCCGAAAATGCAAACGTCTTCGAAGACGCCACTTCGCGTCAGTTGCCTGCCTCCGAGGCTTTACCCGCTGAAGCGCCGAGCGTCTGGGAAGCGCTGCAGTTCCGGATCGCCCGCCGCGCCGACGAATTGGCACGGCAGGCATCGCCGCTGCTGAGGCGAGGATCGGGGCGGCTCCTTTGGATTAAAGCCGAAACCGAGATTTTAGGGGCGAGTTCGTGGGCCCCATTCTGGAATCTGCTTAGTCTCGCGGCACGGCTTTCGCATGGAAGGAACAGTGGTTACGGAATTCAGAGCAACCCAACGGGGCAGCCGACGAGAGGTGAAGTTGGCCTTGGCTTGACCTGAAATGCGAACACACGACTGTTGACGCCTTGTGCGGTTACTGAAGCGCATTACAGCCCTGCTCCTGTTGGCACTCTGGCTGCCAGCGACGGAACATTGTGCGCTGGAGGCAGCGGGTGTAATCGCGAAAATCTGCCACGATGACGACGGCACTGCCGGCCAAGCGTGTGCCCAGGACGGCTGTGCTTCGCTCGAATCGGCGCACTACCGGGCTGCCTCGGTAGCCGTACAAGTGGCTCCCCCGGTGCTGCACGATTGTCTCTGTCTCGCGTGTCTGGCTCTCGCTGTACCGCAGCCGGAACCGTCGTCTGACCTTGGGAGCGCGCCGTTGGATCAGCCAAAGGATTGGGTGCCAATCTGGCATTTCGTCCGACGCGCTGCTCCGCCTTCACGCGCACCAACCTTGCTTCTTGCCTGATTAGTCCCTGCGCGGACTGACGGGCTTTTTCGTGCTTCTCGCCGGGCGCCTGCGGGCGCCGCGACAGCATTGGGCCATGCTGTGCCCAGATTCCCACCTCCCTATTTCTTCGTGTCGTCATGCCTATTTCCAATTTTCAAATCCTCCTCGTTGCTTGTGTCTTCACCGCCGCGACCGCCGCGTCGGTGCGCGCAGAATCTTCCGGAGCTTCGCCGCCGTTGACGGTGGAGTCTGCGATCGCCGAAGCTCTGTCTCAAAGCCCGGCGCTAAAAGTGACCGCGGCAGAGATCGAATCCGCGCAAGGCGAAGTCGTCTCGGCCCAAAGTCGGCCACCATCCGAGCTTACGTTCTCTCCCGGGGTTCGTCGTTTGCGCGAAACCGAAGGAGCGCAGCATGAGCTTATTGGCTCAGTCGAATGGAGTCACACCATCGTGTTCCCCGGAAAACGGGAGCTGCTGGTTTCCATCGTCGAGCGAAACGTCGCATTGCGCCGCTTGGCAAGCGACGGGTTGCGATTCCAAGTCGCTGCCGCCGTGCGGAAGGCGTTTTATGAACTGCTCGCCGCGCAAAGTGTCATCGAAGTGCGACGTCAGCAGCTGGCGTCGGCCGAAACCTTCCAGCAGGCTGCGGCCAAGCGCGTAGAAAGCGGCTACGCCTCAGACTTCGAAGCGGTGAAGAGCCAGGGTGACGTGATCAATGCGCGAAAGCTGCTGCTCGGCGCCGAAGGTAACATTGCCGCCGGAAAGATCGAACTTAACGCCCTTCTCGGACGTGAGCCGTCTGCGCCGGTCGAGGTTGCGGGCAACCTTGCCGAGACCGATGGCAATCGGCCTGTGCCCGATCTGGTGGCGCTCGCCATAACGGACAACCCGAGTCTCAAGGCCCAGGAGCTTCAGGCGGAAATCGCCGGGCTGAACGTCCGCAAAGCGCGCCTAGCCCGAAAGCCGGATTGGACGGTAGGGCCCTCGCTCGAACTCAGCCGGTCGGAGCAAATTCTGGGACTCAGCGCCAGCGTTCCTCTTCCGAGCAAGAACTACGGCCGCGGGGAAGTCATGTCGGCGACGGCCGAAGAGCGCAAAGCCCAGGCAGAGCGTGAGCGCCTGCGCCGGGAAATTGTCGGCGCCGTCACCAAAGCGGCAAGCCAGCTCGACGTCGCGCGTCAGCAGCTCGCGGTGTATTCGCCGGCCTACCTGGATCGACTGAAGACGGTCGTGCAGGAAGCGGAGCAGAGCTACGCGCGTAACGCCACGTCGCTGCTCATCTACCTCGACGCAAAGCGCACGTACTTCGACACCCTGGCCGACTACTACCAGGCAATTGCCACCGTCGCGAGCAATCGAGCCGCTCTGGAATCAGCGGTCGGCGTACCACTGGAAACGAAACCCTCCCAACTATAACCTTTCATGAATTCACGATACCTCCCCATCGTCCTCCTCGCCGCCGTCGGTTTTACGGGGTGCGGCGAAAAAAAATCTGCTGAAGCCAGACCCGAACCGGCGCCCACGACAAAGCGCGAAGAGAATATTGTCACGTTGACGCCGGAGAACCTGAAGCACGTCACGATCAAAACGGAGGCCGTTCATCCGGGCAGTCTTGAGGTGACACTCAAGGCGGTCGGTCGCGTGAGCGAAAATCTCAACAAGACTGCCAAGGTCACCAGTACGCTTGAGGGCCGACTGATCCAGCTGAACGTAGATTTGAACGCGCACGTGAAGGCCGGCCAAGTGCTCGGACTCGTCCAAACGCCCGAACTTCTCGGCAAGCCGCTCGAACTGAAGGCGCCCATCGACGGCGTTGTCACCGAACGCAAGAGCACGGCGGGCGAGCTGATCAACAAAGACACCGAGGTTTACGTGATCAGTGACCCATCGGACCTTTGGGTGCTCGCTGAAATCAAGGAACGCGACATTGGCGCGGTTCACGTCGGGCAAGAGGCCGGTTTCACAACGCTCGCGTATCCCGGAGAAGAGTTTCGCGGGAAGATCGTGCTTCTAGGGAATCGCGTTGAGACGGCATCGCGCACCCTCGAAGCCCGCATTGCGGTCGCAAATCCGGAGGGGCGCCTAAAGCCGGGAATGTTCGTGGACGTCGAGATTGCCACCACCGCGCTGCGGGACGTGCTCGTCATTTCCGACGCAGCGCTCCAGGAGATGGAGGACGAGCGAATCGTGTTCGTCGCTTTGAGCGAAACGAAGTTTGAGAAGCGAGTAATCAAGGTCGGCCAGGAGGAGCATGGCCGGGTGCAGGTGCTGGAAGGAATCAAGCCCGGCGAGCGCGTCGTAACCGAAGGCAGCTTCATCCTGAAATCGGAGCTACTGAAAGGCGAACTCGGGGAGGAAGGCTGATCATGATCAACGGAATCCTGAACTTCGCCGTTCGACAGCGATTGCTGGTGATCCTGGCGACGCTCGTCTTGACCGGCTTCGGCGTCCTTGCGCTGAAGCACATACCGATCGACGCGTTCCCGGACGTAACGAACGTACAAGTGCAAGTGCTGGCGTCGGCCGGCGGGATGTCGCCGCCCGAGATGGAAAGACTCGTCACGCGGCCCCTGGAATGGGGACTCGCGGGGTTACCGCGGCTCACGGAAGTGCGCTCGGTCTCGAAAATCGGACTGAGCCTCGTGACGGTCGTCTTCGAGGATGGCGTGGACGACTACTTCGCCCGCCAGCTGGTCAGCGAACGATTGCAGAGCGTGCGCTCGACGCTGCCGGGCGGCGTGGAGGTGCAACTCGGACCGATCAGCACCGGCCTCGGGGAAATTTTCCAGTACCGGCTCGTCAGCACGGACGGTAAGTACGACATAACGGATCTACGCACCGTCCAGGACTACATCGTCCGTCCGATTCTGCGAACGGTACCCGGCGTCACCGACGTGAATTCATTCGGTGGGCTGGTGAAGCAATACCAAGTGATCGTGAACCCCGACCGGCTCGTGTCGTTTGGCATCTCACTTAATCAGGTGTTCGAAGCCCTGGAGAAGAACAATGGCAATGCCAGCGGCAACTTCATCGAGCACAAATCCGAGCAGTACATCGTTCGCGGGCTCGGGCAGGTGAAGGGCGTGCATGATATCGGCAACATCATCGTCGCCGTGCAGGAGCACACCCCAATCTACATCCGCGATTTGGCGGAAGTGAAGATTGGCGCCGAGCTGCGCCAGGGAGCGTTTTCTGCCAATGGTGAAGGCGAAGGAGTCGCGGGTATCGTGCTCATGCTGAAAGGCGCGAGTGGTCGGGAGGTCGTGAACGCGGTCAAGGCGACGCTGCCAGCGATTCAGAAAGCATTGCCGAAAGGCGTCGAGCTGCGGCCATTCTACGACCGCACCGATCTGGTTACGAAGGCGATTCACACCGTGACCGAGGCTTTGCAGCTCGGCGCGATCTTCGTTTTCGCCGTGTTGATCATCCTGCTCGCGGACATTCGTAGCGCAATCATCGTCACGCTCGTCCTTCCGCTCGCGGCGCTCTTCGCGTTCATCATGATGAAATGGCAGGGGCTGAGCGCGAACCTGATGTCGCTTGGCGGACTCGCCATCGGCATCGGCATGATGGTCGACGGTGCCGTGGTTATGGTGGAAAACGTGCACCGGCATCTCACGGAGCCACCCGACCGGTTGGGGCATGTCCATGCGGGAAAAGTCGAGACAGTCCTCTACGCCGCAAAGGAAGTCGGTCGGCCAATCGTCTTCGGAATCGCGATCATCATCATCGTGTTCCTACCTCTGTTCACGCTCGAAGGATTCGAGGGCAAGATGTTCTCGCCGCTCGCGTTCACCATTTCGTTCGCGCTTCTCGGCTCACTCATTCTTTCGCTCACCCTCGTGCCGACGTTGTGCACGTTCTTCCTCAAACAGGAAGCGGAGGTGCGCGAACCCTTCCATATCCGAGGAATCAAAAAACTGTATCGCGACGTGCTGACGCCCTGCGTCGCGCGCCCGTGGCTCGTTATCCTGATCGCAGTCGGTGCACTGGGCGGCGCCGCCGCCCTCGTGCCGCGCATCGGCACGGAGTTTCTGCCGACGCTCGATGAGGGCTCGGTTGGCGTCCAGACGTTCCGGATTCCGAGCATTTCCCTGCCCCAAACGATCGCGCTGCAAACGGAGGCGGAAAAGATTCTCAAACGCTTTCCCGAGGTGATCGATGTGATCTCGAAAACGGGCCGCGCGGATATCGCTTCGGACCCGATGGGCATCGAGGTGAGCGATGTCATCGCGACTCTGAAGCCACGCGAAGAATGGACCACAACGAAATCGAAAGATGAACTTGTGGAGAAAATGCGTGCAGCGCTCGCAGAATTGCCGGGCGTCGCATCGAGTTTTTCGCAGCCCATCGCCTTACGCGTCGACGAACTGGTGAGCGGGGTGAAATCAGCCGTGGGCATCAAGATCTTCGGTGAAGACCTCGACGTGCTGAAAGCGAAGGCAGACGCGGTCGCCCGGGTGCTGGCCAAAGTTCCCGGCGCGACCGATATCAATGTGGAGAAGGTGACCGGGCTCGCGTATCTCCAAATCGAAATCGACCGGGACAAAATCGCGCGCTACGGCATCAACGTCGCGGATATTGAATCAATCATTGAAACGGCGATCGGCGGGAAGGAGGCCAGCAAAGTCTACGAAGGGCTGAAGGTATTTGGGCTCGCGGTGCGTTTCCCCGAGCGTGCGCGCAACGACGTCGAGCCGATCCGCGAAATCCTCGTGCCGGCGCCGAGCGGCGCGCTACTGCCTCTCGGACAGTTGGCAAAGGTGTCGGTCACCGAAGGCCCGGCGCAAATTAGCCGGGAAATGGGCCAGCGCCGGATTGTGGTGGAGTGCAATGTGAGCGATCGCGACCTCGGCGGCTTCGTCGCTGAAGCGCAGCAAACTATCGATCGCGCCGTCAAACTGCCGGCCGGGTACTATATCACCTGGGGCGGTCAGTTTGAGAACCAGCAGCGTGCGATGAAACGGTTCGCGGTGGTCGTGCCGATTACGGTCATCGCGATCTTTCTGCTCCTCTTCACCTCCTTCAATTCCGTGAAGCAGGCGACGCTGATCATCCTGAATATCCCATTTGCGCTGATCGGCGGCATCGCGGCGCTCATACTAGGAGATTTCAATCTTAGCGTCAGCGCCAGCGTAGGGTTCATCGCGCTTTTCGGCGTGGCCGTGCTGAACGGCGTCGTGATGGTCAGCTACTTTAACGAGCTTCGCCGAGGGGGCATGAAGGTAGGTACGGCGGTGATCGAGGGCGCGGTGCTTCGCCTTCGTCCCGTGCTCATTACCGCCAGCGTTGCGGCGCTCGGCCTGATTCCGATGCTGTTTGCGACGGGTCCCGGCAGCGAAATCCAAAAGCCGCTCGCGGCAGTTGTCATCGGAGGGCTCATCACTTCCACGGTCCTGACGCTGTTTATCCTGCCGACGCTCTACCGAGTCTTTGAACGTGATGAGCGCCCGGTAGAAGAGTCACCCCTGCCGGAGCCACCTTCGACCAAGGAAATCTCGTGATCCGAATCTTGATTGTGCTGGCGGCGCTTGGCTTCGCCGGCTGCTCGTTCGCACCGGTTCCACGTGAAACCGCGACCATAGGCTTTCACGTTACGTCATCTCCGTCGGTTCGCCTCTACGAACCGCGCTTCGATATGTGGGACGGGCATCTCGACTTCCGGGGTATAGGGTACCGCACGGCCGGATTGGAAATACCGCGGCCAACCCATCTCGACGTGGAGTTTCGGGATGCAGGCGAACGGACACTGCGAAGTGAAATGATCAGGATCACTTTCCTGTCGGTGCGATCCCGAGTCGGCCCAGACATGGGCAAGTACCGACTCCACGTCGGTACGCTCCCCGCCGGCACCGTCCAAATCAAGATCACGGCTCACGAGGCGGCTCATCACCCGAAATGACCCCGTTCTCAAATTCGGCATCGCAATGCACTGCAGCCGATTTTGCAGGTCGAGTTCACAACTTGACCACATACCCTAGGGGGGTATGGTATCGGCGCCATGGTCCATACCGTTCACGACAAAGAGAAACTCCTGCAGCGTATTCGTCGCATCCGCGGGCAAGTTAACGCTGTGGAGCAGGCGCTCGTCGAGGAGCAGGATTGTTCGAGCGTTCTGATGACCCTCGCCGCGACGCGGGGTGCAATCAATTCGCTCATGTCTAAGGTGCTCGAAACCCATGTGCGGTTTCACGTGCTCAGCCAAGACGGCAAACCGTCATCCAAACAAGCACAGGCTGCCGATGAACTGGTCGATGTGATTCGAACGTATCTCAAATAGCCCGGCGCCCATTTCGCATTGTTCACGCACTGTCATGCACGCTCACGACGATCACGATCACGACAGCCCGGACAGCGACGATCACGGCCATGATCATGGCCATCATGGACACGGGCACGATCACGAGCATTCGGAAGGTCCCGCCACCACGATAAGCCTCGTAGTCTCCGGCATGCTCGTTGGCGTCGCGTTAGGATTGCATTGGACCCACTTCGAGGAGGCGGTCCGGTGGGTCTCCGTTGCGGCCATGATCGCCGGCGGGTGGTTCTTACTGCCGAGCGCTTGGGGCGCAGTGCGGCGGTTCCGCCCCGACATCAATCTGCTCGTCGTCATTGCGGCCATCGGTGCGTCCGTGGTGGGACAATGGTCGGAAGCCGGTACGGTCGTGTTCCTTTTCGGTGTCGCCGAGTGGCTGGAAGGCTGGGCGGATCGTCGCGCCCAACGAGCCATCGAAGCGTTGCTCGAAATTGCTCCGAAGACCGCCCTGTTAAAACGCGACGGACAATTCGTCGAAGTCCCGGTCGAAGAAGTGAAGGTGGGCGATACCGTCGCGGTGAAATCCGGGATGAATATTCCGCTCGATGGCGAAGTGAGTTCAGGCAATTCAGCCGTCAATCAAGCCCCGATCACCGGCGAATCGCTTCCGGTCGAAAAGAAACCCGGCGACGGGGTGTTCGCCGGCTCAGTAAACGGCAGCGGGGCACTTGAAATCAAAGTCACGAAGCTGGCCGGAGATACGACGCTTGCCCGAATTATCCGTCTCGTCCAGGAAGCGCAGGAGCAGAAAGCGCCCAGCCAGCGTTTCGTCGACGTTTTTGCCCGATACTACACACCAGCGGTCACGCTGATTGCGTTCCTGATCTTCCTCGGTCCGCCGCTGCTCTTTCACGGCGACTGGAGCACATGGCTCTACCGCGCGTGCGTACTGCTCATTATTGCTTGTCCCTGTGCGTTGGTAATCTCAACGCCGGTCAGCATCGTAGCCGGGCTAACGGCCCTGGCCCGGCGCGGGGTGCTGGTAAAGGGTGGCGCACACCTTGAAGCGATTGCTCGGCTACGCGCTCTCGCCGTCGACAAGACGGGGACCATAACCGAGGGTCGGCCTTCCGTGCAACGAGTCCAGCCGCTGTCCGGCCATTCAGAAGACGAGATCGTGCGTATGGCTGCGGCGGTTGATGTGCATTCGTCGCATCCTTTGGCGGCAGCGGTCGTTCAATATGCCAAGGAACGTGGGATTCAGTTTGAGCGTGCCCAAGACTACCAAAATCACAGCGGCCGTGGTGCCCAGGGAATCATCGATGGTCACCCGTTCTTTGTGGGTAATCATCGGTTCACTCACGAATTGGGCGTGTGTTCCGATGCCATCGAGCGGCGACTCGCCGAAATCGAAGGCCAAGGTCAGTCGGTTGTCGTAGTCGGGCATCGTCCGCACGATGAATGCAAGGGCGAGGTGCTCGGGATCATCGCGGTCGGCGATACGATTCGGACTAACGCCCGCGACGCCGTGAGTGCGCTGCACAATTCGGGAATCGAAAAAGTCGTGATGCTGAGCGGCGATAACCAGCGTGCCGCGTCTTTCATCGCTCAGCAGGTTGGGATCGACGAAGCACGGGGCGATTTGCTGCCGGAAGACAAGGTGGCGGCGGTGAAGTCGCTGCGTGGAAAATTCGACGTTGTCGGGATGGTCGGCGATGGGATTAACGACGCGCCCGCGATGGCAACGGCCACCATCGGGATCGCCATGGGTGCCGCCGGCACCGACGCGGCGATCGAGACTTCCGATGTCGCCTTGATGAAAGACGACCTGAGCAAGATTGCCGAAACCATCCGACTCGGACGGCGCACACTGGCGATCATCCGCTTCAACATCGGATTCGCGCTCGGACTCAAAGCGCTGTTTCTGGCACTCGCGCTTGTTGGCTATACGAGTCTTTGGCTCGCGATTATGGCCGACACCGGAGCGACATTGCTCGTCGTGGCGAACTCACTGCGGTTGCTGAAGAGCAACACTGAGCCAAAGTGAGCGTGGGCAGAGATCCCACCCTCAAAATCTTTGCCAGAGATTTGGCAGAAATCATGTTTTAGCTTTCAAAAAGACGAAAATGGCTGCATATTTTTGCAGTTCTAAACCACTAACCAATAACATCAAAGCCTTGCTTTGCTGGTAATTCGGTAAGTCGCTCCCAAGAGGTTCGAATCCCACCCTCTCCGCCAGTATCGTCGCCATGATGAAGGAGGACAGGAGGTTTGAAAATCAGCGCGATCAGGCCGAATCAGCCCGAACGATCCCGAAAACCAAGCACTTGCGGAGAAATCCGCGCGCCGGGCAGGTTTGAGAAGAAATCCGCGCCACCGGGCCAAAAGGTCAAACCTTTGAAAACCTTTTTGTCATGCCCCGCCCGTCGATGCGCGCCGCTTCGACGGCCTTGGGGCAGTCGAAGCGTCGCTGCCCGCAGCGTGCAATCGCGCGGCCTCAATTTTACCGCTCTTCGCGGCCTCCGCGAATCGGCGCAAATCAGAAGCGGCGTCATCGACGCTGGCCGACTCGAAAAATATCAGCGTTGCGCCAGTCCCGGCAATGCTCCCCGCGATCGAAGTCGCGAACGCGATCCACACCATCTCCGCCACATCGGGCTGCCGAGTCGCCCATGTTGCCAACCCTGCTGCGACAATCGATGCAAGGTATGTAGCCGCGCGTTTCATTGCTAAACGCGAGCGCCGGGCGCGCACACGATCATTGAGTCGCAGCATTACACGTCGATCAAGGCCGTCGACCTTCTCCATTTCGACTACCTGGATTGAAGGCTGCGGCGCTTTCGCCCTGGACGATTGTCGCTATGCCTTCGCTGATCAGTGTTGCGACGACGGCTTCGGTCTCGTGTTCTTTTTGAGCGTCCGGCTTCACCTCGAAGCCGTTGAGCCAGTGGTGCTTTTTTTCCGCCTCGGGAAAATCTTTCGACAGACCGAGCGAACCGCCGCCGCTCTTCGAGACGACTACGCGCGACGTGTGAGTTCCATCGGGATGAGCCATGCCGGCGAATTGGACGAGGCCGTCGCTATATTTGACGTAAGTGCTTCCGGAAGGCGGAAGTTTGATTTTGATGGGTTTCATTTTGTTGAATCGGACAAGTCCGTATTTACGACGACCGATCGCCTTCGCAACAAATCGTGGGGCGGAAAAAGTAAGCGCACTCGCACAGGCTGTCCCGAGAACGGCACGCAGCGTCAGCGCGGTGAGCGCGAGGGGGGAGCGAGTAGCGGCTGCGTGCGAAGGTGGCGGCGAAGCGAATGTCGTCTTTCGCAGTAGGCCCACGTGCGCAAAAAGCGCACGGATTTCTCGTTCTGTCTTGCTTACCCATCTACAGAGTCGCGAAATGGGTTTACCCCTCTGTCAGCAACCATTCGGCTCCGTGTCTGGTTCCCACGGCGCTGCAGGAGCAGTAGACTCATGTCCCGAAAAAAAGACCCAGCGAAAGAAAACACGATCCCGCGGCGCAAAAATCTTCTCTATAAAATAGCGACTTACGCGATCGAGCCCTCCGAAAAAACGATCGAGGAGTTACTGAACGCGGCTTGGACCGCTACGACGGCGCTCGGTGGACGGCGCCAAATAACACACGAGGAGAGCAGCTCGTGTATGGTCACAAATTATCGGTCGCAGTCATACGGGATGACCTTTTTCGAAGTCCTCGCGTTCACACCCGGAATGACCGCCGCCGCGACGCAAGTTGACTGGGGAAAAACGTCTCTCGATATCGAGGATGTCGAGGTGAAGAACGACAAAGGCCAGAAGCTACAGCTCATCGAGAACATGCTGCACTTTTGGGGTGAACAAGAATCACGTCGTTATTTTACCTTCCGCGGCGATGCGTAGCGCCGAACTGGAATCTCATCTGAATTGGTTTCTTAGAACGACGCACCTGCTCTCTGAGCCGCAATCCGTGCGGTTATCTAATCGGATCAAGCCCGACAAGGAAGCAAAGATTCGGACGGCAAAATCCATCCACTTCTCAACGGAACTCGGAATGCAGACGGCCGACGGACCCGTGGGCTCCGCCATGAAGCTGTTCCGACCGTCGGGCAAGAGCTGGGCCGGCATCAGGGCGTTGTTGGAAGGGCTTGGCCCGAAGATGGCGGACGTCGCGGACGATTTGGAACTTTCCGGCCTGACGGAATCGACGCCGGTCGATGTCGATATTTGGCTGAAGTGGCCGAAACAGCGGAAACAAGACACGCACACGATCATGGATCGCATCGCAACCGGACTTCGGCACATGCCGCGGAGGCGCTGCGCGTCGCGAACGACAGGCCGTTCGGGCTGGCGCGACGATTTTCACGCGCGATCGCTTGCGCGCGCGGTGACTTTCCGCGGCGCTCGCTCAGGTGTTTTCGTCCTCGCCGCCGCGGCCTTTGCCGCCGTTGGCCGGCAGATGGTGCGGGAGGAAGAAATAGTAATTCATCAGCCACCAGCTCCGCGACGAGCGGTAGAAGAGCGCGGGAAAACCGAAGGCGCCGAAGACGGCGAGCACCGCGGCCGTCGTGCCGCCGATGACCTTGTAATACCAGAGCAGCAGCACGGGGAGCAGGAAGCACACGAGCGTCACGCCGTAATTGAGCGACATCGAGCCGAGGAAAAAACCTTCGTCGTTGTCGCGCTCGAACCTGAACCCGCAGGCCGGGCACGCTTTGTTCAATTGAAACAGCGTGCCGGGCTTGAACAGCGTGCGGCTGCCGCAGTTCGGGCAGCGATTGGTCAGGCCTCGGGCGATAATCTGGCCGCGCGTGACTTTCATCGGGAAATAAAAAAGGCGCTCCAGCGAAAGGGAGCGCCTCGGAAATGGCAAACGGGTTGATCGGTTCAGGAACCGAGCTGGTAGCGGATGAAGCGGCGGACCTGGATGTTCTCGCCGATCTTCGCGATCTGCTCGGTGAGCATTTCCTTCACCGTCTTTTCCGGCTGCTTCACGAACGGCTGATCGAGGAGACACACGGTCGAGTAATATTTCTCGAGCTTGCCCTCGACGATCTTCTGCACTGCGGCCGGCGGCTTGCCCTGAACCTGCGCGGCGGCGATGTCACGCTCCTTGGCGAGCTCGGCCTCGGTCACCTCGTCGCGGCCGACGTAGAGCGGGCTCGCGGCGGCGATCTGGAGGCAGAGGTCGTTGACGAAGGCCTTGAAGCCGTCGTTGCGCGCGACGAAATCGGTCTCGCAATTCACCTCGATCATCACGCCGACTTTGCCGCCGACGTGAATGTAGCTGTGGATGAGGCCTTCCTTCGTGGCGCGCTCGGCCTTCTTCGCGGCGGAGGCGGCGCCTTTCTTGCGGAGGATCGTGATCGCTTCCTCCATGTTGCCGTTGGCCTCGGTGAGGGCCTTCTTGCAGTCGAGCAGGCCGGCGCCGGTCTTCTCGCGAAGCTCGGCGACCGTCTGGGCGGAAATGGTCGGGTTGGTGCTCATGGAGCGAAAACGTTATTCGGCTTTCACCGGCGGCCGCTTGGCGCGGACGATTTTTTTCTTCGGCGCCACTGCTTCGGTGTCGCCCTCGACGACGGCGGCGACATCCGCCGGGAGTTCGACGCGGGAAAGATCGACATCGTCCGTCGCCGCCGCGGCGGGAGTCTGCTCGACGCCGGCCTGGGTCGCCTTGAGATCGGCCGCGCCGCGTTGCGCGCGACGCGAATCGCGCTGGGCGAGTCCGCTCTGGATCGCGGCGGTGACCGCCTCGACGATGATGCGGATGGATTTCACGGCGTCGTCGTTGCCGGGAATCGGATGCGAGACGGTCGTCGGATCCGAGTTGGTATCGACGATGCCGACGCACGGGATGCCTGCGCGCGCGGCTTCGGCGACGGCGATCTTGTGGTGATTGACATCGACCACGAACATCGCGGAGGGCAGCCCGCCCATGTCGGCGATGCCGTTGAAATTTTTCTGCATGCGCGTCATCTCGCGCTTGATGGCGGACTCTTCCTTGCGCGGGAGCTTCGACATCTCGCCGCTCGTCTCCATCGCCTGATACTTCTTAAACTTCGCGATGGATTTCTTGACCGTCTCGTAATTCGTCAGCGTGCCGCCGAGCCAGCGGTCGACGACCATGGGCATGTTGACCGAGGAGGCCGCTTCACGGACGATTTCCTTGGCCTGGCGCTTGGTGCCGACGAAGAGGACGTTGCCGCCGTTGGCGACGCTTTCCTCGAGGAAGGTGCAGGCCTTGGTGAGCGCCTCGTGCGTCTTGCCGAGGTCGATGATGGTGACGCCCTGCCGGTGATCGAAGATGAACGGCTTGGAGCGCGGATTCCAGCGCTTGGTCTGGTGGCCGAAGTGCACGCCTGCGTCGAGCAGGTCTTTCGGAGTGATGCTGATGGACATGTGATCTATGTATCTGACGACACACAGGTCGGCCGATGGGCCGCCTTGCGATCGATGGATGTTGAGGATTGTAGTTGGTTAGAACGAACGCGGACGAACTGACAGAGCCGGCCAAAACACCGCGCGCCGGCGG
Source organism: Opitutaceae bacterium (assembly GCA_035545575.1). GTDB lineage: Bacteria > Verrucomicrobiota > Verrucomicrobiia > Opitutales > Opitutaceae > ER46. Next base: position 7,028 of record DASZYB010000045.1, on the reverse strand, counting down.
CACTGGCAAGCGTGAAGTGCGGAAAAGCGAAAATGGCGTTGACAGCGCGCGTGGCGGTAAGGACGTTGCGCCTCCCTTTGTTGCAGGGTGGAGCAGCCTGGTAGCTCGTCAGGCTCATAACCTGAAGGTCGTTGGTTCAAATCCAACCCCTGCACCCAATTTGAACGCCTCCCGGCCGCTCGGGAGGCGTTTTTGTTGCGCGAGTTAGGAGAATTGAGGCGCGCTTCAGCGCGCGTTGCCCGCATTGCTCCAAGCGCCAATCTGGCGGACTACTTTGCCGGCGCCGTGTTTGCGGAATTTTTCGCGGGCGGCGGATTGTTCGGTGGCGCCATCCAGCGGGCGAGCCGCTGGTATTCGAGATTCAGATCGATGCGCAGTTCGTCGTAACGCGACTGGTCGAATTCTTGGTGGAGGGCGTCGCGCCGTTTTTTGTAGTCGTCGAGCAGCAGCTGCGTGGCCGCGCGATGCCGCGCGTCGTCGTCCTTGGCGAGCAGCGCGGCGAATTTCGCGATCACGTTGTCCGCGATTTCGAGCGCGGCTTTCTGCTCGGCGGTCAGGGGCGCCGGTGTGGGAGCGGGCGCGGGCTCAGCGGATTTCGTTTCGGCGGCGAATGTCGACGACGCTAACGACCACAGCGCGACGAGCGTCAACACGCGGAGTTTCATCGGAAGCAAGGCGCGGAGGCGTCAGGCCATTTCCAAGCCGCGCATCGTGCCGGTCGACGACGCGAATTTATCCTGCTCGATCCCCATCCGCTGGAGCATCGAGACGAACAGATTCGGCAGTGGGTAATTGTTTTCGCGATCGAAGCCGAGGTGCTGGCCGTGGCGGAAGCCGCCGCCGGCGAAGATCACCGGCATGTTCGTGCAGACATGCGCGTTGGCGTCGCCGAGATTCGAGCCGTAGAGAATCATCGTGCGGTCGAGCAGCGTGTCCTCGTCCTCGCGCACGCCTTTCAAATCGGTGAAGAGGTTCGCGAGAAGTTTCATGTGCGCGACGTCGAGCGCGCGCAACTGGGCGAGTTTCTCGGGGGATTTTCCGTGGTGCGAGAGATTGTGGTAGCCCTCGGTGATCGCGATGTCGGTGATGCCTTCGACCGCGGGCGTGGCCGCACTGTCGAGCATGAGCGTGATCGAGCGCGTCGAGTCCGTCTGAAACGCGAGATGCGCGAGATCATACATTATCTTCACCTTGGCCATGTAGGCGCCGGGGCTCGCGGGATCGACGGGCACGGGGACGTTGACGACCGGCTTGGGTTTCGTCTCCCAACCCTTCGACGCCTGCAAGCGGTGCTCGAGATCGCGGACGCTCGTGAAATACTGATCGAGCCGCTCGCGATCGTTCGCGCCGAGATTGCGCTGCAGGTTCTTCGCCTGCTGCGCGACGCTGTCGAGGATGCTCTGGCCGGTGTCGAGTTTCTGCACCTGCGCCGCGACCTCGGCTTCCGTCCCCTGCAGGAACAACTGCTTGAACACCTCCGCCGCCTTGTCTTCCGGCGGGATCGCCACGCCGGTGCCGGTGCAGGAGAGGCTGCGGTTGCGGGTGTTCACGGAGAGCGTGAGCGACGGGAAACGTGTGAGCGTGCCGAGCCGCTCGGCGATAACCTGGTCGAGCGAGATCGTGTTGTGAAACGATCCGCTGCCGGGATGCGGTGCGGCGGTGAGGAAACACACGTCCGCCGGGTGGCCGCTGTCGACCGACGGATGCGACACGCCGCTGAAGACCGTGAAGTCGTTGCGGTGTGGCTGGAGATGTTGGAGGTAGGGCGACGGCGCGTAGTCGCGGCCAGCGCCGGTCGGGAAAAATTCGCGGCCGAGCAGGCCGAGATTGTTGCAGACGGCGAACATCCGGCGCGGCTTCGCGTTTGGCGCGAGCGGCGACGAAGACGCGGCCGCGCGTGCGAACGACGGCAGCATCGAGTCGAGAAACGGCAACGCCAGCGCGATGCCGGTGCCTTGGAGAAAACGGCGGCGGGAGAGCGGCTGGCGCGTCGCGATGAACGGAGCGGAGCGGCGGGGCAGGGGAAAATTTTTGCTCATTTGGTTTGGAAGAGGTCGCTCTGGACAATTTCGTGGACGAGGCTGCGCACGCCGAAATTTTTGGCTCGGGTGGCCTGGAGGATTTTTTCAATCGGCTCGCGATCAGCGAAGCGCACCGGCGCGCCGGTCGCGTAAACGACGAGCTGTCGCGTGAGGTTGCGCGCGATCTGCGTCTCGTCCGCGAGGAGCAGGCGCTTGAATTCGCGCACATCGTGAAACGCGCGGCCATCGGGCAGCGCGCCGCTCGAATCGACTGGCAGCGCATAGCGGAAATTAAGCGGCCAGCCGTTCTTGCCGAAGCCGGGCTCGACTTCGCCGTTTTCCGCGGAGGCGCGGTAGCGGTCGCGCCACGCGCCCATGACGTCGAAGCTTTCGAGTGCGAAGCCCGGCGGGTCGATTTTGCTGTGACATGCCGCGCAAGTCTGGTCCGCGCGATGTTTGTCGAGTTGCTGACGAATCGTGACGGCGCCGCGGATGTCGGGATCGACGGCGGGCACGGAAGGCGGGGGCGGCGGCGTGTCGAGACCCATGATACGCTCGCGGACCCATTTGCCGCGGAGCACGGGCGAGGTCGTCGTGCCGTTGGCGGTGATCTTGAGGACGCTCGCCTGCGTCATGAGTCCGCCGCGCGGGCTGTCGGGCGGGAGCATCACGCGGCGCATCGCGGCACCGGTCACGCCGGGGATGCCATAGTGCGCGGCGAGCCGGTCGTTGACGAAGGTGTAGTCCGACGCGACGACGTTGCGCGCGGGCAGATCGTGCGCGAGCAGGTCGGCGAAGAACATCCGCGTTTCGTCGAGCGCCGCTTCGACGAGCGAGTCGTCGATGTAGTAATCGCTGTAGAGCGTCGTGGACGGCGAGGTGTCGTTCACTTTCCGGATATCGAGCCAGTAATCGAGAAACGCCTCGACGAACTGCGCCGATTTCGGGTCGTCGAGCAGCCGCTCCGTCTGCGCGCGCAGCACTTCGGGCCGGTGCAACTCGCCACGGTCGGCGAGCGCGCGGAGCGGCGCGTCGGGCGGGGAATTCCAGAGGAAGAACGCGAGGCGCGTGGCGAGCGCGTGATCGTCGAGCCGGCCGGGCGCCTCTTCGAGGCAGACGAATTTCGGCGACGTCAGCACCGCGGAATATCCTGCGAGCATCGAACCGGCGAAGCCGAGGCCCGCGTCCATGCTTTGATTGATCACGTGGAGGAAAAGTTGCACGTCCTCCTCCGCCACCGGCCGCCGATACGCGCGGGCCATGAACGAGCGGAGCAGCCGCTCGGCGTCCTCGCGCGGTTTCGTCGAGACGACCTCGACGCGCGTCGTGACCGTGGCCGGCCCGCGACCGCGCCCGCCGCCGTTGAAACCAAATCCGCCGCCGCCGCGCGCGCCGCCACCGGCCCCGCGTCCGCCGGCTCCGGTTGAGGGAGTGTCCGGCACCACGTCTATGCCGACACCGGGTTCGCCGTCTTTGACTTTTTTCAAAGGGAGATCGCCGAACAGCGCGCGATAGCCGGGCGCGGACGGCTCGTCGTAGAGCGGGCCCTCGACCTCCATCCAGCGAAACGCCACCGCCGGCATGCCGTCGCGTTGCGCGAGCGGGTTCGTGTAGCCGTCGGGAATTCCGGTCGGGCGCGAGCGGAAAAAACGCGTCGCATCGACGGCGATCACGTCGGCAGCGACGAGCCAGACTTCGCCGATCGAACTCACGCTCGGCTCGGGTGTGATGTCGAAGCTCCCGAGTTTGCGATTCGTTGTGCCGCCCTTGGCGTAAATGCTGATCGGCTCGTAGCGGCGGCCCGGCGACACGTCCTTGAAATTCGGGCGGTGCCACTCCGGCGGCAGCACGGCGATCTCCTGCGGGTTGCCGCCGGGCGGCGTCTTGCCGATGAACGAGAGCGTCGGGTGCCGCGTGCCCCACGGTCCGACCCAAACGGTGTAGCCGCTGAAACTCATCCGATAGCGACCGGCGACGGGCGCGCGAAAATTGCCCCACGTCGAACCGAAGCCCGTCGAGTAATTGCTCTGCACCCAGGCCATCGCCTCCTGTTCGCGCGTGGCGGGATCGGCCTCGCCGACGGTCATGGGCGCTTCGCCCGCGAGCACGGGAAGATCGGGCTTGCTGCCGAGCACGGGGAATTTCTGGCGGTCGGGATTCCCGTCGTCGCCGCCGCCGCGAATCGTGAACCCCTCGCGCGCGTAGTAGCGCTTGGTCGTCGTGGGCGGGCGGACGAATTGCACGCTGATCGCCTGGCGCAACGCATAATCCGCGGCGCTCATGTAGCGCGCGAGATGCACGTAGGAAACATCGAGCGCGCTGCTGACGCGGTTGAAATGAAACGCGTCGCCGTCCTCGGGGAGCTGGTCCTTCACCTGCAACCACGGCGCGGAGAGGAGATCGCGGAGGGAGTTTTCATATTCGCCGCGGTTGAGCCGGCGTTGCGTCGAGCGGCCCTCGCGGGCGGCCACTTCCTGCTCGTAGGTGGTGAGCGACGAGCCGAGGTCGTGCAGGAATTTTTCCAGCTCCGCCGGCGCCGGATGTTCCTTGCCCTTGGGCGGCATCTCGCCGGCTTGGAGGCGATCGTGAACTTTCACCCACGTGAGAAAGTTGGACGGGTCGCCCGGCACATATTTGAGCGTCGTCAGGTCGAGTCCGCCCTTCAGCTCGTCTTCGTCGTGGCAGTTCGCGCAGTATTTTTCCGTGAACTCGGCGGCGCCCGCGATGGCCGGCTCGCACCGCACCGCCGACGCGCACCCGACGAGGAACGCACCGAGCGTCCACCAGAAAAGGGCCGGCGAAGCCGAGGAAGGCGGGGTCATGGGACTTGGGGCAAATCGCCCGGCGAAACCGACGGGCGCGAGTGGGGCGGAAGGCAGGCCACCGCGGCGAATGTCGCGGCGGCCAACGCGGAGAAAACACCGGACGATATGACGCAGGATGTCCACCAAAGATGCACGCGGCGCAGCAAACCAGAAAGGGAGGCGATTTTTTTCTGCGCGCGGTGGGAAATATCCCCGTGGCGAGTTCCTGTTTCTTCCCGGCCCAGCTGCGTCTGGCCTCACGATGCTCGCGTGCTCCGTTCGCGGCGCGATTCTGCGGTGACGATCGAGGTTTGGCCGAGCGGAGGCGTGTGATACGCGGTGCGGGCGCCCGGCCCAAAAAGTCACGAGCGCCGCAGCCGCGCGCGCAAATTCTTCGCGGCGAAGAGTGGATCGTTGCGAGTCATGCCGTGATCCGTCCGCGGGATGCCTGCTCGAGGGTTTGGAATCGTTGCGGGTTATTTCGAAGACTGAATGCGAACTGACAGCGCCGAGCCGCAACGCCCGTCGCCTTCCTTACGCGCGGGGCGCAGGATCGTTCCGATCTTCCGCGGCGTGGGCGGCGGTGACGTCTTCTTTGAGCAGCGCGTTTAACATCCACGCCATCTCTTCGTGGCGTCGGCTCACCTCGTTCAAAATCAATTCGCCGCGCTGGCCGTCCGGCACGCAGCCGATGAGCGCCTCAATGTCCGCCAGCAGGCCGACGTGTCGGGCGATGAGCTCCGGCAGCGCTTCGGTCGTATCGCGAAGCTCGAGGCGGCGCGGCGCCGCGGGCGGATGACGACGATCGTTCCAGTGCACGAAACGTTCGGGATTCGGCAGCGCTTCATAGCGCTGTTCCAGCAACGCTATATTGGCGCCAAGACGGGAATGCTGGTGCCGCAAGATGCGATCGATCGCGGTCCCATGCTCTCCGTTCACGTGGCCGACCAAGCCTTCGGTCGCGGTTTGCAGGTCGTGTTCCTTGTCGATCACGGCGCCAAAGCCGCTCGTCAGCGCGGGCTGGGCGGTAGTGTTTTGCAGATCGGTTTGCGCGCGGCTCACCACGCCGGCGGGTTGAGGTGGCGAGCGAGGATTCGTATCCGGATTGTTTTGCATAAAAGTGAAAATCGTTTCGCGCAGTTTACTCCTGGACGCATGGGAACGCGAGGCGCGGGCCGCTAATCGCCTAAGATAAATCCAAGCGGATGGCCCCGCAGTCTCTTACCCGCGGGCGCCGAATACGGCCGGGCGATAGGCGCCGTATTTGGGTCGATCGGTTCCAAGATGAGCGCCTCGCCGAGAGGACACTCCGTATGTATCACCGCGAATATTTCATCACTCCGAGCCAGCAGGCGATCAATGGCGCGCTCGATATTTTCCTCGACGGTTGCCGCAGGGACGACGTGCGCCAGCAGCTTTTCGGATTGTCGATCCTGCGCAGCGCCACCGAGGCGCAGGTCCAGGCCGCGATGTCGTTCGCGCAGCTCCACCAACGTGCCACTCAAGCCGAAACCGCCGCGCTGTTCGCGCGGTGATTCGGATCACAAAAATGAATTCTCTCCCCCTCGTCACGATCGTCGAAAAATCGCACGCCGCCGGCCCCCAGATCCGGGAAATGCTTCATGTTCGCACCTGCGAGCTCGCTTTGCGCGCGGGCCGGATTCTGCCGCATGTTGCCCAGCTCGATTATGAGCAGGCGAAACGCGAACTGACAGGCGAAGCGGAAAGGGATCAGCAGGACGCCGCGATCGCCGCGATGGAGGCGCGCGTCGCCTCCGGCGAAGCGCCGCCCGTCGCAACCTCGAGCTGGACGGAGGCGGAGCTGGACGAGTCGATCCTGACGTTGTGCGACGAGCTTCCGAGCGCGCGGATGGCGGCGTGCTCGCGTGCGGTCGAACATTGCCGGCGCTGGACACCGCGCGGCACGCCCGAATCTTTGCTCGGCGCTATGCGCGAGGTGTTGCGACGGGACATGGAATCGCAGCGGAACCTTCTGCGTCCTGCCGCCTAGCCCGCGCGTCACTCCCAGCGGCCCACTCGGGTGCCCCGGCGCCACGTGATCGCGGCCTCGCGCATGAGGGTGCGGCACGCGAGCCGTTCGTGAGACGACGATCGTGCGCGAAAGGAGCAATCGCGCAGCACGATGGCGGCGCCGAGCGCGATGGCGCGCCGCTGTGCGTCCGCGGCCGAAATCGCGATGGAG
>DASZYB010000044.1:0-3299 GCA_035545575.1 Opitutaceae bacterium | reverse complement strand
GCCCGGATCGCGCATCGATTGAAGGCGTCTGCAAGACAGACGCCCTACACTCTACCGCTGCACGTGCGCGGCTCTCGTCGTCGACGGTTGCATTCGGGAACTGCCCGCGTGTTTTGCGGACGATGGGTTGAATTCCCGCTTCTCGTCGCAACTCAAACCCCGACTCCCATGCCCAGAGGTTCCAAAAGCAGCTACAGTTCGAAACAGAAACGGATGGCGTCGCGCATCGAGAGCAGCGCGAAGCGCCACGGACGCAGCACGAAAACCGCCGAGCGCATCGCGTGGGCGACCGTGAACAAGCGCACCGGCGGCGCGAAGGGAAAACGCAAGTCCACGCGCGCGCGCAAATCCGGCGGCACCCGGAAGCGCGCAACATCGCGCAAGCGTTCGTAGTTCGCGCCGGTTTCCGTGCGGAGGTCGGGTCCCGACTCGCCGGCTCGCCGTTCCCATGCCCGCCCGCACCGCCTCCGAGCTGAAGATCGAAGGCCGCACGCTCGCGGTCACGAATCTCCAAAAAGTCCTCTATCCCGCGGCGGCTTTCACGAAGGGCGACGTCATTCGCTACTACATCGACATCGCGCCCGCGCTGTTGCCGCATCTCCGCGATCGCGCGCTCACGATGAAACGCTACCCCGAAGGCGTCGGGAAATTTTTCTTCTACGAGAAAAACTGCCCGCCTTACCGTCCGAGCTGGATGAAGACGGCCGCCGTCTATTCCAAGCGGCGCGGCGGCATGATGCACTTCTGCCTCGTCAACAATCTCGCGAGCCTCGTGTGGCTGGCCAATCTCGCCGATCTCGAGCTGCACACTTCGCTCGCGCGCGCGCCGAAGGTCGATCGACCGACGACGATGGTGTTCGACCTCGATCCGGGCGAGGGCACGAACATCCTGCAATGCGCGCAGGTCGCATTCTGGCTGCGCGAGAAATTCGCGCGACTGAAACTCGAGTCGTTTCCCAAAACCTCCGGCTCGAAAGGCCTCCAGCTCTACGTGCCGCTGAACACGCCGTTCACGTTCGAGCAGACGAAGGTCGCCTCGCGCCAGATCGCCGACGCCGTGCAGGCCGATCATCGCGACGCCGTCGTCACGAACATGCTGAAATCGCTCCGCAAAAACAAAGTGCTCATCGACTGGAGCCAGAACGACGACCACAAGACCACCGTCTGCGTCTACTCGCTGCGCGCGACCGAGCGGCCGCAGGTTTCCACGCCGCTGCAATGGCGCGAGGTCGAGCAACTCGCGCGCCGCGGCGATCCGGACGCGTTTCGCTTCAGTCCCGACGAGGCCGTCGCCCGCGTGAAGAAGCACGGCGATCTCTTCGCGCCCGTGCTCAAGTTGAAACAGAAAATCGTCTAGCGGCTCAGGGAAGTGGCACGGGCATCTTGCCCGTGTTTTTTCAGCGGAACGTCGCGAGTGCCTCCGCGTCGTGAGTCGGCTCTATCTCGCGTGCCTTCGCTTCGGCGGCGGAAATTGCCGCTCGATGATCTTCATTCCCGCCGCGTGCAGCGCGCGCCCGGACGAACTCCAGCACAAGTCCGCTTTCACGCAGCAATCGATTCCCGCGTCGAAGAGCGAAAACATCACGCCGAGCACGCAGGCGTCGGTGTCGACGCCGCAGACCGTGACGCGCTTCACGCCGAGCGCGCGAATCCGCCGGATTTGCCGCGGCGCGATCCCGTAGCCTTTTTTCGTGAAGACCACGTCGCCCTTCCCCGGCGCGACGAGCAGGCTCATGTCCGGCGTGCCCGGCGCGCAGCACCGCTGCTTCAGCTTGGTGCGGAAGAGCGAGCCGGGCCGGTTTTCGAAACGCGTGAAAACCCGCCGCGGAAACCGCTGCGCGTAACGCCGAATGCGTTCCACCAGTCTCGACGGCACCGAAAACGCGCGCTGCAAATCGACGACGATCAGCAGCTCGGAATCTGCCCCGCGCCGCTTCATTTCCCGCGTTTCACCGGCGCCGCTTCGCGGCGCACGTCCTTCGCCGCCTTGTCTTCGCGCAGCCCGAGAAAGACCGGCTGGCGCAGCATGCCTTCCTCCGTCCACTCCGCGAAACGAATCTGCGCGACGAGCTCCGGCTTGACCCACGTGACTTTCTTCATCGCGCTCGCCGTCATGCCGAGCCCGAAGCGCGGCTTGCGCGGCAGCGGCAGGTTCGCGAACGGCGGCGACGCGATTTCGCGTTGCTTGAATTCACGGTGCAGCGCCTCGAGCAGCCGTCGATCGAAGCCGCTGCCGACCTTTCCCGCGTAGATCAGCTTTTTCCCGTCGCAATAGCCGACGAGGATCGCGCCGAAATGCGTGCGGCTGTTGCGCGGCGGCGTGAATCCGCCGATGACGAATTCCTGCTCGCCCTGCACCTTGCACTTGAGCCACGCGCCCGAGCGACGATCCGACTCGTAGCGCGAGCCGGGCTGCTTCGCGATGATGCCCTCGAGGCCTTTTTCCCGCACGCTCGCGAGCAGCGTGGCCGGATCCGTTTCGAAGACCGGCGAGAAACGCACGACCGGCGATTTTTTTCCGACGAGCACCTCGAGCGCGATCTGCCGCTCCTCGATCGGCGTCGCGAGCAGCGAGCGTCCGTCGTGGTGCAGCAAATCGAAAACGTAATAGACGATCCGCGGCCGCGCGCCGCTCGCCGCGCGCTGCTGCAGAAGCTGGAAACGCGAGCGGCCTTCGTCGTCGAGCGCGACGATCTCGCCGTCGATGACGGCATTGGTGCACGGCACTTCGCGCAACGCTTCGACGACCTCGGGATAATCCGCGGTGAGCGATTTGTGGTTCCGCGACCAGAGTTCGACTTCGCCTTCGTTCAGCACCGCGATCGCGCGGTAGCCGTCGAGCTTGATCTCGAGCCGCCAGTCGCCCGCCGGGACCGCGTCGACGCTCAGCGCCTTCATCGGCGCAATGAACGCCGCCGGCTCGCCCACCGGAGCTTTTCGCCGCGTCGTCGGCGCGGGCTTTTTTTTCCCGGGCTTCGCCGGCGTCCGCCGCGATTTCGCGACCTTCGCCGCGCGCACCGCCGGCGCGCCGCCGGCGATCTCGTCGAGCGAGCGACCGCTCAACACCGAGTCGTCGCGCGCCGCGCCCGTGACCGGCGCGCGATGCGGCGGCGCGCTGTTTTTGATCAGGAGCCAGTTGGTGTTTTTCTCGCCCGGCCGCGGGCGCATGCGCACCAGCGTCCACTCGCCGACGAGCTTTTCGCCCGCGAGCGCGAGATGGATTTTCCCGCGCCGATACGCCTCCTCGGGTGCGCCGCCGGAAACCGGGTAGTTGCCGCGGTCCCAAAGCATCACCGTCC
>DASZYB010000043.1:0-21999 GCA_035545575.1 Opitutaceae bacterium | reverse complement strand
AAAGCGCGCCGCTTTCGCGGCGCGCTTTTGAAAAACGTGCGGATCAAATCCGCACGGAAACTTGCTTAGTAATCCATGCCGCCGCCCGGAGGATGCGCGGGAGCCGCGTCCTTCTTCTCCGGGATCTCGGTGATCATGCACTCGGTCGTGAGCAACAGGCCGGCGACCGACGCCGCATTCTGGAGCGCCGTGCGCGTGACCTTGGTCGGATCGACGACGCCCGCCTTCACGAGGTCCTCGTATTCGCCCGTGGCGACGTTGTAGCCGTAGTTGCCCTTGTTCTCGAGCACCTGGCCGACCACGACCGCGCCCTCGACGCCCGCGTTGGCGCAGAGCATGCGGATCGGCGACTCGATCGCGCGGCGCACGATCTGCGCGCCGATCGCCTCGTCGCCCTCGAGCTTGAGGGATTCGATGACCTTCACGCAGCGAAGGAGCGCGACGCCGCCGCCGGCGACGATGCCTTCCTCGACGGCTGCGCGCGTGGCGTGCAGCGCGTCTTCGACGCGGGCCTTCTTCTCCTTCATCTCGGTCTCGGTCGCGGCGCCGACATTGATGACGGCCACGCCACCGGCGAGCTTCGCGAGACGCTCCTGGAGCTTCTCACGATCGTAGTCGGAAGTGGTTTCGTCGATCTGCCGGCGAATCTGCTTCACGCGGCCCTGGATGTCGGACGACTTGCCCGCGCCCTCGACGATCGTGGTGTTTTCCTTGTCGACGGTGATGCGCTTCGCGCGGCCAAGGTCGCTGACCTGGACGTTCTCGAGCTTGATGCCGAGATCTTCGGTGAAGCAGCGGCCGCCGGTGAGGATCGCGATGTCCTCGAGCATGGCCTTGCGGCGATCGCCAAAGCCGGGGGCCTTGACGGCGCAGACGTTCAGCGTGCCGCGGATCTTGTTCACGACGAGCGCGGCGAGCGCCTCGCCTTCGACTTCCTCGGCGATCAGGAGGAGCGGTTTGCCGCTCTTGGCGATCGTCTGGAGCAACGGGAGAATGTCCTGCAGCGAGCTGATCTTCTTTTCGTGGATCAGCACGTAGGCATCCTCGAGCACCGCTTCCATCGCCTCGGCGTTGGTCGCGAAATACGGCGAGAGATAGCCCTTGTCGAACTGCATGCCCTCGACGACGTCGAGCGTCGTCTCGATGGACTTGGCTTCCTCGACCGTGATCGTGCCATCCTTGCCGACCTTGTCCATGGCGTCGGCAATGGTGTTGCCGATCGTCTCGTCCCAATTGGCGGAGACGGTCGCGACCTGGCGGATTTCCTCACGGTCGGAGACCTTCTTCGAAAACCGCGCGAGCTCGGTGATGGCCGCTTCGACGGCCTTGTCGATGCCGCGCTTGAGGAAGATCGGGTTGGAGCCGGCGGTGACGTTCTTGAGGCCTTCCTTGTAGATGGACTCGGCGAGCACGGTCGCGGTGGTGGTGCCGTCGCCGGCAGCGTCGCTCGTCTTGGAAGCGACTTCCTTCACCATCTGCGCGCCCATGTTCTCGTAGGGATCGGGCAACTCGACTTCCTTGGCGACAGTGACGCCGTCCTTGGTGACAGTCGGCGAGCCGAATTTTTTGTCGATGACGACATTCCGGCCCTTGGGCCCGAGGGTGACCTTCACAGCGCGCGAGAGGAGCTCGACGCCCTTGAGGACTTTCTGACGAGCGGCCTCGTCGAACAGGAGTTGTTTAGCAGCCATTGTGTTTTGGTTTAAAGATAAGATTGAGAGTTGAAGAGCCTCGCACTCAGGCGATGACGCCGAGAATATCGTCCTCGCGGACGAGCGTGTATTTCTTGTCCTCGAGCTTCACTTCCGTGCCGCCGTATTTGCTGATGAGCACGCGGTCGCCGACCTTCACTTCGAACGGCGTGATTTTGCCGTCGTCGTTCTTTTTGCCGGTGCCGAGGGCAATCACTTTCGCCTCTTGGGGCTTTTCTTTGGCGCTGTCCGGGATGATGATGCCTCCGCGGACTTGCTCTTTTTCTTCGATGTGTTCGACGAGAACACGATCGCCGATGGGCTTGATTTTGACGTTAGCCATATATGGGTGGATTAGGGTTGAAGGGTGGATTTAATTTCGTGGTGAACAAAGCGGGCCCGCCGCGCTGAGCGCAGAGGGCCCGCAAAAGGGATGACGAGTTACTTCTTCTTGTCCTCGTCGACAACCTCGAAGTCTGCGTCGACGACGTCGGCCTTCTTCTCGGTTTTCTTCGCCGAGGGTTCGGCCGGCTCGCCCGACGCGGAGTCGGCCGCTCCCGCGGTGCCGGAAGCCTGCGCGGATTTCTGCGCTTCCTGGTAAAGCTCGCCGCCGACGGCGCTGAGCTTCTCCATCGCCGCCTTCATGCGCGCGGCGTCGTTGCTCTCGAGATCTTTCTTGGCGTCAACGAGCGCGGATTCCGCCTTGGACTTGATGTTCGCGGGAAGCTTGTCGCCTGAATCCTTCAGCGTCTTTTCGAGCTGGTAAATCGTCGAATCGAGCTGGTTCTTCGTCTCGACCGCTTCCTTGCGCTTCTTGTCCTCGGCGGCGTGCAGTTCCGCTTCCTTGGTCATCTTTTCGACCTCGTCCTTCGAAAGACCGGACGAACCCTGGATCGTGATTTTCTGGTCCTTGCCGGTGCCGAGATCTTTCGCGGACACGTGCAGAATGCCGTTCGCGTCGATGTCGAACGTCACCTCGATCTGCGGCAGGCCGCGCGGCGCCGGCGGGATGCCATCGAGCCGGAAGGTGCCGAGAATCTTGTTGTCGCGCGACATCGGCCGCTCGCCTTGGAGGACGACGATTTCGACCGACGGTTGATTGTCGCTGTAAGTGGAGAACACCTGCGTCTTCTTCGACGGGATCGTCGTGTTGCGCGGAATCATCGGCGTCGCCACCTGGCCCGCCGTCTCGATGCCGAGCGTCAACGGCGTGACGTCGAGCAGCAGCACGTCGCGCACTTCGCCCTTCAGCACGCCGCCCTGGATCGCGGCGCCCACGGCGACGACTTCGTCGGGATTGACGCCCTGATGCGGCTGTTTGCCGCCGAGCTGCTTCGCGATGTCGACGACTTTCGGCATGCGCGTCATGCCGCCGACGAGCACGAGCTCGTCGATCTGCGACGACGTGAGATCAGCGTCCTTGAGGCAGCTCTTGAACGGCTGGATGCAACGCTCGAAGAGCGAGTCGCAGATCTGCTCCATCTTCGCCCGCGTGAGCTGCACGTTGAGATGCTTCGGGCCCGACGCGTCGGCTGTGATGAACGGCAGATTGATGTCCACCGACTGCGCGGACGAGAGTGCGATCTTCGCCTTCTCCGCTTCTTCCTTCAGGCGCTGGAGTGCCATCGGATCCTTGCGCAGGTCGATGCCGTTTTCCTTTTTGAAAGTGTCGACGAGCCAGCTGATCAACGCCTCGTCCCAGTTGTCGCCGCCGAGATGGGTGTCGCCGTTGGTGGCTTTCACCTCGAAGACGCTGTCGCCGATCTCGAGCACTGACACGTCGAACGTGCCGCCGCCCAGGTCGAACACCGCGATCTTCTCGTCCTTCTTCTTGTCGAGGCCGTAGGCCAGCGACGCCGCGGTCGGCTCGTTGATGATGCGCAGCACTTCGAGTCCGGCGATCTTGCCGGCATCTTTCGTCGCCTGACGCTGCGAGTCGTTGAAATACGCCGGCACCGTGATGACGGCCTGCGTGATTTTTTCGCCGAGATACGCCTCGGCATCCGCCTTCAGCTTCGCGAGCACGAACGCCGAGATCTGTTGCGGGGCGAATTGCTCCGTCTTGTCGCCCACCTGCACCTCGATGTAGGCGTCGCCGTTTTTGCCTTCGACGACTTTGAACGGCATGTTCTTCGCCTCGACATTCGTCTCGGAAAATTTGCGGCCGATGAAACGCTTGGCGGAAAATACAGTGTTGCGGGGATTGGTCACGGCCTGGCGCTTGGCGGCCTGGCCGACGAGTCGCTCGCCACTTTTCGTGAACGCGACCACCGACGGCGTCGTGCGACCTCCCTCCGCATTGGGAATCACCACCGGCTCCCCGCCTTCCATCACCGCCATGCAGGAGTTGGTGGTGCCTAAATCGATTCCAAGAATACGGCTCATGGCGCCCTGTCCAGCAATGGACATGCCCCCGCGCTCGCGCGCGCGATTAGCTGCTGAATTCCAATCACTAAAAACTTGTCCCGCCCTTCTCGCGCGCGTGGCAGATCGAATTCCTGTCTTAAAACACGCCACCCTGTCACACTCGCGGCGCAGGAAAGCGCCGCTGGCACGAGCGCGTGTCACAGTTGAAGTTCGCTGTCCTCCGCCTTTAGTTGGCGCGTGGAAATGGAAATAACACTGCCCGACGAAGTGCCGGTGATGACACTGCCGAACACTGCGTTTTTTCCGCAGGCGCTCATGCCGCTCCACATTTTCGAACCGCGCTACCGGCAGATGCTGCGCGACGTGCTCGCCCATGACCGGTTGTTCGCCGTCGCCGGTCTCGATCCGCAGCGCATCGGCAGCGCGGGCCAATTCGAACCGCCGCACCGCATCGCCTCCGTCGGGATCGTCCGCGCCTGCCAGAAGAACGACAACGGCACCTCGAACCTCCTCCTGCAGGGAATCTGCCGCGTCGAGATCGTGAGCATCGTCCGCGACGAGCCGTATCGCCGCATCCGCGTCCGCGCCCTCGCCAGCCAGCCCGGTGCCAGCAGCGATGAGAACCACGAGCTCCGACGCGAGCTCGGGCGCTTGCTCAAACTGAAATCGAAGCTCGCCGCCGAGGCCGCGAGCGAGATGACGGCATTCCTCAAAACGGTCGAAGACCCGGAAGCATTCATCGACATCGCCGCCTTCAATCTCTGTGACGATACCACTCTCAAACAAAAGCTGCTCGAGACGCTGAACGTCCACCGCCGGCTCCAAATCTTCAGCCAGCAACTGCGCGCCGACATCGAAGGCCTGAAACTACGCCGCAAACTCCAGGGTCCGCTCTCGGACGAACGCATCGCGGACAATTAATTCAACCGCGTCGCAATTCTAATCCGCGCCATCTTCGGCGCAATCCACGACCTGATCCGAAGACGGTGGGAAGGCGCGAGAATTGCCGGAAATATCGCTGCCGCTACCTCCTTTTTTGTTCGTCGCGGCGTAGAAGAAATCAGGGCTGCGACTATTTTCCTCCGAGTGTCGGGATTCTCGCGACTTGGGAAGCAGTGGAATCACTGGCCGCGCAGCCGGGCCAGGCTCTCTTTGGCTCGCGTGTAGTCGGGGCGCAGACGCAACGCCTCCTCGAGCTGGCGTATCGCCTCTTCGTCACGGCCCATCTGATGGAGCGCCAAACCGAGGTTGTAGTGGGCTTCCGCGTTCTCGGGAGTGAGGCGGAGCACCTCCTCGAATTCGTGCACCGCGGGTTGCCATTGGTTCGCCTGGGAAAGCACCACAGCGAGATCGAAATGAGCATCTGCCAATTCTGGCTTGAGCTGCACCGCCTTCGTCAAAGTCGCGACAGCCTCCGCCGTCCGGCCCGCTTCGATCAGTGCATTGCCGAGATCGGCCAACGCATCGGCGCTATCGGGTTTGGTCCGCACGACGCCGCGCAGAAACTCGACCGCTTCCGCCGTCCGCTTTGCTTCCAGCAGTGCCAGCCCGAGTTTGTGACAAGCCTCGGGCGACCCGGCCTCAAGCACCGCAGCTTGATAGTGCACGATCGCCTCGGCGTCCCGGCCCAGGTGAAACTCCGCGTCGCCCAATCGCAGCTCGGCCTCGGGATAATTCGGCCGGAGCCGCAGCGCCGTCTCGTATTCGGCGACCGCTTCGGTCGGTCGGCCGAGCAGCGTGAATGCGCCACCCAAACTAAAGCGAGCCTCGGCTGAATCGGGTTTGAGTCGCAACGCCTGGGCAAAGTGCGACAGGCCCTCGGGTCCGCGGCCTTCCCGCGCTAGTGCGACGCCGAGGCTGATGTGCGCTTCCACCAAATCGGGGTCGCCCCGCAGCGCCGCTTCGAGAGGCGCAATCGCTTCCGCCGGCCGCCCACTCTGCAGCAACGCCATCCCGAGGCCGCACTCCGCCGGCGCGTAGTCGGGCTTGAGCCGTAATGCCGCCTTGAAATGCGCCATGCCCTCCGCCGGGCGGTCCAGCCGGCACAACGCGCTGCCGAAATTTTCCTGCGCGGTATATGATGTCGGCAGAAGCTGCAGCGCCCGCTCGTAGTGCGGCACCGCCGCGACAAGGCGGCCCATCTCGACCAGCGCGTTGCCGAGGTTTTCCTGCGCCCGCGCATTCGTCGGTGCCTTGGCGATGGTGTCGGCCCACAGACCCAGCTCCGTCCTATAAGCGCAATTGCGTTTCCAAGCCAATCCGCTCCAGGCGATCGCCAGCGCAATGAACGCGACGAAACTTTTTCGGCCGCCCCAGACATACGCGCCCATCACGGCGAAGACAATCACACCCGCGAGCGGCAGATAGGCTCTATTCTCCGCGATCGGCTGTAGGGCCACGGGCACGACGCTCGAGGTCGGCGCCAGGATGAGGAAAAACCACGCCCCTGCGAAACCAGCCGCCGGCTGCCGGCGCCACGCGAACACCGTGCCCGTGATCATCGCCGCCAGGATCAGCGCATATGGCGCCGCCGCGGCAATCGACCCGATCATCGCGGGCCCATAGTCGAACACCAGCGGATGCGGCCAGAGCGCCCGCGCGAAATAAAGAACGACCGCGCGGCTCTCCGTCAGCGCATAAGTCCACGGCCCGATGCCGAGCCCGTAGCCGACCGACCGCGCGCCCAGCCCGATCATCAAGCTGCCCAGCAGCACCCAAGTGCCGGCGAGGCCGAGGAAGAGGCGGCCGTGTCGCCGTCGCGCTTCGCGCCAACTGCCAGCCACGAACGCGCAATCGTAGAGCCACACCATCAGAGGCGCGGTGACCATCACCTCCTTCGTCGCCATGCCAAGAAGACATGCGACGACGGCCAACATTTGCCAGCGCCACGGACTGCGCGCTTCCGTCTCTGCGCTGCGAATGAAGCAATAAAGCGTCAGCAAATACCACAGCCCCATCAGCGACTCGGCGCGCTGCGACACGTAGGTGACGGAGGCGGTTTGGAGTGGATGCACCGTCCACAGCACCGCCGCCGCCAGTGCCAAAGGTTTGGCGACCGCCCCGAATCTCCGGCGCAACACGGGCTGCAACAGGGTCCGACGCACCACGCCAAAAAGCGTCAACCCCGCGCAGATGTGGATGAGCAGGTTGACCGCGTGGTAGCCGCCGATGGCAAAACCTCCGAAGGCGTGGTTGATCGCGTAGGAGAGGTTGAGCAGTGGCCGCCCGCCGGTGCCGACGTCCGCGGGCGCCGACCAAGCCGATCCGAGGTGCGCGAGCGTCGGGTTGTCCAGGATCGACAACCGGTCGTCGAGAATGAAGGGGACGGAAAAACTGTTTTGATACGCGACGCACGCCGCGCCGGCGACGAGAGCGACCGCCACCAATGAAGCGCGGGCCGATGATGCGCTCTTGAAGTATGCGTCAGATTCTCCCACGGCGCCACTCAAGGGGATCGCGTCTGCGCGGCAAGCCAAGCGTCGCGCTCATTCACCGCCGGGGCTCGGATTCCGACGGCGATCTCAATCTCATCGGAACGCGGCGCTCTTGGGGTTCATGTCGCAGACGATCCACTACGCCGGCTGGCACGACTCCCATGCCTGTGGTCACAGCTCGCGCCGGTCGGCCTTCGCGATTTTCGTGTCGGCCACCGGTGTGCAGCTGTGCGCAGTGAAATCCTCGACCTTCTGCAGCACGATCGTGGAAACACCCGCGGCCTTCTGAGCTTTCACGTGCTGGAAATCGGCGCCGCTCACATCGTCGAGCACGAAGGCCGGCCGGCGATCTTCCTGCGCGAAGCCCACCTCGACGTTGTTGAGTTCGATGCCGTTCACGTGGCGGATGAAAAAACCATATGCGGGCAGCACGCCGAACATCGACGGTTCGGGATACTCGCCCTCGCGTTCCGGGACCGCGAACGGTTCCCGTGGCGGCACCACGCCACCCCGACTCGGCGCCGCAAAAAACGTGCTCGCCATCTCGACCGGCTGCCGCGCCGCGTGATCCAAAGTCAGACCGCCGCGACATACGATTCGAATATCGCTCAGCTTGATATCTTCCACGTCGTGGCCGGGAATGCCGGAGATGATCGACGGATAGCGCGGGTCGGCGTCGTAGACCACGAGGTGGCTGATGCTCACGCGGCGCGCCGTGCCGACGGGCGTCACTTTTCCCGGCGCGCGCTGGCGGTTGCCCAGCCGGATGAAAATGGGGCTGTTCGAAACATCCCGCATCGTGATGTTCGAAATGGAAATATCTTCGAGCGACCCGCCATCCACCGATTCGAGGGCAAGGCCGCGGGAGCGATCGAAGACGACGTTGGAAATCGTGATGTTCTTGAAACCGCCTTCGCCACCCGTGCCCATCTTGATCCGGCCGGTCGGGCCGTCGCGATCCGGCGCCACCTTGACGTTGCGCTTGTAGGTCGCGTCGAGCAGCGAGCCGATATCGTAACCGCTGACGAGGCAGTTGGTGATCGTCACATTCTCGGTGGCGCGCGCAAAGCCGAGGCCGAGGCTGGCCTTCAGGCAGATGCCGTCGTCGTTGGGCGAGTTGACGCTCGTGTTGGAGATTCTGACGTTGCGGCAGGAATCCACGTCGATCCCATCGCGGTTGGTGTCGACCTTGAGATTGTCGACCGTGAGGTTGTCGACGCCGAGCAGCCAGACGCCGGAGTGTCCGCCGCTGAGGACGGAGAAGTCGCGGAGGGTAACGTTGCGGCAAAGTTTGAGGGCGACGGCCTTGTCGGGATCGTTGCGACCCGCCCTCGCTTGGCGGACGAGTGCGCCGGTGCCGCTGATCAGGCCGTCTCCGACGATGGAGACATTTTCGAGACCTTCGCCGCCGATCAGGCTGCTCAAGGAAGGATCGTAGGTCGTGGTATCGGTCGATGCGACGATCGAAGCGCCATGATCGAGCTGCAGCGTGATATTGCTGCGCAGCCGGATCGAACCCGTGAGGTAGGTCCCGGCCGGAAAGGAAACGGTGCCGCCGCCCGCCACGGAGGCCGCGTCGATGGCCTGGTTAATGGCGTCGCGATCGAGCGTCTTGCCATCGGCCTTGGCGCCGAAGGTCCTGACATCAAAAACTGCGGCGTGCGCGGCGTGCGACACACCCAGTGCGAGCGCCACCGCGGCGGCGCAACCCACGAGGAATTTATTCGGCATCTCGCCCTCGGTGATGTCGTGCCGTCGCCGCGCGCGCAATCTTCGATCTGCCGGCTGGCGACGCCGCTGGACCCCGCTCCGACCACCTTTCTACTTCGATTTCCGCTCTGAAATCGCTGCGAGAGCTGGAGCCAACAGTCGGATTTGAACCGACGACCCACGCTTTACGAAAGCGTTGCTCTACCGACTGAGCTATGTTGGCGCGTGTGAGAAGTGCGGAAAAAACCCGCCGCACCCGCAAGCGCAAGCTCCATTTTCCTGCGCGCGGCCGCGCCTCGCGCATCGCGCGCCGCGGCGGCGTCATCTGTGTGCGACCGACCGCGGCCTCCGCGCTTCGCGGTCTCCCCGCGAACTTCGCAAACTTCCCTCTTGCCCCCCTCGTAAATCTCCTGAGATTCATTCGTTTCCTTCGCGCCTGCCGCGCTTTTTCCACGCCACCGCAACCACGCATGCACAGTTTTTCCGAGCAATGTCTCGACATGGCCCGCTCGATGTTGGGCCACAATCTCGACTCGATCCAGGCTGACGGCACCGTTCTTCCCGCCAACGGCGAGCAGGCCCGCCCCGACGAGCCGGGTCACGTGGCATTCGCCCTCGGAGAATTTTATCGCGCGACCGGAGAGACCACGCTCAAGGGCCACGATCTCATCGATCTCGCCGCGCGCTGCATCACGGCGCAGATGTTCACCGAGCCGATGGCGGAAAACGGCCTCGCCTACGCCGCGCTCGGCCTGCTCGCCTTCGGCCCGTCGAAGGAGCGCAATCCCGTCTGGGAACGCCTCGTCGAGGAGACACAGCAGCGCATCGACAAGGCCCTGCTCCACCGCAGCGACTACGACAATCACTGGCAGGCCTTCAACATCGCGAAAGCCGTCGCGCGCTTCAGCCTCGGCCTCTCGAAAAAAGACGAAACCTCGCGGCTCGTCGAACGCATGGTTGACCGCGTCAACCAGACGAGCTCCGCGGGATTTTTCGACGACTCCGTCCACGGCCTCGGCGGAAATTTCAATCTCTACGGCGTGATGACCTTCGTCTTCGCGCGCTCCGCGCTGCAGCTGCACGCCAACAACGGCGTGCGCGACCGCAAGCTGCCGACGCTCCGCACCTACGCGGAAAAATACATCAAGATGATGCCCGACCTCGTCCGCGCTGACGGGCTCGGCTGGGCCTTCGGTCGCGCGGCCGGCGCCTACGGCCAGATGCACTGCATCAGCCTCATCTTGCAGGGACTGCGCGATGGCTGGATCGCCGACGATCAGAAGGTCAAATACTACGACATCCTGCGCCGCCTTTTCGGATTTTTCTTCGAGACGTATCTCGATCAGGAGAACGGCTTCCTCGACCTGCGCGACGACGAGCGCACCGCCTACTCGCATCACACGACGCGCATGGCGAATTTCGACGCCGCGCGCTACCTCTGCCAGTGGTCGCGTCTCGCGAAGACCGTCGCGATGCCCTCCGGCGCGCCGAAGATCGAGCCGCCGAAGACCTCGGGCCGCTTCGTCATTTTCGACAAATCGAATCGCAAGGAACAAGGCCTCTTCCTCTATCGCGACGCCGAGTCGGGCATTCACCTGCAGGTGCCGTTGATCAGCTCCGGCTCGACGCTCACGAGCGATTCGCTCGCGTTTCCGCACTGCCCGGGCGTGTTCGACTGGCCGAACAACGTCTACCTGCCGATCATGCTGCCCGAGCTGACCTTCGGCGAGCAGGTCACGCTGCCGGCGTTCTACGGCAAGAACTGCGTCACCGGCCTCGGCCTGCGCAACAGTTTCTATTTCCGCTACGAGCAGCCCGAGCTGATCAACCTCAAGGAGGAATTCGCGAAAGGCCTCGGCAGCGTGAAGGTGCAGTGGACCTTCGCGGGCAACAAAATCGGCTGCGAGTTCGCCTACTCGGTGAAGCAGCAGGTCACGCTCGACAAATTCCGCTACTGCCTCGCGATCGCGGCGCCGCACTCGAAATACCACGTCAGCGGCGCGCTCGCGCTCGGCCCGCAGGGCCACCGCTGCAGCGTGGCGAAGGACGATTTTCAGGCGACGTGGCGCGAGACCGAGATCGTCAGCTCAGATCCGACTTACCGCACGAACTACGGCAAGATCCACTACCTGCAGTTCCTCGTGCGCGATCATCCGCTCATCATGCGGCCCGGCCACGTGTATCGCCTCGCGGTGAATTTCGAGCCGGACGTCACGCATCTCGACGCGTAAGCTGATTTTCGATTTTGGAATCTCGATTTTCGACGAAGCCGAACCGGCCGGTCGAAATCCAAAATCGGGAATCGAAATTCGAACTTCAATGCTCAGCCGCCGTATCATTCCCTGCCTGGACGTCAACGCCGGCCGCGTCGTCAAGGGCGTGAAGTTCCAGCAGCTCCGCGACGCCGGCGATCCCGTGCAGTGCGCGAAAGCCTACGACGCGCAAGGCGCGGACGAACTCGTCTTCCTCGACATCACGGCTTCGAGCGACAATCGCGCCATCATGCACGATGTCGTCGCCGCGACCGCCGAGCAATGTTTCATGCCGCTCACCGTCGGCGGCGGCCTGCGCACGGTGGCGGACATCGAGGCGATGCTGAAATCCGGCGCCGACAAAGTCTCGCTCAACACCGCCGCGATCAAGGATCCCGAGCTGATCCGCGCCGCGTCCGACCGCTTCGGCGCACAATGCATCGTGCTCGCAATCGACGCGAAGCGCGAGCCCGACGGCCGCTCCTGGCGCGTCTACACGCACGGCGGCCGCAATCGCACCGAACTCGACGCCGTCGCGTGGGCGCGTCGCGGCGTGGAGCTCGGCGCGGGCGAAATTCTCCTCACCAGCATGGACGCCGACGGCACGCAGGCCGGATACGATTGCGCGCTCACGCGCGCCGTGAGCGACGCCGTCAGCGTGCCCGTCATCGCCAGCGGCGGCGCAGGCAGGATGGAGCATTTCGCCGACGTGCTCGAAGCCGGCCGCGCCAGCGCCGTGCTCGCCGCGAGCCTGTTTCATTTCGGCACGTTCACGATTCCGCAGGTGAAGACTTATCTCGCCGAGCACGGCGTGCCCGTGCGGCGGTAGGGCGAAAATGCAGGTCGGGGTTTATTCCCGACGTGTCGGGCGTAAACGTTGTAGGGCGTCTGTCTTGCAGACGCCGTATCGATGCCAGTTCCGCCTCGACCGCGGCGGTGTCTGCAAGACAGACGCCCCACGCCGAATCGAACCCCGCGCGCCGAGATCGGTCTGTTTCCGCATGAAACCGCGCGGCATCCGGATCGGCACGAGCGGCTGGGTCTACAAGGAATGGGCCGGCTATTTTTATCCGAAAGGCTGGCCGAAGAAAAACGAGTTCGCCTACTACGTGCGCCACTTCCCGACCGTGGAGATCAACGCCACGTTCTATCGCCTGCCGACGCCGAAAATGGTCCGCGGCTGGCGCGAGAAATCGCCGGACGGATTTCTCTTCGCGGTGAAAGGCAGCCGGTTTCTCACGCACATCAAGCGGCTCAAGGACACGGGCCGCGGGCTGCTAAAATATTTTCGCCGCCTCGAGCCGCTGCGCGATCGCACCGGCCCCGTTCTGTGGCAGTTGCCGCCCACGTTTACGAAAAACGCCGAGACGCTCCGGCGGCTCGCGCGTTTTCTCGCGAAGCTGCCGCGCGAATACCGGCACGCGGTCGAGTTCCGCCATCCGTCGTGGATGGACGAGGAGACCTTCGCCCTGCTCCGTCGCCATAACATCGCCAACGTGTGGATCAGTTCGCTGAAAATGCCGGCCGATCACGCGCTCACGGCGGATTTCGCGTATCTGCGTTTT
This sequence comes from Opitutaceae bacterium, assembly GCA_035545575.1. GTDB lineage: Bacteria > Verrucomicrobiota > Verrucomicrobiia > Opitutales > Opitutaceae > ER46. The sequence goes on along the minus strand of DASZYB010000043.1, from coordinate 8,980 downwards.
CACGGGCTGCACGGCGGCGCCTACCACGATTACACGGAGGCCGAGTTGCGCCCGTGGGCCGAGGCGCTCGTGCACGCCGCGCGCAAAGGCGTTCCGGCCTACGTGTATTTCAACAACGACCTCAACACCCGCGCGCCGCTCAACGCGCACACGTTGATGAAGCTCGTCGGCCGCCACGCCGTCGCGCCGTTCGCCACTTATGCGGCGACGCCGCCCGACATCGCTCTGCCCGTGAAGAAACCGGAAACGTGGCGCCCATGGACGCGCGCTTCAAAACGCACGCGCCCCGCGCGCGCGAAAATTTCGCGCCGCTCGCCCGGCACCTCCGCCGCGCGCCGGACGGACGGCGCGATCGCGTCACGGCGCAACACTCGTTCAGGTGCCGCGCTCCCGCGCAGCCTCGTGCATCGCCGCGCGATGTAACGCCGGCCCTTACGGCCCCGCGGGCGCCGGCGCGGTCGCGGCGTCTTCGACGACGGGCGCGCTCTTCGGTTTCGGTGCGCCGACGAGCACGCTGAGCTGCTCCTGCACGGCGAGAAAAAATTCCGACGTCAACTCGCCCGCGGGCACTTCGAACATCTGCTTCGTTTTCGCATGCTCGAAGAGATTCTTGGCGCCGTCCGCGCTGCGGCCTTTCGGGCGCAGAATCTTTTTCCGCTCCAGCATCAGCGCGAGAAACTGGACGAGCCTCGTGTTCTCGGGCGTCGGCTCCGTGGTCGGATCGGCGAGCGCGACGAACAGGTTTTCCGCCGTCAGCTTCAGCGCGCGATCGGCATTCTCGTCGCCGCGGCGCGGCTTGAACGCGTGCACCCAGCGGCACGCGACGAAACCCTCGGGCATGAAGCCGGCGGCGTGCGTTTCCAGCACATCGTAGCGCACGATCTCGAGCGTCGTGGCGCGCACGAGATGACTCACGACGCGCGCGCCCTCGACGAACGGCTCGCCCGAGACAAAGCACGAAGTGGCGAGCGGCTGTAGCTGCATTTCCATGGGCTTTCTTGTTTACTCCCGCGCACCGCGGACGCTAGCACTTTCCGGCAGCGGCGCGTATCTCGGTAGCGGCGCTCGATGAGCGCCGGTTTTTCCCCGGCGATCGCCGACGCCACCGCCGTTTCGCGCGCTTCGCCGCCACTTCAGCCGCATGAACGGGAGACTCATCGCCATCGGCGACATTCACGGATGCCATCTCGAATTCGCCGAGCTCCTCGCGCGGCTGCAACTCGGGAAGGACGACCGGCTGATTCTGCTCGGCGACTTGATCAACCGCGGCCCGGACAGTTGCCGCGTGATCGACCTCGCGCGCGCGCATCGCGCGATCGCGCTGCTCGGCAACCACGAACTGCGGCTGCTGAAATACCGCCGCACCCGCGACAAGAAATACGTGAAGGAGACCGATCTCGAAACGTTCGCCAAACTGCGCCCGGAGGATTGGGAGTTTCTGGCGGCGATGCCCGTTACGTTTGCCGAGCCGGAGCTGAACGTCGTGTTCGTGCACGGCGGTTTTTTGCCGAACGAGCCCTGGCAGAAGCAGCCCGCCGAAGTCGTCACGCGCATTCAAGTCATCGATCGCGACGGCCGCCCGGCGAAGCGCACCGAGCATCCCGAGGCGCCGCCCTGGGCCGATCTGTGGAGCGGCCCGCCCTTCGTCGTTTACGGCCACACGCCGCGCCCCGAAGTCTACAAGCTCAAGTGGTCGCTCGGCCTCGACACCGGCTGCGTCCTCGGCGGCGCGCTCACCGCCTACGAGCTGCCGGAAAAACGTTTTCTCTCCGTCAAGGCGCGCCAACGCTACTGGACATGAGTGCCGCGACCGCTCCCGCCGTCTTCGTCTGCGTGGACATGCAGCCGATTTTTCTGCCCGTGATTCCCGACGGCGCGCGCGTGCTGCGCCGCTGCGAATTCGCGGTCGCCGCGGCGCGCGGGCTCGCGCTGCCGATCGTGTTCACCGAACAAGTCCCCGCGAAACTCGGGCCGACGTCGCCGAGCCTGCTCGCCCTCGCACCGGGCGCGGAGGTGAAGGCGAAGAAAACCTTTTCCGCCCTCGCCGATCCCGCGATTCGCGCCGTCATCGTGCGCGAAGATCAACCGGAGCATCTGCTGCTGTGTGGCATCGAGACCTCCGTCTGCATTTACCAGACGGCGGTCGACGCGCTCGCCGCGAATCTTCAAGTCACCATCCTCAGCGATGCGGTCGGTGCGCGGCGTGACGACGACGCCCGCACCTGCCTCGCGGCGCTCGCGCGCTCCGGCGCGCACGTGTTGCCGGCGGAGACGGTTTTCTATTCGTTGCTGCACGATGTCGCGCATCCATTTTTCAAGGCCTACACGCAACTCGTGAAAGCCCATGCGTGAGCGCGGGTGGCGCCGCACGCGCGGCTTTACGCGGCGCGAAATTGCCGCATAACGGGATTCGCACGCATGCCCGACGAGTCCTCCCTTCTCATCGTTCGCGAGCTCAAGGCGCTCGATAGCGCGGCGCACGGCCGGCCGTTCGCGAGCCTGCTCGTCGTCAAAAAACTCGCGGCGAAAACCGCCGCGAACGGCAATCCGTTTTTCAGCCTCGAACTCGGCGACCGCACCGGCTCGTTCACTTGCACGGTGTTCAGCGACAGCCCGGTCTTCGACGCGCTCAAGCTCGCGGGCGAAGGTGCGGTGGTTCGCATCGAGGGGAAAATCGAGTTCTACCAAGGTCGTCTCTCGCCGCGACTCACCAAGGCGATCGCGCTCGCGGAGGCGGAGCTCGGCGCGCCGGGCCTGCTCGACACGTTGATCGAGACGGCGCCGGAAGATGCGGCCGGCCTCGCGGCGGAGCTGGACGCGTTCGTCGCCGGCATCGTCTCGCCCGAGCTGCGCGCGACGGTGCGCGGCGTCTTCGACGAGCTCGGCGATGCGTTTCGCTGGGCCCCGGCCGCGGTCGCGATGCATCACGCGTATCGTCACGGTTTGCTCGAGCACACGATCCACATGGCGCGCGCGTGCCGCGCGCTGCTGCCGCTCTACACCGAAGTCGATCCCGACCTCGCGCTGGCCGGCGTGCTGCTGCACGACACGGGCAAGGCGATCGAATACGAAGGCACGCTCGCAACCAAACGCAGCCGCCGCGGCATCCTGCAGGGCCACGTCGTGCTCGGCTACCAACTCGCGCGCAAGCACGGCATCCGCGCGAAGCTCGATCCCGAACGGCTCGAGCGCCTCGAGCACATCATTCTCTCGCACCAAGGCGAACCCGAGTGGGGCGCGGCCGTCTACGCCGCGACGCCGGAAGCGGTGTTCGTCTCGATGATCGACAATCTCGACGCCAAAATGGGCATGGTGCAGCGCGCGCTTCGGCAGGCGGGCGAGAACGATGAATTCTCCGAACGCCTGCCGGGATTGAGCGCGCAACTGCTCACGCGCGAATTGCCGCCACCCTCGCCGCTCGCCTGATTCCGCGCGCGTCGCGGAATTTCAGAAAACAAAAAGCCGACGGCGATCGCTCGCACGTCGGCTGAAAAACGAAGTTCGCGCCGGATTATTTCTGCCAGCGAATCACGACCCATTCGGTCGGCGGCTGGCTGTTGGCGCTGGCGCGCACGGGAGTCGCAGCGGGGCGACGCGCGCTGGAGCGAAACTCATCGATCGACACGCGCTGCACGGGCGAGAGCTGCGTGTTGTTGAGCCACGCGAACTGCGGCGCGGTCTGATCCACGCCCACGAAGAGCGGGCTCTGGTCGGCGGATTTGGCGACGCCGGAAAGCAAAAGCGTGTTGGCCGGCTGCGGCGTGGACGTCTCGCGCACCATCACCGTCGGGCCGATCGCGCGATCGCCAGCGGCGGGCGCCGCGGCCACGAGCGCTTTCGCATCCACGCTGGCCGGGTTGGTGACCTGGGCGAGCGCCGGCGTCGCGGGCGCCGGCTGATGGTGCGACTGCACGACAAAGACGAGAGCCGCACAGGCGGCCGCAGCGGCAAACGCTCCGGCAACGTAGAAACCGGTCCGGCGCGGCGCGGCGGTTTCGAAAGGCACGACTTTGCCTTCGCCACCGATGGTCGCGGCTTCGGTGCCGAATTCGTGCGCGAGCACCTTGCACGCTTTCTGCATGCGGCAGTAGTCTTGGTAAACCCGGCGGCGGGCGGGGTTGCCCAGCACCTCGGCCTCAAGCCGCGCGGCATTGGCCGCGGAAATCTCGTGATCGAGATAGAGGTTGAGCAATTCGATGAACTCGGAGTCTTTCATTTGAAGTCCTCGCCGAGCTTGCCGCGCAGGCTTTCGCGCGCACGGGCAATCCGGCTTTTGACGGTGCCGACGGAGATGCCGAGGATCGCGGCGATTTCTTCGTAGGACAGGTTTTTTACGTTCCGCAAGATCAGGATCTCGCGGTGCTTGGGGCTGAGCCGTTCCATTCCTTTCCCGATGCGCGCGACGAATTCCTGGGTCACGGTGATGTCGTCGGGAGATTCGACTTCAGCGGGAATCACGTCGGCAAGGGTCATGTCGTTTTCAAAGCCGACCGGCGCGTCGATCGAGACCGACTGGTCGCGCTTCCGCCGCCACCAATACCAGTAACGGTTGCGCGCGAGGTTGGTCGCGATCTGGTAAAGCCAGGTTGAAAAAGCGGAATCGCCCCGGAAATTGCCGAGGCCGCGATGCGCGCGGATGAACGCGTCCTGCGTCACTTCCTCCGCATCCTGCTGGTTGCGCAGGAGCTGGTGCACCATCGAGTAGATGCGATCCCAGTAGCGCGTGACCATTTCGTTGAAGGCGGCTTGGTCGCCATTCTTGAAACGATCCACGAGCAGGCGGTCGAGGGCAACTTCCTGAGCTTTGGCGGACATGCGTTCTGCCTCGCTCTGATGGGCATATTTTTGAATTGTTCCCAAGATGTTAGAAGAAGCACGTCGCATAAGCCCGCCGCACGAGACGGTCAATCGCGCCGCAGGATTCACGGGAGGAAATTTCTTGCAAACCCGTGACGCGAAAACCCATTTTCGCCGCTCCCTCGGACGGGGGTCGATAGCTCAATGGTAGAGCAGCGTCCTTTTAAGTCGTTGGTTCTGGGTTCGAATCCCAGTCGACCCACCATCCGAATCCGCTTATCCCAGCCTGAATGAAACGCCTCGTCATCATCGAAGACCAAACCGCAATTCGCGAAATGCTGGTCGAAATCCTGCGGCTGGACGCGAATTACCAACTGGTCGGCGAGGCGGGCGATGGCCAGAGCGCGGTGACGCTCTGCCTCGAGGCCAATCCCGATGTCTGCGTCCTCGACGCGAAGCTGCCCGGGCTGAACGGCGTCGATATTCTGCGGCGCATCAGCAAAAAGCTCCCGCAGATGCGCGTGCTCGTCTTCTCGGGCCACGAAAATCCCGTGCTCGTGCGCGAGATGCTCGAGGCCGGCGCCCACGGCTTCGTCGAAAAAACCGCGGGGCTCTTCGAATTCAAGAAAGGGCTCGAGACCGTCGCCAACGGCGGCACGTATTTCGGCCCCGCCGTCGCCGCGCTCCTGCGCAACGTCGTCGCCAATCCCGCGACGAGCAACGCGCCCGATTTCCTCACCGATCGCGAGCGCGAGATTCTCCAGCTCGTCGCCGAGAGCCACAGCACGAAGGAGATCGCCGCGAAACTCGGAATAAGCGTGAAGACCGTCGACAATCACCGCACTAATTTGATGCGAAAGCTGAATCTGCACGATGTCGCCAGCCTGACGCGCTACGCGCTCGAGGTCGGACTCATCGAGCCGAAAAAGACCGTCTAAAAACCTTGCGAGCCGGGAGGCGTTAGCCCAATAGGGTTTTTTCGCGTCCGCTCCTTTTTACCTTCCATGAAACTTGCCTCGAAGAAACTGTGCCTCGTCCTCGCCAGCTCGGCGCTCGTGCTCGCCGCCTGCACCAAAAAGCCGGCGCGGCCCGATCCGACGTCCACGGTGATGGGCCCGCAGACGGGCGGCCCGAGCATCCAGGCGCCGATCGACATGAATCCGCCGGCGCCCGGCACGGATCTCCAGACGCGCGACCCGAACATCAAGGAAGACGAGAATTCCATCCGCGGCCTGCTCCAGCCGGTCTATTTCGATTTCGACCGCTCCGACGTGAAGCAAAGCGAGCGCCCGAAGCTCCAGGCCGCGAAGGACTATCTCGACCAGCATCCCGGCACGCGGATTCTCCTCGAGGGTCACTGCGACTGGCGCGGCACCGCCGAATACAACCTCTCGCTCGGCGATCGCCGCGCGAACGCCGCGAAAAAATACCTGCTGTCCCTCGGCGTCCCGGCGGATCGCACGGAATCGAATTCGAAGGGCAGCCTCGAAGCCTCGAAGAATGCCGACGACGCCACGATGGCGAAAGACCGCCGCGCGGAGATCGTAATCCTCAAGGCGAAACCCGCCGGCGCGATGACGCCGCTCTGAGTGCCGTTTGATTTTACTCACGCAAACGCCGCGGAAAATTTTCCGCGGCGTTTTTGTTTTTTCAATTCACCGCGCGCCTGAAAAGCCGGCGCTCCGCGGGCGACGAGCGGCGCAAAACACGGTGCGATGCCGGCTCTGTGTCCTCTGTGTCCGAGCTCGATGCGCTCCGTGGCAAAAAATTCCTCCCGGAACGGCGATGCAGCGGCCTACCCTTTCGCCAACGCCGCGAGCATTCGGCGCGTCGTCTCCGTGCCCTTCTTCATCACGTCGAGATTAAAGCTCTCATTCGGCGCGTGCAGGTTGTCCTCCGGCAGGAACAGCCCGAACATCACCGAATCGAGCCCCGTCACGCGCTTGATCTCGGCGATGATCGGCACACTGCCGCCTTCGCGCAGATAGAGCGGTGGGCGTCCCCAGACTTCCGCGACGGCCTTGTCCGCCGCGCGAAATGCCCGCGCCAGCACCGGCGATTGATCCTTCGGCGTGTTCGAGCGATCGGGCGGCACGACGACATACGGCTCGCCTTTGTGCTGGTCGACGAATTCCACCTTCACGCCCTTCGGCGTCCGCGCGCGAATCGTTTCGATCACGATCTGCTTGATGCGATCCGGCCGCTGATTGGGCACGAGCCGGCAACTGATCTTCGCGAACGCCTTGCTCGGAATCACCGTCTTCGTGCCCTCGCCCTGATAGCCGCCGCCGATGCCGTTGAATTCGAGCGTCGGCTGGAATCGCACCGCTTCCGACGGCGAAAATCCCGGCGTCGTGTAGAAGGTGTCAATGCCGAGAAAATCCGCGTAGGCCTTTTCGTCGACGCCGAGTTTCTTGAGTTCTTCGCGTTCCCACGGTTCGACGTCGAGCACGCCGTCGTAGAAGCCGGGCACATTCACGCGTCCGTCCGGCGTGTGCAGCGTCGCGATGATTTCCGCGAGCGCCTGGATCGGATTGCGGAACACGCCGCCATGCAGGCCGGAGTGCAGGTCGCCTTTCGCGCCGGTGACATGCACGTCGAGCAGCGCGAGCCCGCGCAACCCGCACGTGAGCACCACCTGGTTTTCGTTCGGCAGCGCCGTATCGGAAAGAAAAACAAAATCCGCCGCGCGCAGCTTGTCGGCGTAGCGCTCGAGAAATTTCGGGAAGCTCGGGCTGCCCATCTCCTCCTCGCCCTCGATGAGAAACGTGATGCGCAGCGGCAGCTTCGGGTTTTCCTCGAGCAGCTTCGCAACCGCGGCGATATTCGTCATCAGCGGCCCCTTGTTGTCCGCCGCGCCGCGACCGAAGATGCGATTTCCGACAATCGTCGGCTCGAACGCCGGCGTCTTCCACAAATTCAGCGGATCGGCCGGTTGCACATCGTAGTGCCCGTAGATCACGACGTGCGGCCAGGATTTGTCCCCGCCGCGCTGCGCAAAAATGATCGGATGCAAGTCGGTCTTCACCACGTCGACGCTGAACCCGAGCGAGCCGAGCAGCGTGGCGACGAATTCCTGCGCGCCTTTCATCCCCTCGCGAAACTTCGAGTCGGTCGAGACGCTGGGATGCCGGATGAATTCCTTTAGCTTTTCAACGGGATCGAACATCCGGCGAACGTGACGCAATTTCGCGCCATGCGCCAACCGGAAAAGGCTCCAGCCTCGAGCCTCGAGCGAAGAAGCAGCCGTTTTAGTTTTTAACACAGAGAGCAAGGAGAACGCGGAGAGATGCTCCGTGAGCAATCCGCCGATCGCCGAGCTGGCGGCGGGATCGACGGTGGGTGAAGAGAGAAGGGGGAAGGAAGAGGAAGCGCCGGCGACGTGGCATGGGCGTCTCGCCCATGTTGCGCTTTGAAGACCATCACAGGCGAGACGCCCGTGCCACTCCGAGCCGCCGGCCGAGCGTTTGACGCCCCCCCTGGTCCGTCTCTGTGCCTCTCTGTGATCTCTGTGTTTAAAAATCCGGTTCATCCGCGCACGGCGCGCGAACGAGCCTATTCGAATTTACCTCGGCTCTGCTCGTAGATCGGCACGACCTGCGGCATCAGCGCCTTCAAGTCCTCGATGCGTTTTTCGTCCGGCGGGTGCGTGGACAGCAGCGCGCCAAGGCGGCCGCCGGCGCTCGCTCCCTTCGGGTCGTTCTTCTGCTGCGCGATCATCTTTTGCCAAAACGTGATCGAGGCCTGCGGATCGTAGCCGGCGCGCGCCGCGTAGATCGCGCCCATCCGGTCCGCCTCGCTCTCCTGCTTGCGCGAGTGCGGCAGCGTCACGCCGACCGACGTCCCCGCGCCATACGCCTTGTCGAACAGCTTCCGCGTTTCGTCGCTGCCGATCGCCGCGCCCGCCACGGCTCCGCCCAGCTGCAACAACGTCGACTGCGACATCCGCTCCGCACCGTGACGCGCGATCACGTGGCCAATCTCGTGTCCCATCACGATCGCCAGCTCCGAGTCGTTCGCCGCGAGTTGGAGCAGTCCCGTGTAGACGCCGACCTTTCCGCCCGGCAGCGCAAACGCGTTCACGTCCTTCGATTCGAACACGACGAACTCCCACTTCGCATCCGGCAGATCACCGCCGACGGCCTGTGCGATCCGCTGGCCGACACGCGTGACGCGCTCGTTG
>DASZYB010000042.1:0-17899 GCA_035545575.1 Opitutaceae bacterium | reverse complement strand
ACGGTTGCGCGGTCGCCGCGGTGTGCGTGGCGAGCACGGCGAGCGAAGTGAGCGCGCGCGCCTGATTCACCCCGATGAACTCGGTCGTGACATTATACGAATCGCCCCAGCGGTCATAGAAGGGATAAGGCGCGGTCGGCGCGCCGTCGGCCGGAAACACGAGCGAGCCGAGTTCGAATCCGTAGAGGCCGAGGAAGGCGAAACCGCTCTGGATGTTGCCAAGGGGAATGCCGTCGGGCGGCAGCACGCGACGATCGTTTTGCGCGTATTGGTCGACGATCTCGCGCTGACGTTTCTGGCCGCGGCCGGTGAGGTAGCTCACGTTCACCGGATTCGTGCCGGCCTCGTAGTTCAGGTTGCCGAGCAACGCGTCGAGGTAGGCGGGCTTGGGCACGATCTGAAACGCGACGGCCATGTCGGACGCCTGATCGAGCGAGAAATAAAATCCGGCGGTGTTGAACGCCTTCGTCTGCTCGGGAAAGCTCGTGGCGTAGGCGTTGTCAGCGGACCACTGCAGCGCGTCATCGCCAGCGGCGACGATCTGCGCCTCGCACTGCGCAAGGTAGGTGGCGTCGAGTTGCGCGGGGGCGAGGCGGCCCGAGCGCGCGGCGAAGGCGTAGCTGCGGATGGCGTTGCCCCACGATTCGCTCATGCGCCACCAGCCGAAGCGAAAGGTATTCGGGTCGGACGGATCGGGAAACCACTCGAACAGCTTTTGCTGATACGACGGATCGCCGGTCGCGAGAAACATCTCGCATGCGGCCCACGCCAGCTCGTCGTCGTGCATGTAGGTGTCGCCGTAGAACGTGATCTTCTGGTAGGCGCCGTCCTTGCCATGCGCGGCGATGGCGTTGACGAGAAACTGCCAGCCGAGCGTGGCCTTCTGCAGGTAGGCGGTCGCGGCGGCGGGATAGGCGGCGCGAAACGCGGGCGACGAGGCGCACTGCGCGAGCGCGGCGACGGCCGCGGCGGTGACGGCGGTGTTTTTCGGCCAGACGACCTGGGCGTCGCCGTGGTCGGGCAGGACATCGAGCTCATATTCGCGGTTCTTCGGGTAGACCAAAAAATAAAACCCGCCGTCGGCGTCCTGCATCTTCGCGAGGAAGTCCGCCTCGAGCTTCGCCTCCTGCATGAGGTCGCTGATGCCATCGCCGCTCTCGGGCAGGCCGAGGTTGTCGAGCGCCGCGGCGCCGGGAATCGCGTCGACGGTGAACATCAAATGATGGACGAGCGCGGCGCTGTTGATGGTGTAGCGGCTGTAGTCGCCGGCGTCGTGATGGCCGCCGGAGACATCTATCGTGCCGGTGTTGACGAAAGGATAGAGCTGGGTCGCCTCGCTGACGAGTTGCGGCGCGGTGTGGCGCGGGTTGCTGGCGAAGTCGGCGTTTTTGGTGGCAATCGTGGCCCACGTGAAGGCGAAGTTCGCGGCCGGCGTGGGGATTTCGACGGGCGCGGTGTGGCAGGCGTCGTGCACGAAACGCGTGAACGGCAGGGCGTTGGTCGTGCCACAGCGTTGATGATACAGGCCGAGCGCGTAAGTGCGCAGGAAGCCCATCGCGATGCCCTCGTCGATGACGAACGGAAGCGAGGTGCCGAGGCCGGGAACCTGGAGCTTGTAAGTGCCCGGCGTGGTGAACGCGCTGAAGTCCGCCTGCAGCACGGCTTGATACGGCGTCGGCGAGTAAACGTAGCCGATGTCGGGTCGGCTCGTGAGCGTGCCCGTGAAGACGACGGCGCCGGTATCGGCGGCGACGAGATTGAAGGTGGTCGCGGTGACGGCGAGTTCGCCGAGGCTGCCGAGATAGTAGCCGACCATCGCTTTTTTCGGCAGGCCGGGAACGTAGCCTTCCTCGTTGACGTGAATCGCCGGGCTGAAGCGCAGCGGGTCGGCGGTGGCGGAGTAGCTTTCGCTACCCGGAAAAATCAGCGCGCCGGGATTGGTGACGCTCACGCTTTGCCCGTCCGCAATGGGCGCGGCGAGCTGGAGGTAGAGATCGTTTTCGATGCGCAGGTCGCGGTGGCGGTCGGGCGCATAGATCGGGCGACGCTTGAAGCCGAGGCCGACGACGGTGGCTGGCGCGCCGCCAACGGTGACGGCAAATTGCGAAACGACCGGCGCGACGAATTGATTGCCGCTATCGAAAAAATTCCAGCTATCAACGAGCGCGGGATCGGGTGCTTTGGCGTTGATTCGTTTTAATTCGAGCAGCGTCGGTGTAAGAATGTGCAGCGCGTGGTCGCCGGGCGTCGGGAGCACGAGGTTGAGATCGTCGCCGGAATCCGCGCGCACCGCGATCGCGCCGCCGATCGCCAGGGAGGCGAGGTAGGTGAACAGCCGGCGGAAAGTAGAGTGTATAACCACGGAAGTTACGGCGGGCGAAAAAACGAAAGGCGAAGCGCGGCGAGCGAACAGGGGCGCCACTAAATCGCGACCCGGAGCCCGCTTCCGATAATGCCCTGAAGGAGCCATCAGGGCGGAACGGGGTGGAGACCGTAGGGAGAGGTAGGTCGCGACCTACCGGCGCGCGACTAGTCGCGAAACGGATGACGACGGTCTGCACGGGCAAGCGAAGCCCGGATCAATGGGGTTTCTCGGCGCGCCGCGCGGCGCTTTGGTGCTTTTGCGAGCGAAGAGAACGAAGGAAAACGCGGCGAGAGCGCCGGTCGATCGGAGGCGAAGCTACTTCGCCGCGGCGGGATCGAGCCACACGCCTTTCAGCGGATGAAAATCGAGGAGCGTGCCATACCAGCCCTTCACCTCGGGGCGCACGAGATTGTTGCGCGTGTAGAAATAGATCGGCGCGATGGGCGCTTCCTCGGCGAGGATCTGCTCGCAGCGCTGGTAGAGCGCGTAGCGGCGCGCGACATCGGGTGCGTGGTCGGCCTCGGTGACGAGCCGGTCGTATTCGGCGTTTTTCCAGCCGGTCTCGTTGTTGCCGTTGTCGCTCATCATCAGGTCGAAAAACGTGCTCGGGTCCATGTAGTCGCCGATCCACGCGTAGCGTCCGATTTCGTAGTCGAGGCGTCGCATCGAGTCGGTCTGCACTTTCGATTCCTGGTTCAGGAGGCCGATGTCGATGCCGAGGCCGGTGCGCCACATCTGCTGAAGCGCTTCGCAGATCAGGCGGTTGGCTTCGGTCGTGTTGTAGAGAATTTCGAGATGCGGGAATCCCCTGCCGTCGGGAAAACCGGCGTCGGCGAGAAGTTTTTTCGCGGTCGGCAGGTCGTAGGTGACGTTGGTCGTCGACGTGAAACCCGCGAGGTCGGGCGGCGCGAGATGACCGCCGGCTTGCTGGTGGCCGCGCATCACGTCGCGGACGAAGCGCTCGCGATCGATCGCGAGCGAGAGCGCGCGCCGCACGCGGGCGTCGCCGAGCGGCGGCTTGGTGGTGTTGAAGCGCAGGAAAAAGGTGCCGAGGAACGCGTGCGGGTGATAGAACTCGGATTTTTCCTTCTCGTAGACGGCGACTTTCGAGATCGGGAGCGTGCTCGTGACGTGGAGCTGGCCGGCGCGGAACGAGCGCTCCTCGGAATCCTCGCTTTCGATCGGATAGAAATAAACTTCCTTCAACTTCACGTTGTCGCGGTCCCAGTAGTTCTCGTTCTTCACGCCGTGGACGTATTGGCGCGGTTTCCATTCGGTGAGCGTGAAGTAGCCGTTGCCGACGAGATTGCCGGGGCGCGTCCAGGCGTTGCCGCGCTGGTCGATGCGGCCGAATTTCTCCATCGAGGCGCGGTGCAGCGGATACCACGACGGGTGGCACGTCATCGCGGGCAGATACGGCACCGGTTGCTCGAGCGTCAGCGCGAGCGTGTGGTCGTCGACGGCGCGCACGCCGACTTGAGCGAAGTCGGTGACCTTCCGGTCGTAGAAGGCCTTGCCGTTTTTCAGCACGAAGAGCATCGACGCGTATTCCGCGGCGAGGTTGGGCGAGAGCATGCGCTCGTAGGCGAAAACGAAATCGTGCGCGGTGACGGGGTCGCCGTTGGACCATTTGGCGTTGGCGCGCAGGTGGAAGGTCCAGGTGAGGTTGTCGGCGGAAACCTCCCAGCGCTCGGCGACGGCGGGGACGGGGTCGTTGTTGCGCGCATCGTATTGCGTGAGGCCCTCGAAGAAGGCCATGATGACGTTGGCGGTCTGCTGGTCGTCCTCGATCTGCGGGTCGAGGTCGGACGGCTCGACGAGATTGCCGATGTGGATGATCTGGTCGCGGTCGCCGATGGCGACGGCGGAATCGCGTTTGCTGCAGCCGTCGAGGGCGGCGAGAAACGCGAGCGTGGCGAGAAGGGCGGAAGAACGACGAAAGAGGCGAAGGGGCGGCATGGGAAAAAACAAAGCCACGCGAAATTGATCGCGTGGCTCGTTAAAGCAAAACCCGACGGCGTTTACTACTTCGTGGCGTCCGGCGTGGCCGGGCGTGCGGGATGCGCCATCTGTGCGGCGGCGACCTGCGGCGCCTGCGCCTGGATTTCCGTGAGGCGCTTGTCGATTTCGTTCATCCGGTTGACGAGGTCTTCCTCGACTTTCTTCCGGTCGCTGCTGTTGACGATGCTGAGGCTGGCGGCGTCCTTGACGACATTGGCGGGCAGTGTGAGCAGGCGGGTGATGAGGCCCTGGTCCTTGAAGGAGCTCAGGTAGAGCGCGGTGATTTCGTGCGAGAGCTTGAGCGCGTCCTGCGCGACGGCCTGCGTCTGCTGGAGATTGTTGTTGAGCTGCTGATTTCGCGCCATCTCGCCGGTGAGCACGACGCTGAGCTGGTCGGAGATGCGCTTCGAGTATTGATCGATGGAGTCGCGGGTGAGGTGCTGGTCCTTGGCCATGTCGGCGAGGATCGGCTGGATCCGCTCGGCCATGCGCGTGGAGACTTTGTCGACCTGTTCATTCTGCATTTTTTCCGCTTCCTCGGGCGACTTGGGGAGCGGGTTGTAAGGCTGGACCTTCTTCGCGATCGCTTCGGCGAGGGCGTCCATGCGCTCGCCGTTGAGCTTCTGGATTTCTTCGTCGGTGCGGAACATGTCCGCTTCGCGTTTGGAGGCGGCGTCGGAGAGCATCTTCTTCGTCGCATCGAGTTGCCGGCTCTGGTTTTGCAGGTCGGTTTTCAGCGCTTCGTTTTGGTCACGGAGTGCGTCGAGATTGGCCTGCTGTGTGGCGGCCATGCTGTCCATTTGCTGGCGCAGCCAGAACGCGCCGCCCGTCACGAGAAGCGCGATCAGGACGACGGCGGGGAGTTGCTCTTTGAATTTCTGCCACATGGAAGGAGGAGGTTGGTTGTGCGTCGGGAGGTTAGTCATTACGAGGAGGGAAAAGCAACGCCGCGATGGGAGCGGGTTTTGCAGTTGTTTTTCGCCAGTCGCGCAGCACGTTGGCCAAATGAGCCTCAATCGCTGCGAGCAGCGGGTGTTCGATTATCTGCAGGGTCACCCTGAGGAGCGACATTACTGGGAGGGCAAAGTTCAAACTGTTTGCCGTGCGCTGGTCGACGAGCATGCGGCCGCGGCGCAATTGGCTGAGGGATTGTGGCGTTACTACGAGGAGCGCAGCGCGGTCGCCGAGCCGTTCAAGAGCGCGGCGCGACATGAAGGCCTGGGCCGGACGAGTATGCGCAATCTGGCCGAACTGCTCATCCGACTCTGGACGGAGCCGCGTCCGAAGAAGAAACCGGCGGCGGAGTCGCGGGTGTGAATTTTTTCGTGGGCGCCGGCTGCGGAAAACCCCACGGGCGAGAGGGAAACGGAGCGCGGATTTTTCCGCGAAAAAAAGTGCGCGGATCGCTGGAACTCTGCCGCAGTCGTGCTTTCTTACGGCGCAGTTAATTTCTCCTCCGCTTAGCGGTGGAGAATTGGGGTAAGTAAGAAAGCAATGGGCGGGCCGCTTAGGGGTAGGCGGCCCGCCCTCTTGTTTTTAATCGATTGGCGGTGAGCTCAGATCTCCGCGCCCTTCGTTGCCGCAGCGACTTTCTGCTCGTGGAAATCGTGCGGCGTGCCGGTCGGCGTCACCACGCCCACGCGGATCACGAAGTCGCCGAAGCGCTCGCCGGGCGTGCGCTCGGTGGCGTAGCGGCGGAAGAGCGGCGCGAGCGTCGGGACGATTTGCGCGGTGGCGATCGACGGTTTGTAGAGCGAGTTGAAACGCGAGCCGTTGAACGCGGCGCCGAGATAGAGATGATATTTGCCCGGAGCGCGACCGACGAGGCCGATCTCGGCGAGCGACGGACGGCCGCAGCCGTTCGGGCAGCCGGTGATGCGAAGGACGATCGCGTCGTCGCGCAGCCCGGCGGCTTCCATTTCCTTTTCGAGCTCCGTGACGAGCTGCGGCAGGTAACGCTCGCTTTCTGCCAGCGCGAGGCCGCAGGTCGGCAGGGCTACGCACGACATCGCGCTCAGCCGCAGGCCGGAGGCGCGGTTCGCGGTGTCGAGCTTGTAGTCGCGCAACAGCGCCTCGATGCGCGGCCGCTCGGCGGGCGAGACGTTGGCGATGACGAGATTCTGATTCGCGCTCAGGCGGAAGTCGCCTTTGTGCGCGCGCGCGATTTCGCGGAGGCCGGTTTTCAATTTGTAGTCCGGCGTGTCCTTCACGCGGCCGCTGAGGATGTGCAGCGTGAAATGCGAGTTGCCGTTCTCCGCCTGCTTCCAGCCGTAGTGGTCGCCGGTGGACGTGAACTCGAAGCGCCGCGGCGCCGTCAACCGGTAGCCGAGCCGGCGCTCCAGCTCGTCGCGAAACCAGCCGAGGCCGCGATTCGCGATCGTGTATTTGAAGCGCGCGAACTTGCGATCGACGCGGTCGCCGTAGTCGCGCTGCACGGTGACGACTTTTTCCGCGACATCGACGACCTGCTCCGGCGTGCAGAAGCCCAGCACGTCGGCGAGCCGCGGAAACGTTTCGATCTGGTTGTGCGACATGCCGAGGCCGCCGCCGACGGTGACGTTGAAGCCGAGCAGTTTTTTTCCGCTCTCGTCCGCGATCGCGATGAAGCCGAGGTCGTGCGCGTAGACGTCGACGTCGTTGCTCGGCGGCACGGCGAACACGATCTTGAATTTGCGCGGCAGGTAAGTGCGGCCGTAGATCGGCTCGTCCTCGGGCTCGCCGCCGTCGACGAGTTTGTCCTCGATCCAGAGCTCGTGATACGCGCGCGTGCGCGGCAGCAGGTGGTCGCTCACCGCTTTCATGATCGGCCAGACCTGGCCGTGCAGCGCCGACTCGTCGGGATTCGGATTGCACATGACGCCGCGGTTGATGTCGCCGCATGCGCCCTTGGTGTTCAGGCCGGCCGCGACATTGATCTGCCGGATGAGCGGGCGGAGATCGCCTTTCACGACGCCGTGAAACTGGAACGACTGCCGCGTCGTGAGCTTCAGCGTGCCGTTGGCGTGCGTGTCGGCGAGTTGGTCGAGCTCGAGCCACTGCGCGGGCTGCACGACGCCGCCCGGCGTGCGGACGCGCGCCATGAAGATGAAGGCTTTCTCTTTTCCTTCCTTACGGCGCTCGTTGCGCACGTCGCGATCGTCCTGCTGGTAGACGCCGTGGAATTTCGTGAGCTGCGTGCTGTCCTCGGTGATCGCGCCGGTGGAGGTGTCGGCGAGATCGCGCAGGATGTTGCCGCGGAGCCAGTGGCTCTCGGCTTTGAGCTGCTCGTTTTTGTGCAGCGGTTTTTCGGGCAAGGGCGTTTTGTCGTCGGGCAGGCTCATGCGAGGGTTTCGGCTGGGAGAGTGGAAAGATGTTCGCGCAACGCGGCGCTCAGCGCGTCGGCCACGCGCGGGTGCGTGCCGACCAGATCGGCAAAATGGCAGCGCTGCGCGCGCGTGGCATCGGCGGCACGCTCTTCCGCCGCGCGTGCGATCCGCGCGAGATCGCCGTCGGGGCCGGCGTGACGGCCAGGCGCGAGAAACAGCGGCGCGATGACGATGTCGCCCGACGCGAAGCCCGGCGCGGCGAGTTGCTCGGCGAGCAACGGACCGTGCGCGCCTTCCATCGAGGCGACGGCGAGCGCGCCGATTTCGCCGCGGAGCGTTGCGCGCACCTCGGCGCCGATCGCATCGCGCACCGCGGCGGATTCCGCGGAGGGGCCGCCGTGATCGACGACGACGACGGCGGGACGCGAGAGCTTCTTCGCGGCGATCGTCAGCCGGATCCGATCGGCGACGATGGGCGCGACCGCGCCGCGCGCGACCAGGCCGGCAGTGAAGGCGAAACGAAAATCGCCGAGCTCGCGGTGCAATTTTTCGAGATCACCGCGCAGCGCCGAACCGATCGCGCCTTGCGGGCTGACGAAAAAGGGAATGAAAACGAAATCCCGCTCGCCGCGCGCCACGTGCGCGCGCACGAAAGGCGCAAGCGTCCACGCCGGCACGCCCGCGAGCGCAGTTGCGGGAATCCGGTCGCTGTGTTTCCAGGAAACCGCGTGCACCGTCGAATCGGTTCGCTCCGACAACGTCGCAGCGAGCGCGCGCAGATTAAGCTGCGCGGCGGGCTCGAGCGAACCATTGTCGATGAGCGCGACGATCATGAGGTGAGCGCGGCCGAAGCGGTGGCCTGAAACCACGCGATTTTTTCGCTGAGCGCGGCGACGCCGCCGATCACGACCATCGCGGGCGCGCCGAAACCTTCACGTTCCGAGCGCAGCGCGATTTCGGCGACGGTCGAGAGGAGCTGGCGATGTTCGCCAGTCGTGGCGGATTGAATCACGATCGCGGGCGTGTCGGGCGCGAGGCCGCCGTCCTGCAGGCGGCGCGTGATCGTCGCGAGATTTTTCATGCCCATGTAAATGCAGAGCGTCGCGCCGAGCCGGCCGTAATCCTCCCAGCGCACGGCGGCGTCGGGCTTCGCGGGATCTTCGTGGCCGGTGAGAAAAACGACTGCGGAACTGTGCGCGCGATGCGTGAGCGGCACGCCGGCGTAAGCGGCGGCGCCGAGCGCGGACGTCACGCCGGGCACGATCTCGAAGGCGATGCCGGCGGCGACGAGCGCTTCCGCTTCCTCGCCGCCGCGGCCGAAGACGAACGGATCGCCGCCCTTCAGGCGGACGACGTTTTTTCCCGCGCGCGCGAGCCGGATGAGCGTGCCTTCGATGTCGCGCTGCGCGCAGCAGAAGGCGCCGGGTTTTTTGCCGACGAAAATTTTTTCCGCGTCCGCGCGCGTGAGCGCAAGCGTCTCGGGCGCGACGAGATTGTCGTAGACGATCGCGTCGGCCGTGCGGAGAAGCCGCTGGGCTTTCACCGTGAGCAACTCGGGATCGCCGGGCCCGGCGCCGACGAGATAGACGGTGCCGGAAGAGGAGAAGGAGGAAGAGGCGGAGGACATGGTCACGCGTCAGCACGCACCGAGCCAGCGGCGGATGTCAGGCGCAGCGCGAAGGCAGTGAGTTTTTCGAGCGATTGCGCGACAGATTCGGCGTCGGTGTGCAACTCGAGATCGGGCTGCGCCGGCGCTTCGTAAGGCGAATCGATGCCGGTGAACGATCGAATCTCGCCGGCGCGCGCGCGTTGATAGAGATGCTTGGGATCGCGGCGCTCGCAGACGGCGAGCGGGGCGTTGACGAAAACTTCGGCGAACGGAATGCCGTTCGCCTTCGCCCGCTCCGCCGCGCGCGCGCGATCAGCGTGAAAGGGCGAGATCAACGCGACGATCACCACCGCGCCGACTTCGGCGAGATGCAGCGCCAGCTCCGTGGCGCGGCGAACGTTTTCGTGACGGTCCGCGGGCGAGAAACCGAGGTCGCTGCACAGTCCGGTCCGCAGCTTGTCGCCGTCGACGACGGTCGCGAGCAACCCGCACTCGCGTAGACGTTGTTCCAACCCGCTCGCGAGCGTCGATTTGCCTGAACCGGACAAGCCGGTGAGGAAAATAACCGCGGGGCAATGTGCTGAAACTGCGCCCATCGCTCAGAACACGCCGCGCACCGCCGCGAGATTTCGCCGCGCGAAGATCATTGGAGAAGCGTGGGTTGAGTTAAACATGATAACTTTACTCGATATGACGTGTTTTAAACTTTACCGATTGCGCGCGTGGCGCAAGCATTCTCGGTGTCATGTCGCTGGTTTTGTCCAAGCGAAGCAGCAAGAACGAGGTCCTTTCGCAGCGCGAATCCTTTCTTGCGGCGGCGTCGGGGCGATCGAAGCGACGCACTCGCCACCTCTTTTTCTTTACCGCATGACTGCCATCGAAATCGCCCAAGCCAACGCCGACCTGCGCGCCAAATCGCCTTTGGAAATTGTCCGCTGGGCGATCGCCCGCGCCGGCGGCCGCGCCATCGTGTCGACAAATTTCCGTCCTTACGAAGCGGCGATCCTGCATCTCGTCACGCAAGTGCAGCCGGATATTCCCGTGCTTTGGGTTGATCACGGCTACAATCGGGCGGCGACCTACAAGCACGCGGAGCTCCTCCGCTCGCGCCTCGAGCTCAACCTCAAACCCTACCTGCCGCGCATGACCGCCGCGCATCGGGACACGATTTACGGGCCGATTCCTTCCACGGAAGACGAAGAGGGCCTGAAGAAATTCAGCGCGGTGATGAAGCTCGAGCCGTTTCAACGCGGCATGAAGGAGCTCGCGCCCACGGTCTGGATCACCGCGCTGCGCAAGGTGCAGAACCCGAATCGCGCGGGCCTCGACATCGTCTCGCGCGACGAAAACTTTGGCTCGCTGAAAGTGAGCCCGTTGTTTTATCTCACCGATTCCGATCTCGACGCCTACCTTGAGCAGCACCAGCTCCCGAACGAATGGGATTATTTCGACCCGGCGAAAGCCGACGAAAAACGGGAGTGCGGCCTGCACGCCGCGTGGGGCAAGACCGCAGCGCACCGCGCTGCGGTCTAGGGTTTGGGGTCTTGGATTTGGGATCTGAAAATGGGAGAACCGTTTGAAAATACCGAGGCTTGGAAGGCGGGGCGACTGCTCACAAACATGATCTACACTCATTGTCGGCGCGAGCCGCTGGCCAGAGACTTCGGCCTGCGCGACCAGCTCCAACGCGCGGCGGTATCGGTCATGAACAATGTCGCGGAAGGCTGGGAGAGCCTTCATCCGGCAGAGAAACGTCAAGCCTACAACGTCGCTCGGCGTTCGTGTGGTGAGCTTCGCTCCATGACATACGTGCTGCTCGACAACAAATACATCGCCGAAGCCGAACAGTCCGCGCTCATCGCCCGGCCTCATCCGTTCTCTGAATGATCGCTAGTCCAGAAACGTGGAACTCAAAAGCCTAGAGCCTAGACGCCAGAGCCTAGCTCCTATCATGACCAGTTACCATCTCGACCATCTCCAGTATCTCGAAACCGAGGCGATCCACATCATGCGTGAGGTTGCCGGCGAATTCGAGCGGCCCGCGCTGCTGTTTTCCGGCGGCAAGGACTCGATCTGCCTGCTGCGGCTCGCGGAAAAAGCGTTTCGGCCGTCCGACCTGCCGATGCCGCTGCTCAACATCGACACCGGCCATCATTTCCCGGAGTTGAACGAGTTTCGCGACCGTCGCGCGAAGCAGCTCGGCGCGAAACTGATCGTGCGCAAGGTCGAGGACGCGATCGCCAGCGGCGTCGCCACGCCCGCCCCCGGTGAGATCAGCCGCAACCGCCTGCAGATTCCGACACTGCTCGCCGCGATCGAGGAATTTCGTTTCGACTGCTGCATCGGCGGCGCGCGACGCGACGAGGAAAAGGCCCGCGCGAAGGAGCGCTTCTTCAGCTTCCGCGACAGCTTCGGCCAGTGGGATCCGAAAAACCAGCGGCCGGAAATCTGGAACCTCTACAACGGCCGGCTCAACCCCGGCGAAAACATGCGCGTGTTTCCGCTCAGCAACTGGACGGAGATGGATGTGTGGGAATACATCCAGCGCGAGAAGCTCGAGGTCCCGAGTATCTATTTCAGCCACACGCGCCAAGCCGTGCGCCGCGGCGGCCAGTGGCTGCCGGTGACGGACTTGCTGCCGCCGAAGCCGCATGAAGAAGTGCGCGAGCTCGTCGTGCGCGTCCGCACGATCGGCGACATCATCAGCACCGGCCTCGTCGAATCGCCGGCCAGCACGGTGAGCGACATCGTCGCGGAGATCGCCGCCGCACGCGTGACCGAGCGCGGCTCGCGCGCCGACGACAAGGCGTCCGAAGCCGCCATGGAGGACCGCAAGAAGGCGGGTTATTTCTAAATGTTCACCGAAGAAGTCATGCCGCCCGCCACGCCCGTGAACGTCCCCGTCGACATTCTCCGCTTCAACACCTGCGGCAGCGTCGACGACGGCAAATCCACCCTCATCGGCCGCCTGCTCTACGACTCGAAGTCGCTCATGGAGGATCAGATCGAGGCGCTCGAGCGCTCGGCCGACATCACCGGCGGCGGGCAGATCAATCTCGCCAACCTCACCGACGGCCTGCGCGCCGAGCGCGAGCAAGGCATCACGATCGATGTCGCGTATCGCTACTTCGCGACGCCGCGCCGCAAGTTCATCATCGCGGACACGCCCGGCCACGTCCAATACACGCGCAACATGGTCACGGGCGCCTCGACGGCGAACCTTTCCATCGTGCTCGTCGACGCGCGCGCCGGCGTGATCGAGCAAAGCCGCCGCCACACCGCGATCGCCGCGCTGCTCGGCATCCCGCATCTCGTCGTCGCCGTCAACAAGATGGACCTCGTCGGCTGGAGCGAGCAGCGCTTCCTGGAGATTCGCGCGCAGTTCGAGGAATTTCTTCCGCGCTTCGACATCAAGGATGTGAAGTTCATCCCGCTCAGCGCGCTCAACGGCGACAACGTCGTCGATCCGTCGCCGAACACGCCGTGGTATTCCGGGCCGACGCTGCTGCGCCACCTCGAGAGCGTGCACATCGCGAGCGACTGGAATCTTCAAGGCTTTCGTTTTCCCGTGCAGTGGGTGAACCGCCCGAACGATCCCACCGATCCGCAACTGCACGATTTCCGCGGCGTGAGCGGCCAGATCGCCGGCGGCATCGTGCGCGTCGGCCAGAAAGTCATCGCGCTGCCCGCCGGCATCGTGACGACGGTGAAACAAATCTGGACTTACGACGGCCCGATCGCGGAGGCGTTTTGCCCGCAGTCGGTCACGCTCGAACTCGCCGACGATGTCGACGTCAGCCGCGGCAGCATGCTCATCGGCCCGGACTACCTGCCGGGCTGCACGAGCGAATTGCAGGCCGAAATCTGCTGGATGCATCCGCGCGCGCTGCAGCCCGGAAAAAAATATCATCTCAAGCATACCACGCTCACCGTGCAGGCGGTCGTCACCGAGATCGTCAACAAGCTCAACATGGCGACGCTCGAGACCGACACGAAACCGGCCGAGCTCGCGATCAACGACATCGGCGAAATCCGCCTGCGCACCTCGAAGCCGCTCGTGTTCGACGGCTACGGCACGAACCGGCTCACGGGTTCTTTCATCCTCATCGAGCAGGGCACCAACGCCACGGTCGCCGCCGGCATGCTGCTGCCGCCGCGCGAGCTCGTGAAATCCGACAACGGCGACTACGTGATCTGAACGCGTGAAAATCTCGGTCAAAGTCGACTACGCCTGTCGCGTGATGGCCGAGCTCGCGCGGCTGCACGGCTCGGGCGGGTTGGCGCAGATCGAGCAACTCGCGCGCGCGGAAGCCGTGCCGGCGAATTTTCTCGCGCAGATTCTCCTCAAGCTCCGCGACCACGGCCTGATCGCGAGCCGCCGCGGCAACCAGGGCGGCTACACGCTCGCGCGTCCGCCGGAGGAAATCTCGCTCCACGATATTCTCGTCGCGGTCGAAGGACACTGCCTGCACCTCAGCGGCAATTTCGAAGGCCGCAGCGGCCGCAAGCTCAAGCAAGTGTGGACCGAGATCGATCGCGCGCTCGTGGAAAAAACGAAGAGCTACACGCTCGACCAGCTCATCTCCAAAAATCTCGCGGAGATGTATTATATTTAGATTCGCCTCGACCGGTGCGAGTGGCGGCGGTTGAAGTGGCACGGGCATCCTGCCCGTGGATTGGTTGAACACGGGCAAGATGCCCATGCCACTTCAGGCCCATCTTTCAGATCGTTCCTCCACCGACGGCGTGCCCGGAACGAGCGAAAGAGAAACCGCGCATGCCTTGTAGGCCGGCTGCCGCGAATGCGGATCGAACGCGGCGAACGTCAGCCGGTTCACCGCCTCGAAGTGCATCGGCAGGAAAAGTTGTCCGCGCGCGATCGTCGGCGTGACGAGCGCCGTGGCCTCCGCGGTGCCGCGACGCGAACGCACGAACACGCGATCACCGCCGCGGATTTCGAGCCGCCTGGCGTCGGCGGGATTTATTTCCACCGTGAGGACGGTTGGTGCGAGCTTGCGAAGGACAGCGCTCTTGTCGGTTCGCGAGCCGGTGTGCCACTGCGCGGACGAGCCTCGACCTGTGAGCAGCAGAAAAGGAAACTCCGCATCCGGCGCCTCGGGCAGCGGCCGCGGCGGATCGAAGAAAAAACGTGCGCGCCCGTCCGGCGTGAAAAATTTTCCGTCGGTGAACAACCGCCGGGCGGCAAAACCGGAAACCGGAGACCGGAAACCGGAGAGGTCGGAACCGGCGGATTGGTCTGTCCGGTTTCCGGTTTCCGCGATCCGGTTTTCCGGAAACGGCCACTGCACTCCGCCTTCCGCCTCGAGCTGCGCGTAGCCGTCGA
Organism: Opitutaceae bacterium; assembly: GCA_035545575.1. GTDB lineage: Bacteria > Verrucomicrobiota > Verrucomicrobiia > Opitutales > Opitutaceae > ER46. Next base: position 3,275 of record DASZYB010000042.1, on the reverse strand, counting down.
TTCCGCTGAAATCGCACGGCTGGCCGCGGGAGAGCTCCTGCAGGATGCCAAACGTCGCGGCGGGCGAGCGCCATGCGGAAAACATTTCGCCGCAGCCCCACGCCTGGGCGACGAGTTTGAAAATCGCGAAATCGCTCAGCGCCTGGCCCGGCGCGCGCGCGATTTTTTTCGCGAGCCCGATGCGGCGCTCGGAGTTGATGAACGTGCCTTCCTTCTCGCCCCAGCCGGCGGCGGGCAGCACGAGATGCGCGAGGCGCGCGGTCTCGGTCGTCGCATACATGTCCTGCACGACGAGAAATTCGAGCCGGCCGAGAATCTCGCGGGCGCGCGTCTGGTTGATCCATGAGTGCGCGGTGTTCGTCGCGATCACCCACAGGCCGCGGATTTCGCGCCGCGCGATGGCATCGAGAATCTGGTCGTAGGCGTAGCCGGCGCGCTCCGGTATCCGCGCCAGATCGACGTCGAGCACGTGCGCGACGTGCGCGCGGTGCGCCCCATCGGCGAAATCGTAGCCGCCGAGCAGCGAGGTGGCGTTGCCAAACAGCCGCGAACCCATCGCGTTGCACTGGCCGGTGATCGAGTTCGCGCCGGTGCCGGGCTGGCCGATGTTGCCGGTCATGAGCGCGAGGTTGATGATCGCCTGCGCGGTGCGCGTGCCTTCGTGGCTCTGGTTGACGCCCATTGTCCACCAGAAGGAAACGCGTTCGCGCTGCGCGACGATCGTCGCGAGCCGGTCGAGCGTGGCGCGCGGCACGCCGGTTTCGGCGGCGACGCGCTCCGGCGTGAACTCGTGCACGAACGCGGCGAACTCCTCGAACCCGCGCGTGTGCGCGGCGACGAATTCGTGCTTCACCGCGCCGCGGGCGATGAGCAGATGCGCGAGGCCGTAGAGCAGCGTGAGATCGGTCTTCGGCCGGAGCGCGACGTGCAGCGTGGCGGCCTGCGCGGTTTCCGTGACGCGCGGATCGATCACGACGATCTCGGGCGAGCGTCGGTTCATCATCACGCGCTGCCACATGATCGGATGCGCGATGCACGGATTCGCGCCGACGAAGATCAACGCGTCGCTCTCCTCGAAGTCGGCGTAGGCGAAGGGCGGCGCGTCGAAGCCGAACGACTGCTTGTAGGCGACGTGCGAGGTGGCCATGCACTGCCGCGTGTTCGAGTCGACGTGGAGGAGGCCGAGGCCGAATTTCGCGAGCGCGCCGAGCAGCGCCATTTCCTCGGTCACGATCTGGCCGGTGCTGAGCACGGCGACCGAGTGCGCGCCGTGTTTTTCCTGCACGCGCCGGAAATTTTCCGCGAACGCCGCGAGCGCGCGCTCCCACGTGACGGGCGCGAGCGTGCCGGTGGCCGGATCGCGGAGCAGCGGCGTCGTGGCGCGGTCGGGCGCCGCGAGCGGCGTGAGCGCTTCCCAGCCTTTCGGGCACGCCATGCCGAGATTCACCGGATGCGCGGGATCGGCGGTGAGGTTGATCGCTTCGCCGGCGGCATTGAGATGGATTTTCAAGCCGCAGCCGGTGCTGCAGAATCCGCAGACGGAAGTCGTCGTCGCCACGGGCTTCAGTCGCGCGGGCACGCGGCCGAGCCCGAACTCCGCGGGATGCTGCACCATCTCGGCGGTCATCGGGCCGGAGCGGGCGCGAAACAATTCGCCGAGCGCGCTCATGCCGGCTGGCCGGGCATTTTGGGCGCGTCGACGGCGCGAAAAAAAAGATAACGCTCGGCGAGTTCGCCGCCGAGGCAGAGCGCGAGCGCCGGCCACGCCAAGAAAGCCGGCGCGAGACCCAGCGCGAGCATGAGCGGCGCGAGCACGCCGCCGAGAACGCCGGCCGCGACGCGAAGCTCGTTGGCCGGGCGCAGCGGGCCGGCGAGCAGCAGCGCGGTCTGCCGCGCGGGCGTGATCGTGTCGCGGTCGCCGTTGAGCGGATCGAGCGCGCGGGCCTCGAAGAGAAGTTTCGCGCCCGTCGCGGCGGCGAGCGCAAACCCGAGCCAGCGCGGCGCGCCGGGAGCGGCCAGCGCGCTCGCGATGCCGAGGATGCTCGCGCTGCCGAAAAATCGCGGCGCCGTGTGCGCGAAGCGCCAGAAGGCGCGGCGCGTGTCCACGTAGATCATCACCGAGCAGAAAAGACCGGCGAGGCCGAGCGTGGCGGTCGCGATGGCGAGCGGAGCGTGCAGACGTTGAATCGCTGGCGGCAGCCAGCCGAGCCGGGCGAGCGTGTAGAGCGTCGCGAGCAGAAACCACGCGCCGAACACGAGCGCCTCGCGGCTGAGCCAGCTTTTGCGCAGCCCGAGAAATACGCGCCACGCGCGACGCGGCTGCCCGAGGTGCGCGACGCTGAAGACGAGGCCGGTCGCGCCCGCGAGCCAGCAGAGCACGGCGAGCGCGGGCGTCGACAGCGAGAGCAGCTTATCCGTCACGCCGCAACCGACGGCCATCGGCATCAGCAGGAGCAGGACAACGAGGGGCCAGTGTGGCGGCTGCGGTCGCAGCGCGGCGGCGTCGGCCGCGGCGACGTTTTCGGGGAAGGCGCGGCGCGCGAGGTAGCGGGTGGTGGGCTGCGTGTAGGCGGGATCGGGAGCGGAGGGGAGGAAACCGGAAACCGGAGACCGGAGACCGGAGTCAGCCGGATCGGAGGCTTTCCGGTTTTCGGTTTCCGGTTTCCGGTTTGAAACGGTGACGATTCGGATCGCCTGCGTCGGGCACGCTTGCGCGCAGGCGGGCGCTTCGCCTTCGGCGAGACGACTGTGGCACATGTCGCATTTGCGCACGATGCCGAGGCGCGCGGAAAATTTCGGCACATCGTAGGGACACTTCAGGATGCAGTAGCTGCAACCGATGCACTGGTCGTCGAGGTGGCGGACGATGCCGGTGACGGGATCTTTTTCGTAGGCGAGCACCGGGCAGCCGTTGAGGCACGCGGGATCGGCGCAGTGGTGGCACGCGGTCGTGATCGTCTGCGTGAACGGCGCGCGCGCGTGGCCGCCGACGAGCAGGCCGACATCGCGCCAGGTTTCCGTTTCGTCGAGGCCGTTGAGCGAGTGGCAGGCGGCGACGCACGACTTGCAGCCGGTGCACGAATCGAGATCGACCTCGAACGCGTATTGCTCGCCGGGTTTCGGCGCGGAGAGGGGAATGAGTTGCGGCGCGATCGCGTGGCTGCCGGCTGCGAGCCGGTCGTGCGCCGAGGAGAATCGCGCGACGGGCGTGTCGAGGCGTTGTTGCTCGGCGAGCAACTCGTCGAGCAGTGGAAAATTTTCCGGCGATGCGACCA
>DASZYB010000041.1:0-69220 GCA_035545575.1 Opitutaceae bacterium | reverse complement strand
GGCGTCTGTCTTGCAGACGCCAATTTTTCAGCGGATCCGAGCGGCGCCTGCAAGACAGACGCCCTACGTTGGGAGCGCGCATCTCAGTCGAGCCGCGCCAGGACGGACTCCAGCGCCTTTGCGTTGATGGCGCTCATGTCGCAAAGCGGCGAGCGCACTTCAGCGGAAGAAAAAATTCCCGCGCGCGCGAGCGCGACTTTGATCGGCACGGGATTCGGCTCGATGAAGAGCGTCTTGAATGCCGGATAAAGCCGGCGGTGAATTTTCGCGGCGGCCGAGAAATCGTTTGCGAGCGCAAGCTTCACCATGCGTCCGATCTCGCGGACGTAGAGATTCGAGGCGACGCTGATCACGCCTTCCGCGCCGACGGCCATGAAGGGCAGCGTCAGCCCATCGTCGCCGCTCAGCACGGTGAGATCGGCGCCGAGCGCCTGCTTGAGCTGGTCGACGCGATCGACGCTGCCGCCGGCTTCCTTGATCCACGCGACGTGCTTGTATTTGCCGCGGAGCCGCTCGACGACGTTGACACCGATTTCGATGCCGCAGCGACCAGGGATCGAGTAGAGGATGATCGGCTTGTCCGTCGCTTCCGCGATCGCGCAGTAATGGCGAAACAGGCCTTCCTGGCTCGGCTTGTTGTAATACGGCGCGACGACGAGCATCGCATCCGCGCCGGCGGCGTCGGAAAGTTTCGTGAGCTCGACGGCTTCGTGCGTGGAGTTCGAGCCGGTGCCCGCGATGACGGGCACGCGACCGCGCGCCTCGACGATCACGAAGCGAATGACCTCCATATGCTCGTCGTAATCGAGCGTCGGCGATTCGCCGGTCGTGCCGACCGGCACCAGCCCGTCGATCCCGCCCTTGATCTGATGCGCGACGAGTTTTTTCAAATCGTCGTAGGCGATCTGGCCGTCGCGAAACGGAGTGGCGAGCGCGGTGATGGTGCCGGTGAACGGGCGCGGTTTCATGTTTTTCGGGCAAAGTAGCCTTGCGGAACATCGCAGGGCGAAATAGGGAATCCGCAACGCTTTTTTGCCCTCCTCGCTTATGCCCACCGTCACAGCTCACACCGAAATCATCAACGACTTGCTCAAGCTCGCCGTGGACAGCGGCGTCAGCGACGTGATCATCAAGGCGAACAAACCCGGCTACGTGCGGCTCGCGGGCAAGTTGAAGCCGGTGGACATGGATCCGATCACGTCGCCCGAGGCGGACGCGTTCGTGGTCGAGCACTGCCCGAAAATCTTCCGGCCGAAGTGGGACGACGAAGGCCAGGTGGACTTCGCGTATTCGTCCGAGGGCATCGGGCGTTTTCGCGTGAACGCGTTTCACCAGCGCGGGCTCGTCTCGATCGTGATGCGCCACATCAAGAGCACCGTGCCGTCGTTCGCGCAGCTCGGGCTCGGCGAAACGGAAAACGCGTTGATCAAACTCTCGCAGGCGAAGGACGGCATCCTGCTCGTCTGCGGCGCCACCGGCTCGGGCAAGAGCTCGACGATGGCGGCGATGCTGAACTGGATTAACCAGAATCTCGACAAGCACATCGTCACGATCGAGGACCCGATCGAGTATACGTTTCAGGACGACAAGTCGCTCTTCCAGCAGCGTGAGATCGGGCTCGACGTGCCGAACTTCGGCCTGGCGATCAAAGCGGTGCTGCGCCAGAACCCCGACATCATCCTCGTCGGCGAGATGCGCGATCGCGAGACGTTCGAGACGGCGATCTCCGCGGCGGAAACGGGCCACCTGGTTTTCTCGACGATGCACGCGGCGACCGTCGCCCAGTCGCTGACGCGGCTCTTCGAATTTTTCCCGGCGGAGGAAGTGGTGCAGGCGCGGCGCGCGATCGCAGGCTCGTTGCGCGGTTTCATTTGCCAGAAACTCGTGCCGACCATGGAAGGCACCGGCCGCGTGCCGGCGAACGAGATTCTCAACGCCGACGCGACGGTGAAGAATTTGATCCTCGAGGGGCAGAACGAAAAAATCCAGGGACTCCTCGAGAGCAACGCGGACTCGGCGACGTTCTCGTTCAACAAGGACATTTACCGCCTCATCAAGGCCGGCAAGATCAGCAAGCAGGACGGGCTGCGCTTCTCGCCCAATCCGCAGCAGCTCGAGATGAACCTGAAGGGCATCTTCATCAAATCGTAGTCGCGCGGAAAAATCGTAGCATGCGTCTCGCACCCTGCATCGCCGTCGCACTCGCGACCGCATTGGTCGTCCGGGTCGGGCGCGCCGAGGAACCGTCCGCGGCGACCGCGAAGCCGGCGGACGCCGAAAGCGGCATCGCGGCGGCGAAGCGCGATTTCGACACCGTCAAAGCCGCGCGTGATACGAACGCCGCGAACGCGCGCGGCGAACTGCCGCGGATCGCGCTGCCGGAATTTTCGCCCGCACCCAGCGACGCGCGGCCGGCGCTCGCGCCATCGTCGGCGACACCGCTGCCGGCGAAATCGACGAACTGGCTCCTCGATGCGATGCAAACAAAGCCCGCCGCGAATCGCGCGGATCGCAACGACGCAACGAATCGCGACGAACGCAGCCGCGAGCTGGCGCCGTTTCCGAACGAATCGTTGCGCGAGCACGACGACGCCACAAATGCACGGCAGCAGGACGCGCGCGAGAAGTCGTCGGACAACGCGCGGGATAATTCAATGATGACGAATCGCACCGCGGCCGCCGCGCTCAATCCGCTCGCGCGCTACATGGGCGAGTGGATGACGCCGCAGGATTTCGCGCTGCTGCAGCCGACGTTGGGCAACGCGAAAGACGGTGCGGGACTGGCCGCCGCGCCTGCGTTGCCCGGCGTCGTCGGCACGTCGGGGGAATTCGATGCGCTCGACCTCACGGCCAATTTCGATCGCGGTGCGGCGAAGACGAGCATGCCCTCCGCGCCGCGCGAAAATCCATTTCTGCCGACACTGAATGCGCCGCCGGCGGTCGCCGCCCCGCTGCCCGCGCCGCCGCCGGCGGTTTCCGCGCCGACGCCGCTCTTCGCGCCGACGCCGGAGAGCGCGCCGGCGAAGCCGGCGATTCCCGATTTCGCGAAGCCCGGAACCGACGAAAAGTATTTCAAGCCGCTGAAACGTTTTTAGGGCTTGGATTCGTCGGAGGCGGGCGATTGTCTCGTCGGTTCCAACATGGCATTGGCACTTTTATTCGCAGGGCAGGGCGCCCAAAAAGTCGGCATGGGCCGCTCGCTTTTCGAGCAGTCCGCCGCGGCGCGAGCGCTTTACGACGAGGCAAATCGCGTGCTCGGCTGGGATCTGGCGAAGACGAGTTTCGAGGGACCGGAGGTGGACTTGACGCAAACGAAAGTCTGTCAGCCGGCGCTCTTCGTGCACGGTCTTACGCTGCTCGCGGCGTTGCGCGAAGCGGGAAAACTGCCGGCGGGTGAACCGAAGTTCGCGCTCGGACTCAGCCTCGGCGAGCTAACCGCGTATTGCGCGGCGGGCGTTTTCGATTTTCCGACCGGCCTGAAGATCGTGGCGCAGCGCGGCGCGCTCATGCAGCGCGCCTGCGAGCAGACGACGGGCGCGATGGCGGCGATCATCGGCGAGGACCGCGCGAAGGTCGCCGAGCTGTGTCGCGATTTCGATATCGAGGCCGCGAATTTCAACGCACCCGGCCAGATCATCGTGTCGGGCGAAAAAACGAAGGTCGGCGCGGCGGTCGCGGCGGCGAAGGAGCGCGGCATGAAAAAAGTGATGCCGCTCAACGTCGCCGGCGCGTATCACTCGCGGCTCATGGAGCCGGCGCGCGCGGCGTTCGCGGCGTTTCTGGAAAACATTTCGTTTGCCGCGCCGAAGTTCGCGGTCTTCACGAACACCACGGGCCGGCCGATCGCCGATCCGGCCGCGATCAAGGCCGCGCTCGTGAAGCAGGTGGTGTCGTCGGTCTTGTGGGAGGATTGCATGCGCAGCGCGGCGGCGGCGGGCGCGACGGAGTTCTGGGAGCTCGGGCCCGGCGGCGTGCTCAGCGGGCTGGCGCGGCGCACGGAAAAGACCTGGGCGGTGAAAAGCTTTGCGGAGTTCGCCGACCTGGCGACTGTCTGACGATGTCCGCGCCGCTGACCCGAAATTTCTGCATCATCGCGCACGTCGACCACGGCAAGACGACGTTGTCCGACCGGTTGCTCGAATACACCAACACGGTCGCGCACCGGATCATGACCGATCAGCACCTCGACTCGATGGATCTCGAGAAGGAGCGCGGCATCACGATCAAGTCGCATCCGGTGACGATGAACTACCCGGCGAAGGACGGGCAGATCTACAAGCTCAACTTGATGGACACGCCGGGCCACGTGGATTTCTCCTACGAAGTCTCGCGCTCGCTCGCGGCGTGCGAAGGCGCGGTGTTGTTGATCGACGCGGCGCAGGGCGTCGAGGCCCAGACGGTCGCGAACGCGCACCTCGCGTTCGCGCAGAAGCTGAAAGTCATTCCCGTCATCAACAAGATCGACCTCCCGAGCGCGAACCTCGAGCTCTGCCTGAAGCAGCTCGAGGACATCCTCGCGATCTCCAGCGAGGAAGCGATCCTCGCGAGCGGCAAGGCGGGCATCGGCATCCAGGACATCCTCGAAGCCGTGGTGAAGCGCGTGCCACCGCCGCGCTGGACGGACTATCCGCAGACGCGCGCGCTGGTGTTCGATTCGCTCTATGATTCGTATCGCGGCGTGATTTCCTACGTGCGCGTGTTCTCGGGCGCGGTGCACGCGGGCGAGTTCATGCTGCTGATGAGCAACAGCGCGAAATCCGAGATCAAGGAAGTCGGCGTGTTCATGCCGAAGATGGAAAAGCGCGCTTCGCTCGGCGCGGGCGACGTCGGCTACGTCGTTTCCAACATCAAGGACCCTTCCGAAATCAAAATCGGCGACACGCTCACGCTCTCGGCGAAACCGGCGACCCAGATGCTCCCGGGCTACAAGGAGGTGCGGCCGATGGTGTTTTGCGGACTGTATCCGGTCGAGACGTCCGACTACGAAAAGTTGAAGGCGGCGCTCGGCCGGCTGCGGCTCAACGATTCGGCTTTCGTCTATTCGTCGGAGAGCTCCGTCGCGCTCGGCTTCGGTTTTCGCTGCGGTTTCCTCGGGCTGCTGCACATGGAAATCATCCAGGAGCGCATCCGGCGCGAGCACGACGTCGACATCATCTCCACCTATCCGAGCGTGGTTTATCACGTGATCAAGCACGGCGACGTGATGCTCGAGGTGGACAATCCGGTGAACCTGCCGGACCCGGGCGAAATCCTCGAAATCCGCGAGCCGACGATCAAGGCGGCGATCCATATTCCGAACGATTCGATGGGCGACATCCTCGCGCTCATCATGGAAAAGCGCGGCGTGGTCGATCACACCGACACGCTCGACGCGACGCGCGTGATGCTCACGTGCATCCTGCCGCTCAACGAAATCCTCGTCGATTTCAACGACCGGCTGAAAAGCATCACACACGGCTATGGCTCGATGGATTACGAGCTGGGCGAGTATCGCACGTCGGACCTCGTGAAGATGGAAATCCTCGTCAACAGCGACCCGGTCGATGCGTTCGCGAGCATCGTGCATCGCGAGAAGGCCGAGGGCAAAGGCCGCGAGCTGTGCGAGAAGCTCGCCGAGATCATTCCGCCGCAGATGTTCAAGGTCGCCATCCAGGCGGCGATCGGCGGCAAGATCATCGCGCGCGATAACGTGAAGGAAATGCGGAAGGACGTGACCGCGAAATGCTATGGCGGCGACATCAGCCGCAAGCGAAAGCTCCTAGACAAACAGAAAGAGGGCAAAAAGAAGATGAAGCAGTTCGGCCGCGTCTCGATTCCATCGGACGCGTTCATCAAGGTCCTCAAAACCAACTGACGTTTTTCGCGTGCGCACCGAGTTCTCACTTCTGGGCTGGGCGGGGAAAAAAATTCTCGGCTTCGTCGGCCTCGCCGACGCGAACCAGAAGATGCGCGACAACGCGGCGAACTGGCTCGAGCTCGCGGACAAGGTCTACCATTTCCGGCGCGACGTGCTGCCGAACGCGCAGCTCGCGGAGTTGCAGTCGCGCACCGGCGAATTGCGGGCGCTGCTGAAAGAACGCGCCGGCGCGGAGAAATTAAAAATCGCGATCGAGCGGCTCGAAGACGTGCTGCGCCGCACCGGCGGGGCGATCTATCCGAAGACGGCGCTGGTGGAGAACGTCGAATTTTTCCTCGTGGCGGCGATCGTGATCCTCGGCATCCGCACGTATTTCGTGCAGCCCTTCAAGATTCCGACGAACTCGATGTGGCCGACTTACAACGGCATGACGCCGGAAGTTTTTCGGAGCCCGGCGGAAGAGCCAGGGACGCTCGCGCAAGCGGCGCGACTCGTCGCGTTTGGCGCGCGACCGAAGCGCGTGGATGCGCCGACGGACGGCGAAGTGCTGATCCCGCTCGTGAGCAGCGAAGGCAGCGCCTTCGTGCCGTATCGCAGCGTGCCGGGCCGCACGTGGCTGGTGTTTCCGACGACGCTGAAGGAATACACGCTGCTCGTCGGTCGTGAACCGGTGACCGTGCAGGTGCCGGCGGATTTCGATTTCGAGTGGGCGGTGCGCGATGCGTTTTTTCCCAACGCGACCCCGAGCCGCGACCCGGCGCGCATCGATCTCGGCCGGCTGCTCGCGCAGAGCAAGGACGCGATTTCGGTGGATGGCGGCCGAGCGCGATTGCTGCCGACCGGCAAGCGCGTGCGCCAGGGCGAGCGCGTGCTGGCGTTCGACATCGTGACGGGCGACCAGTTGTTCGTCGACCGGATGAGCTACCATTTTGTGCGGCCGAGCGTGGGCAGCGGTTTTGTTTTCCGCACCGGCAACATTCCCGGGATCGCGAACGTTTACGGCGACCAGTATTACATCAAGCGACTCGTCGGCGTGCCCGGCGACGAACTCGCGGTGAAGGATTTTCGCGTCTACCGCAACGGCGCGCCGATCACGGGTTCGAGCGCGTTCGAGAAAAACGCGACACGCGAGGGGAACTACGTCGGCTACCGCAACGAAGGGCTGTTGAGCGTCGGCCAGACCGTCCATGTGCTGCCGCATAGTTATTTCGCGATGGGCGACAATTCGTCGAACAGCGCGGACGGACGCTTCTGGGGATTCGTTCCCGCCAAGGACGTCGTGGGCCGGCCGCTGTTCGTGTATTTCCCGTTCACGCGCCACTGGGGTCCGGCGCGATAGAGCTTTGAACTACGCGCCGCGATCGCGGTTTGCGCGGTTGCGTCGGAAAAGCGTTGCGGGAACGAAAACGTTGTGAGGAAGGTGCCACGCCAAGCATGGGCGTGACGTTGATCTTAAATGGCGGCCATTCTCATGGTCGTTAAGCGCACAATAGATATTATGTTAAGTAATGACTGATCGCGAATGAGACGGAAAACAAAAACGACTCGCCGCGTCGTGCGGCGAGTCGCCTCCTTCTGCTGGCGCAGACTTTCAACGATGACTAGTCCTGATCGTCTTCGCTCTCCTTGTCGTTGTTCTCGTCATCGCCCTTGTTGTTCGCGGCGGGCGTGATCGTGCCGAAGAGCCCGTGCGCTTCGTCTTCGATCCCCGCGGTGAAAAACAACGTGTTCGTTGCGCCCGCGCTCGCACCATTGCCGAATGCGAGCGCCCACAATCCTTCGATGCTCAGCGCGCGGCCGTGCTCGCTCCGAAGCAGCCCGCGAAACTCCCCCGACTCCGGATCGAACGCCGCGATCTTCCCGCTGCCGAACTGGCCCACGAGAATCATATCGCTGAATGCACCAAAGTCCGCCGGCGCCCGCACCACGCCCCACGGCGCGTTGAACCACGGCCCCCAGCGCAACCGATGCCGCAGGACTCCGTCCGGCGAAAACACATCGACGAGTCCCCTGCCTGGGCCGTGCAGCTCGTCGATCGAACCGGCTTCTTTTTTCGCGAACGTCACGTAGATCGCATCGCCGACGCGCTGGACGTTGAACGGCGCGTAGTCGCCAGGAATCGCCCGATCGCGAAACGCGTCCTCGCCGAGCGCGACCGGCGCAAAATTCCGATCAAACACATCCACCGTGTCGCCGCCGAAATTCGCCGCGTAGAGAAAATTCGCTCCGTTCATGGCGGCGAGTGTCAGTCCTTTGTAGACGGCACCGGGATTCGTGACCTTCAGCACCGCATTCGGGCCGGAGTTCCAGCCTGAAATTGTGCCTTCTTCCGTCGCGAAAATGAAGCGCGCGGGCTGATTCGCTCCGACGAGAAAATCCGTCGCCACGCTGTTGAACACGATGCCGGTCGGAGCGGCGGCGTCGGAGCTGCCGACCGCTTTCGGCACGGTCACGACGAGCGACTGCACGGCGCCAGCGCCATTGTAGAGCGTGGAGAGGCCCGTGCCGTTGTCCGCCACCCACCACGGTCCCGCCGCGCTCGCCGCGAGTCCCCAGGGATTGACCAGATGAGGGTCGGTAACCGTCGCCAGATTTGGCAAATCGGAAACCAGGTTCGTTTGTTGATAGTGCCGCGACGGGCGATCTTTCGCGCTGACGCCGAGCGCCGCGGCCGCGCTGCAGATGGTCAACGCGACGACGCGAAGCGCGCGCCCGCGGGTGGATGACAGTTGAGCTGAACCGGATCGCAACCAGGACGAGTTTTTCATGTGACTCCTTTCATCAGTTCGCGTGCACCGGCCGACGAACGAGCGAAAGCATCGACGTCGCCGTGACGCGAGCGGCTAGACCCGGCACGTGCGCGAAGGTCGTCGGCATTTCGGTAACGAAGCCGTTACTCGCACCGATCCCGTCTCGGTGCCCAGGCCGATGATCGCGCGCGCGACGATACGGTATCGTCATTTCCGTCGTCGGGAGCGACGGGCCGCGCCGGTGCACCATCCGTTTCGGCGATTCTCCTGATGAGCGAATCGGAATTATTGCTTCTTTTCATCCGCGCGCAGTTGTGGCCATCGTGAGCCGCTTGAACGACATGCCTTCTCCGGCGAACAATTCCGCCACTTCCCCGGCTGCTCCGCTTTTCAACTGGCTCGATCGGCGGGCGGCAGGCGTGCTCTTGCATCCGACGAGTCTGCCGAGCGTGTTGGGCGTCGGTGCGTTCGATTCTGCGGCCGACGCACTGCTGGAGTTTCTCGCGGCGGCGAAATTCCAATACTGGCAGGTGTGCCCGCTCGGTCCGACGGGCTTCGGCGATTCGCCTTACCAGTGCTTCTCTTCTTTCGCCGGCAATCCCTACCTCGTCGATCCGGGGGCGCTCGTCCGTCACGCCTTGCTCACCGAGGCGGAGGTCGCGCCGCTGCGCGCGCTGAGCGTCGAGCGCGTCGACTTCGGCGCACTCTACGAGCACAGGCGGCCGCTGCTGTTCGCCGCGCACAGTCGCTGGCGCAAGGACGGGAAACGCGCGCTGCCCTACGGTGATTTCGCGGCGTTTCGCGCGCAGCAATCCGCGTGGCTGGAGAGCTTCGCTCTTTTCTCCGCGTTGAAGGATCATTTCGACGGCCGGCCTTGGTGGGAATGGCCGGCCGAGATTCGCTCGCTCGCCGCCGCGGAAAAATCTCCCCTGCGCGCACGGCTCGCGGAGCGCGTCGAAGCCTACCAATTCATCCAATATCTTTTCTTCGGGCAATGGGCCGAATTGCGCGCGCGGGCGGCGCAGCGCGGGATTCAGATCATCGGCGACACACCGATCTTCACCGCGCTCGACAGCGCGGATGTCTGGGCCGATCCGTCGCTCTTCCAACTCGACGCGAAAACGCTCCGGCCGACCGCGGTCGCTGGCGTGCCGCCCGATTATTTTTCCGCGGATGGCCAGCTCTGGGGCAACCCGCTCTATGACTGGCCCGCGCACGCCGCCGCCGGCTACGCCTGGTGGCTGGAACGGTTGCGCGCAAATTTCGCGCTGTGCGATGTCGTGCGCATCGATCATTTCCGCGGCTTCGAAGCTTACTGGGCTGTGCCCGCCGGCGCGCCGACCGCGCGCTCGGGAAAATGGGTTGCCGGTCCCGGCCTGGATTTTTTCCGCGCCGTCCGCGCGGCGATGCCCGACGCGAAGCTCATCGCGGAGGACCTTGGACTTCTCACGCCCGCCACGATCGCCCTGCGCGACGCCACCGGCCTGCCCGGCATGGCCGTGCTCCAATTCGCCTTCGGCGGCGCGGCCGATAATCTTTACCTGCCGCACAATCATCGCGCCAACACGGTCATCTATCCGGGCACGCACGACAACGACACCACGCTCGGCTGGTATGCGAGCACCGACGAGACAACGCGCGACCACGTGCGCCGCTACCTGCGCGTGGGCGGCAACGAAGTCGGCTGGGATTTCATTCGCGCCGCCTACGAATCGGTCGCGAACCTCGCGGTCGTCTCGTTGCAGGATTTGCTGAGCCTGCGTTCCGAGGCGCGGTTCAACACCCCGGGCAAGCCGCAGGGCAACTGGAACTGGCGTTACCGCCCCGAACAGCTGCGCGCGCTACACGAGAACTCGGCGGCGTATCTCGGCGAACTCGCGGCGCTCTACGGCCGCGACGGTGTCGTGTAGGTTGGGCTTTATGCCCAACGCGCCTTTCGTCAGGTGTCGGGCGTTAAGTCCGGCCTACACGAGGAAGCTCGTGATTCGCGGGACGACTTCTTCGCGCGCATCCTCGAGCACGTAGTGCCCCGCGTCAGCGATCCGGTGCACGGTCGCTTGCGGCAGAAACTCGCGCCACCGCGCGAGGAACACGTCGTCGAAGCAGAAATCCCTTCCACCCCACACGAGCAGCGCCGGACGATCGCGGAAGTTCACGAGCTTCTGCTCGACCGCTTTGAGCGTCGCCCAACTGCGATGTGCCGGGCTCATCGGAATATCCTGCACGAATGCGTTCACTGCCACGCGATCTTTCCACGACGGATAAGGGAGAAGGTAACCGCGCTTCTCGTCGGCGGTGAGCGCGCGGCGGTGCATGGCCATCGACATCGCGGGCCGAGCGAAACCGTTGAATCCGCGAACGATCAACGGCCCGAGCAGCGGGACGCGGCAGAGCGCGATGCGAGCGGGAATGCGATCGATCGTGAAAGCCGCCGTGTTGAGAATCACGATCCGCCGAATCAACTCGGGATGACGCGCCGCAAATCCGAAACCGATCGCCCCGCCCCAGTCGTGCACCACGAGGTCGATTTCCTTCAGGCCGAGCGTTGCGACGAGCGATTCGACATCGGCGATTCGCCGTTCGAGCGTATAGTCGTAGGCCGGCGGTTTCTCCGACAAGCCCATGCCGATGTGGTCGGGCACCACGCACCGACGAACGTGACGGAGCGCGTGCACGAGATGACGATAGTAGAACGACCAGGTCGGATTGCCGTGCAGCATCACCACGGCGGATTCCGCCCGCGGGCCCTCGTCGAGAAAACTCATCGCCGCGTCACGGGGCGTCGAAAAGGACTTCGGCGCGAAGCCGTAGTCCGGCAGCTCGATGAATCGCGTGCTTACCATTCGAGCGCGAGCATCAGGCAGTTCAATCCGCTGCCGATGCCGAGTAAACCGACCCGATCGCCTTCGCGCACCGCGCCAGCATCCACCGCCGCCGCGAGCGTCGCCGGCAACGCGACCGAGCCCGTGTTGCCGAGCCTCTCGAAGGTCGAAAAATCCTGCGCGAGATCGAGGCCGAGCGTCTCGTAGAGTTTCCGTCGGTGCGTGCTGCCGACCTGGTGACAAATGAAACGCGAGAACTCGCTCCCCTGCTCCGCGGTGAAGTCGCGCCACGTGGCTTTCGCGAGCGCGACGCCGGCGAGCAACAACTGCTCCGAGTCGGTCTGCATTGCCAGCGACTCCGTGCCATAAGTGTCGCCCTGGCACAGCTCGCTGTGCTGCGTCGCCGCGCGCGCCACGCCGCCGAGCAGCCGGTGTGCGCGCGTGCCTTTCACGAGCGAGCGATGACAGACAAGCGCCGCGACGGCGCCGGAGCCGATCGTGAGATTCGCGAAAAACGGTTTGATCTCGTTGCGCGTGAGCGGCCGCTCGAGCAGCGTGCGCAACGTCTGCTCGACGAGCGGCCGGCCGTTCTCTCCCGCCGCGACGAGTGCGCAGCGAATCTGCCCGGCCTCGATCATGCCCGCGGCGAGCGTGAGTGAGTTGAGAAAACCGAGGCACGCGTTCGACACGTCGAAAATCTGCGCGGTGCCCGGCAGCCCGATCTTGCGATGCGCGAACGACGCCGTCGCCGGCTCGAGCATGTCGCGCGAAACCGCCGCGTGGATGAATAACTCCACCTGCTCCGCGCGCAGCGCCGATTTCGCCAGCACCGCGCGGCCCGCCGCGGCGCTCGCGTCCGACGGCCGCGTGCCCGCCGGCCACATGCGCCGCTCGCGAATCCCCGTCATCAATTCGAGCCGGCCGGCCGGCAGCTTCAATCGCTCGTAAAGCGGACGCAGCCGCTCCTCGATTTGCGCGGAGGTCCAGATTTCTTCCGGCAGCGCGACGGCGAGCGACTCGATGCAAACGTGCTCGAATTTCATTCGAGAAATTCCAAACGCTAAAATCCCAAACGCCAAAAAAATTCAGAACGCACCGATGTCATTTGGCGTTTGGACTTTTGGCGTGTGGGATTTCCTGTGGCGCAGCCGCAGGCCGCATCGCCAGCCGGATGATTTCCTGGTCGAAATAGTTCAAGCCGAGGCCGGCATCGACGACGAGCGTCGTGCCGTTGATTCCGCTGCTGCGTTCACTCAGGAAAAACAGCGCGGCGTCGGCGACTTCCTGCGTCGTCAGATTTTTTTTCCGAAACGTCAGCTTCTCCGCGTAGAGATAGCTCTCGAGGTAACCGGGAATTCCGGCCGAGGCGCTGGTCTTCAACGGACCGGCGCCGATCGCGTTGAAGCGGATCGCGGAGTCCGCGCTGAACGACTTCGCGAGGAAGCGCACGGTCGAGTCGAGCGCGGCCTTGATCGGGCCCATGTAGCCGTAGTTGTCGGGCGTGACGAGGAGCGACGAAATCCCGATCGTCACCACCGCGGCCTCGCGCGCGAGGTGCGGCTTGAAGGCGCGCGCCACTTCGATGAGCGAAAATGCCGACACCGCCATCGCCTGCAAAAAATCCGCGCGCTTCGTCTCGTGAAACGGCCGGAAACCTTCGCTGTAGTTCGCAAACGCGATCGAGTGCACGAGCCCATGCAGCGGCGCGTGCCCAGCGGCGGCGATCCCCGCCGCGAGCTCTTCCGCCGCGCCTTCACGCTCCACGTCGCAAATGAAAACCGGTTTTCCGGCGAGCAGCGGCTCGAGCGATTTTTTCCGCGTCTCGGAACGCACGCTGTAAACGACGCGAGCGCCCTGATCTTCCAGCGACTTCGCGATGAACCACGCGACGCTCTTCCTGTTGGCGACGCCGAAGACGAGAAACGTTTTGCCCGCGAGCTGGAGGAAATCAGGCATCAGGAAAAGTAGCGGGTAGTGAGTAGTGAGTAGCGAGTAGATTCTGAAGAGCGCGATGCGTCATCCGCCACTTGCTCCTCGACGCTTGCTACGGTCCGGCGGCGGCCGGCGTTTTCCACGCGACGGCGAAATCGATATTCATCACGCGCGTGCCGTCCGCTTTTTTGATCGCGCCGCTCATCATCGTGAAGCCGCCGAGCGCGTCCTTCTCCTTCACCTCGATCGTGACGGTGTCACTCGGGTAAACCGGCATGCGAAAGCGCACGTCGCTGATCTTCGCGATCAACGGCACGCCTTCGCCGGGTTTCGCACCGGCCGCGCGCGCCTTCAGCGCCATGAAGCAGGCGGCGGTCTGAAAAACCGCTTCGCACAACAGCACGCCCGGTGTGATCGGCGCGCCGGGATAATGGCCCTTGTAGAAATCCTCGTCGGGCCGCCACGTTTTCCGCGCGACCAATCCGGTCGTATCGTGGCTGCTGATTTCGTCGACGAAGAGAAACGGTGGACGATGCGGGATGAGTTCGGTGACGGGCGTCATGCGATTGGGGTTGGCGACACAGAGTTCACCGCGGCGGCGCAGAGGTCACGGAGGAAAATGAATTTCACGCGATCGCCTGCGCGGCGCGTTTCTGTTCGAACAATGCCTTGTCGATCCTGTTCGCGACGATCACGCCGTAATTGATCGTGCCGAGCCAGCCCGACATGATGATGCCGACCGAGCCTGCGTGATAGAGCCCCGGAAGTTTTTCCGGCAGATCCATCGAAACCTTGAGGCCCTCGAACTTCGTGCCGAACGACGTGCCGCCCGCGTGCGTCGTATAGCGCTCGATCGTGCGCGGCGTCGCCGCCTCCGTCCAATCGATCTTCGCGCGCACGCCGGGGACGAATTTTTCCAGCGCCACGATCGATTCCTCGATCAACCGCTGCTTCTCGCGCTCGTAATCGACGTCGCTCAGCTTTTTCCAGTCGCCGTATTGGCCGTTGAGCGAGACCACGACCGTGTAGCGATCCGAGCCCGGCCGCGTGTCGGGATAGTAAACGGAAAACGTCCGGCTCGTCGTGCGAAAATCCGTGAGCTCGTGGCTGCTGAACTTCGGATTGGCCGACGTGAACACCAGGTCGCCGATGTGCGGGATGCTCTCGCCCTTGCGGATGCCGAGATACACCTGACACGAACTGGAGTTGATCCGCACCGCGCGCGCGGCGTCGACGTAGTCGCGCGGGAAATTCTCCTCTCCCGCGAGCCGGAAGATCGTGTTCTTGATGTTCGCGTTCGACAGCACCGCCTTGGCGCGAATCGCGCGCCCGTTGCCCGCCACGATGCCGCAGGCGACCTTTCGGCCGTCGCGTTCCTCGACGAGGATTTTTTCGACGAGCACTTTCTTGCGCACCTCGACGCCGTTGCGTTTCAGCTCGGCGATCATCTTCTCGATCAGCAGATCCGATCCGCCGCGAAATGTGTAGACGCCCGCGCCCATGAAATTCGAGAACACGATGCCGTAGGTGATCGCGGGATCGTCGAGCGTCGAGCCGTTGGCATACGCGATCGGCTCCATCAGCAGGCGCTTCACGTCGTCGCGCCCCGGGAAAAACCGCTCGAGCATCTCGCCGGTCGTCTCGGGGTTGTTGTCGTAGAAATTCATTCCCCGGAGATAGTCGTAGAACTTCTCCACGTGCGCGCGCTCCAGCCCGAATTTTTCCACGAGGACGCGCGTGTAGTCTTCACGCGTGAAGGTCGTCCACACGTCCATCTGCGGATTCACGAAGCGGATGTCCTTCAGCGGCACGATCGCGTCGGCGATTTCCTTCGTCCAGTATTTGCGGCACGACTTGATCATTCCGACGGGAAAACCGTGGAGCGAAATGTCGAAGATGTGTCCGCCCTTGCGCGTGAACCACGTCGCGAGTCCGCCGAACTGGTAGTGGTGCTCCAGCAGCAGCACGCGATGGCCGGCTTTCGCGAGCACGTTGGCGCCCGTCAGTCCGCCGAGCCCGCTGCCGATCACGATCACGTCGTAGTCGTCGGCGGCACCTTTTAACCAATCGTAGGGCATTTGGGCAGGTCGGTCTTCACGCCCGACACGTCGGGGATAAACCCCGACCTACACCGCCGCGAGTGCGGCCTTCGGTTTCAGCCAGCCTTCGCGCACCATCAGCTCGGCGTTCTGAATCGCATTCAGCGCGGCGCCTTTCCACAGATTGTCGCCGCTGACCCAGAGCGCGAGGCCGTTGTCCAGCGCGGTGTCGATGCGGATGCGGCCGACGCCGCACTTCACCTTCTTCGAAAAATCCAGCGGCGTCGGATAGGCCGATTTCGCCGGCTCGTCGACGAGCTCCGCGCCCGAAAACGCCGCGATCGCCGCGCGCGCCGCCTCGACGCTCACCGGCCGCTCGAACTCCGCGTTCACCGCGACCGAATGCGCGCGCACGACCGGCACGCGCACCGTCGTCGTCGACACCTTGAGATTCGGCAGGCCCATGATCCTGCGGCTCTCGAGCATCATCTTCGTTTCCTCGCCGGTGTAGCCGTTGGGCCCGAACGTATCGACCTGCGGGATCACATTGAACGCGATCTGATACGGATAAACTTTCTTCGCGATCGGCGCGCCCTTCGCGTAGGCGTGCACCTGGTCGTCGAGCTCGCGCACCGCTTCCGCGCCCGTGCCGGAAACGGATTGATACGTCGCGGCGATGTAGCGCTTCAGCCCAAACGCCTTGTGCAGCGGCCAGAGCGCCATAAGCGTGACGGCGGTCGAACAATTCGGGTTCGCGATGATGCCCTTGTGCTGGCGCAGGCCTTCCGGGTTGATCTCCGGAATCACGAGCGGCACGTCCGGGTCCATGCGATAGTGCGAGCTCTTGTCGATCACGAGGCAGCCCGCCTTCACCGCGTCGGGCGCGAGCTCGCGCGTCACCTTGCCGCCGGCGGCGAAGAACGCCACGTCGAGCTCCGCGAACACGCCCGGCTTCGCCTCTTCCACCGGGTATTTTTTGCCGGCACACTCGACGACCTTGCCCGCCGACCGCGCCGAGGCGAAGAGCCGCAGCGAAGCCATGGGGAAATTACGCGCGTGCAAAAGCTGGAGCAGCTCTTGACCGACGGCACCGGTGGCGCCGACGATACCGACATTGATGGATGCGTTGTTCACGAGTGAAACTCCGATGGAGCAGGTCAACAAAACCTGCGCCCGCCTCGGCATCAAGCCCGGAGAGCGAATCCTCGTCGTGCGCATCGGCACAGCGACGCTGCAGCTTTTTCGCAAAGCTGCGCTGGTGAAGAGCTACGTCGTCTCTACTTCCCGCCGGCCGCCTTCTAATATCAAGAACTCCCTCGGCACGCCGCGCGGCCTGCACGAAATCGCCGAGCGCATCGGCGCCGGCCAGCCGCCGGGCACCGTCTTCAAATCCCGTGTGCCGACCGGCCGGCATTTCTCGGAATTTCCCGACGTCGCGCCCGACAGCCCGGAAAATCTCATCACCAGCCGCATCCTCTGGCTGCGCGGTCTCGAGCCGGGCGTGAACCGCGATGGCGACGTCGATTCCTACGCGCGTTACATCTACCTCCACGGCACGAACCGCGAAGACCGCATCGGCGAGCCGCTCAGCGCCGGCTGCGTGCTGATGCGCAACCTTGACATCATCGAACTCTACGAGGAAGTCCGCGCCGGCGATCTGGTTTGGATCGCGGATTGAGGATTTGCGCGGAGCGGCTAGCGCCCGCTCATGTCCATCGCGACGCGCGCTTCGCCGCCGCCATTGAGCAGTCGCACGCGGTCGCCGTCCTGAAACACGCCGCCGGAAACATCCTGCGTCACGACGACCGTGCTGCCGTCGTCGAGCCGCACGGTGATTTCCTGCGCGCGCTTGCGCGTCGCGGCCTCTTCGGTCGCCTGGCCAATAATCGCGCCGCCGACCGCGCCGGTGGCCGACGCGACCGCGCCCCCGACTCCGCGCCCGATCCCCGACGCCGCCGCCCCGCCGACCAAACCACCGCCATACATTCCGAGATTCGTCCGTTGTCCCTCGATGTTCACCTCGCGCACGCCGGTCACGACGCCGGTTTCCACTCGCTGCGCGACGTTGGCCTGCGACGCGCGAATGGTGCGCCGCGAAGAAGGAAACGTGCATCCGACAACAGCCATCGTGAGCACGCTCGAAGCAATCAGGAGGGGCAGTTTCGATTTCATGGCGGGGAAAGCGCTACCGTAATGCGACAGGACCATGCGCTAAAAGTTTCGCGAGCGCAATTCACGCGTTTCGCCCGAACAAGAGCCGCAGCGAATTCACGCACACGACCAGCGTGCTGCCCTCGTGGGCGCCGACGCCGACCGCGAGCGGCACTGCGCCGAAGGCCGTCGCGATCACCATCACGATCACCACGCCGAGCGAGATCGTCAGGTTTTGGCGGATGATCCGGCGCGCCCGCCGGCTCAGCCGCAGCGCCGCGAGAAAATTTTCGATGCGGTCGTGCATCAGGATCACCTCGGCCTGCTCGAGCGCCGCATCGCTGCCGCGCGCGCCCATCGCCACGCTCACGTCCGCCGCGGCGAGCGAAGGCGCGTCGTTCACGCCGTCGCCGACCATCGCGACTTTCCGGCCTTCACCGCGCAGCGCCTGAATCGCCGCGACCTTGTCTTCCGGCGAAAGCCCCGCGCGCACTTCGTCGAGGCCGAGCTCCTTCGCGACCGCTTCCGCCGCGTGCCGGCGATCGCCGGTCAGCATCACCGTCTTCAGCCCCGCGCGCTTCAATTCCGCGAGCACGCCCCGCGATTCCTCGCGAATCTGGTCCTGCAGCAAAATCCGCCCGACCACGCCGTGCCCGATCACCCACACTTCGCTCAGCTCCGCCGATGCGGGTGGCAGTTTTTTCGCCCAATCCGCGAGCGGGCCGCTCTCGAGCAGTTCCCGCCGGCCGAGCAGCAACGTGGCGCCGTCGATTTTTCCGCGCAGGCCTTGTCCGGTGAGCGATTGAAAATCGTCGATCGCGAGCTCCGCCACGCCATGCGCACGCGCGTGCCGCACGATCGCGCGCGCGATCGGGTGATGCGATTTTGCCTCGAGCGCGTGCGCCAGCTCGAGCACCTCGCGCTCGCGGCCGCGCGGATAACTCTCGCAACCGACGACCGCGAGTTCGCCCGTCGTGAGCGTGCCGGTTTTGTCGAGCGCGACCGCGGTCACATCGGCGAGCTTCTCGATCGCGGCGCCGCCGCGAAACAGCACGCCGTGCCGCGCGCCCCACGCGATCGCCGCGAGGATCGCCGACGGGATCGACAACACGAGCGCGCACGGGCTCGCGACGACCATCAGCGTCATCGCGCGATAAAAGGCCGACCGCGTCTCCGCCGTGTTTTCGAACGCCGGCAGCCGGAAGCCCAGCCACCACACGAGAAACATCAGCGTCGCGCCGCCGATCACCAGATACGTGTAGCCGGTCCCAAACTTGTCGGTGAATCGCTCGCTCGGCGCTTTCAACTTCTGCGCCGTCTGGATCAGCCGGATGATTTTTTGCAGCGTGCTTTCCGAAGGCAGGCGCACGATGTCGAACTCCACGATGCCCCACAGATTCAGCGTGCCGCTGAACACCTGGTCGCCCGTGTTTTTCTCCACCGGCGTCGCCTCGCCGGTCAGCGCCGACTCGTCGCTCGCGCTTTTGCCCTGCACGACGACACCGTCCGCCGCGAACGCCTGCCCCGGCCGCACGCGCACGCGCTGGCCAACGCGCAGCGCCTCCACCGGCATCTCCTTTTCGCTGCCGTCAGCGAGCACGACGATCGCGCTTTTCGGCGACGTCTTGAGCAGCGCGCTCACCTCGCGCTGCGTGCGGTCGAGCGCGTATTCCTCCATCGCGCCGGACGCGGAAAACAGAAACAGCAGCAGCACCGCCTCGCCCCACGCGTTGATGAACATCGCGCCCACCGCCACCGCGAGCATCAGGAAATGAATATCGATTTCCCGCTTGCGCACGTTTTCCCACGTGTCGACCGCGGCATCCCAGCCGCCCGCGAGCAGGCCGACGAGGAAAAACGCCTTCGGCAGCCACCCGATCTGCGGCGCAAGATAACCGGCGAGCGCGCCGGCGATTCCCGCGACGCCGCACACCGCGGCGAGCATGGCGAGGAGCCGCCATTCCTGGTCGTGTGCCGACGGCTCGGCCTTGATCTCCGGCCATTCCATCTCGCGCCAGAGCCAGAGCTTTTCCGCCGTCTCGCACGTGTCGCGCCCGAGCACGAGCGCGCCGCCTTCCTGCCGCAGCGAATACCCGCGCGGCACCGCGGCCGTCGCGCGCGCGGCGAGCTGCGCTTCCACCGCGGCGATCGTCTCGGCCAGTTTTTCCTCGAGGCCGTCGACCGGCACGTTGCCGATCGTCGCCACCGCCACGCGCTGCGCGTCCGCGTCGATGCGCACCGCGGTCACCGCCGGCTGCGTGCGGAGAAAATGCACCAGCTCGTCGATCCAGCCCGGGCTGTTCTTCGCGGTGTCCATGTGCGAGCGAAAAGAGCGCAGGACGGCGCGCGTCGCAAATTCATTTGCTCCGCGTCGTTTGCCATCGTTCCTTCGCGGGCTCACTCGAAAACATGATCGGCCTTCGCGACGACACTGGCTCCGCGCCCACCCGCCCGAGCCACGCCCCTGCCCTCGCCGCCGAAATTTTCGCCGAGGGCGGCGTCTTGCAGGAGCTGTTGCACCTCGAGCACCGGCCGCAGCAGGAGCAGATGGCGCGCGCCGTCGCTGCCGCGATGGCCGCCGACGAACCGCTGCTCTTCGAAGCCGGCACCGGCGTCGGCAAGTCGCTCGCCTATCTCGCGCCGGGCATCATCCACGCAATCGACCACTCGCGCCAGCTCATCGTCTCGACGCACACGATATCGCTGCAGGAACAGATCGAAATGAGCGACCTGCCGATCTGCCGGCGGCTGTTCAAATCCACGCCGCGCCTCGCGCGCTACGCCGATTTCAAATCCGCGGTGCTCGTCGGCAAGGCGAACTACCTCTGCACCACGCGGCTCGCGACGGCGCTGAAGGACAAGCAGGAACTCTTCACCGGCCCCGAGCAGAGCGAGCTGCAGCGCATCGCCGAGTGGGCGCGCGTCACCGAGACCGGACTGCGCCACGAGCTGAAGCCGCGCCCGGGCGACGACGTGTGGGAAAACGTCTGCGCCGATTCCTCCGGCTGCTCGAAGAAATACTGCGACTGCGAGCAGTGTTTCTACCAGCGCGCCAAAAAGCGGTGCGACTCCGCGCAGGTGCTCATCGTCAATCACAGCCTGCTCTTCGCCTTGATCCATCTCGGCGAAATCGTGGGCGAGCAGCATGCGCGCGGTGTCGTGCGCGCGGACGATTTTGTCGTGCTCGACGAGGCGCACACGGTGCCGGAGGTTGCGACGGAAAACTTCGGCCTCGCGCTCACGAGTTTCGCCGTCGAGCGGCTGCTGCGGTCGCTCTACCATCCGGAAAAAAAGAAGGGCTTCCTCGCGAAGCTCGGCGATGCGGGCGCGTTTCTCGCCGTGGAGGAATGCATCGACGCGGCGCGGCAGTTTTTCGCGTTCCTGCACGACCGGCTGCTCGCCACGCGGCCGATCCTGCGCGTGCGAGAGGAAAATTTCGCCGAACCGTGGCTCGACGCGCCGCTCGCGAAACTGCTCGGCCAGCTCGGCAAGATCGAAAGCCGCCTGCCCGAGGGCAAAGTGCGCGACGAGCTCGGCGACAAGATGGTGCGGCTCGCGACGCAGCGTGCCGCCATCGCGCAATTCCTCGCGCTCGCCGAGGACGACCACGTCTACTGGCTGGAACTCGCCGGCAAACGCCAGTCGATCGTGGCCCTGCGCAGCGCGCCGATCGACGTCGCGCCCAAGCTGCGCGAGCTGCTCTTCGTGCGCCACACGAGCGTGGTCTGCACGAGCGCCACGCTGGCGCTCGGCGGGCAGATCGAGCCGTTTGCCGCGCGGATGGGCGCGGAGGCGGCGCGCACCGCCGTCGTGAAATCGCCGTTCGACTTCGAGCGCCACATGCGCGTCTACGTCGCGGCCGACGTGCCGCTGCCGTCGCCGCAGGAGGCGAAGCTCGCGCTCGACGTGCTCGCGGACTACATCCGCTTCTGCACGGAACGCGTCCGCGGCGGCTCGCTGGTGCTGTTCACGAGCTACAGCGACATGCGCGCGATCGCGACGACGCTCGAGCCGGGATTTCGCGCGAGCGCGCGGCCGTTTCTCATGCAGGGCGCCGAGCTCTCGCGCACCGAGCTCGCCCGGCAGATGCGCGGCCTCGGCAACGCCGTGCTTTTCGGCACCGACAGCTTCTGGACCGGCGTCGACGTGCCGGGCGAAGCGCTCGCGCAGGTGATCATCACGCGGCTGCCATTCGACCCGCCGACGCATCCGATCACCGAGGCGCGCAGCGATCACATCCGCGATCGCGGTGGCAATCCGTTCAACGAGCTCACGCTGCCCGACGCGTTGATCAAGTTTCGCCAGGGCGTGGGCCGGTTGATCCGCAGCGCGACGGATCGCGGGCTCGTCACGATTCTCGACTCGCGCGTGCTCGCGAAGAGTTACGGGAAACTTTTTCTCGATTCGCTGCCGCAACCGGAGTTTGTCCCGCTGAAACGGGAAACGCGTAACGCCGAATTTCGTCCTTTCGCCTGAACCGGCACACCGCTAGCCTGCGCAATTCCTATGCTTTCGCTTCGCGCTGCCGCGCTTACCGATATCGGCCGGGTTCGCCGGGAGAACGAAGACCGCTTGCTGCTCGACCAGAAAGCCAGCCTGTTTGGCGTGGCGGACGGCGTGGGCGGCCTGCCCGGCGGCGCCGAGGCGGCGCAGCTGGCCGTCGACGAAATCGCCGCGGCGTTTCGACAAGTCTCCGCCGCGCGGCCGCCGAACCTCGTCGAAATCGTGCAGCACGCGAACGAAGTCGTCGCCGCCTTGGGCCGCCGCATGAGCCCCGCGATGGGCATCGGCAGCACGCTCACTTTTGGCTGGGCCGCCGGCAGCACGCTGCGGATCGCGCACGTCGGCGACTCGCGTTGCTACTTCTCGCGCG
This sequence comes from Opitutaceae bacterium, assembly GCA_035545575.1. Taxonomy (GTDB): domain Bacteria; phylum Verrucomicrobiota; class Verrucomicrobiia; order Opitutales; family Opitutaceae; genus ER46. Next base: position 46,796 of record DASZYB010000041.1, on the reverse strand, counting down.
AGCGGAATTTTCGCCGGCTCACCGAGGATCACTCGGTGGAAAACGAGGCGCGGCTGCGGCGGGCGCGCGGCGAGGTCGTCTATTATCACGAAGCCAACCGCAACGCCCTCACGCGCTGCATCGGTCAGCCGACGCCGCCGGAGGTCGACGTGATCGAGCAGCCGCTCGCCGCGGGCGACCGCTATCTTTTCTGCACCGACGGCGTCACGCGGATGATGCCCGATTCGGAGATCGGCGGCATCGTCATGAAGGACGGCGCCCCGGAGGAAATCGTGCGCGAGATCGTCGAACTCGCGGTGCGCCGCGGCGGACCCGACAACGCCACGGCCGTGCTGGTGTTCGTCGACGCCGTCTGACGGTGCCGTCGCGCGTCGAATATTTTTCCGCGCTGGTGGCGCAGCAACCGGAGAACGAACTGTTTCGTTTCAGCCTCGCGCAATCGCTGGTCGCCGACGGCCAGGCCGGCGCCGCGGTGCCGCACTATGAATTTTGCGTGGGCAAAAAAGCCGACTGGATGATGCCGCGCATCCTACTGGGAAAACTTCTGCTGCAACTCGGCCGGCGGGACGAGGCCCGGCCGCTCCTGGCGGCCGCCCTCCAACTCGCGCTCGACCAGCAGCACGAGGAACCGGAGCGCGAACTCCGCGCCTTGCTCGCCGAGCTATGACCGTGGCGTGTGCCGCGCGCGCCCCGCATCGGATGGTTTTTTGTGTGCGAGGACCCGCGCCTCGTAGTCGTTCACGGGCGGGTGGCCTTGCGCATACCACCATTGGGCAATGAGGCTGAGGTAACCGCCCTGCGTCTCCTCGAGCAATCCTGCACGTTCGCGGATGAGGTCATGGAGGTTGTCGGGTAATCGGGCGTTGATTTGCTTCTTCTGACCCATGTTCGGAAAATCTCGTATAGTGGTTGAGGTTCAAAATGCACCTGCTTTCGAGCTACTGTAACGTAGCTAATGACAGCGCGATGGGGTCACCAAATTACTGAGACGAGGCAGGTTATCTTAAACCGCAGAGACCGATGCGACCGTGCAAAGTTCGCGATACGGGGTGAGAACCCACCGCGCAAAACCGGCCTCTTTCGCGCGTTTTGTTCCGCCTTTTGCGGTGAAATTTTGGGACGCGGGAACCGGAGCCGAAACCTAGGCGCTCGTGCAGAACACCCGCGTGGCGCGCCCGCGCCGAAATCGACCGTGCATCCCGCAAGGAAACGCCGGCGCGTATCAGCACCAGCCCTGCACGCCGCGCGCAGTGTCAGTTTTGCTCCGGATCCTCGGGCTCGTTCGCGAGCAGCCGCCACTCGGCGCCTTCGCGCCCCAGCACGGTCCGCCAGAGATTTTCGTCCTGCGCCTGCGCAAGCAAATCCTCGGGCACATCCGCCACGATCCAGGTGCGCTGCTTCATTTCCTTTTCCAACTGGCCGCCTGACCAGCCGGAGTAGCCGAGAAAACCGCGCACCTGCGTCTCCTCCTCGCCGAGCAACTGCAGGGCCTTGTCGGGCTCGATCCCGAAGTGCAGCCGAAAACCGTCCGGGCGCACCTGCCACGCCGCCAGCACGAGCTGCTCGGTCTGCACCGGCCCGCCCTTGAACAAGCGCACGGCCGCGAGCGGGCCGAGCGCGAAATCGCCGCTCAACTCGCCGAGCCGCTTTCCGAGCGGGCGGTTGAGCACGACGCCCATCGCGCCCTCGGCATTGTGCGCCGACATCAACACCACGCTGCGGCGGAAATTCGGATCGCGCATCGCCGGATGCGCCAGCAGCAGCGAGCCGGCCAGCGTGTCCTTCGAGATTTTGCGGCGCTCACGCATGGCGGGATGCTCACCGACCGGCGGGGTGCGTCAAAGTTTCAACACCTCTACCCCCGCGTCGGCGAGCAGCGGCGCGACGAGCGGGTCGTTCATGTAGTCCACGCGATATTTCACCGCGGCGATGCCGGCGGCCGCGAGAATCTTTGCGCAGTTGATGCACGGATAATGCGTCACGTAAGCCACGCAGCCCTCGACCGAGCTCCCGCGCCGCGCGGCGTCGGCCACGGCGTTCTGCTCCGCGTGCACCGTGGCCTGTTCGTGGCCGTCGCGCAGTCGCGAGACGTGCGGCGTGCCGGGGAGAAAACCGTTGTAGCCGGCGGCGACGAGGCGGTTTTTTCGTTCGCCGCCCGTCACGATCACGCAGCCGACATGCAGCCGCTCACAGTTCGACCGCGTCGAAATCAGCACCGCCGTGGCCATGAAATACTCGTCCCACGACGGCCGATGCGGGAAGTTCTCCGCCGCATCGGCAATCAAATCGACCGGCAGGAGCGGCACGGGCGGAACGGCGGGACCATCGGGCGCAGGCATCGCGGAAAGGCTCATGGGAATCTGCGGGCCACTCTGGACAGGTTGCGCGACGCGGGCAACCTTCGACTCGAACGGCACGCGCGCTCGCGCCGCCGTGCCCTCCACCGGTTGCCAAGTCCCGCTTGCCCGCTGGCCCACTGTTCATGCAACGCGTGCTTCACCCCGAACTGCTCGATTCGCTGTCGCCCGATCATCCGGACGCGCAGCACAACCGTCGCGACTTGCGGCGCATCAATCGCGTGATGGGCAACCATAGCTGGCTGGCTAAAGTCATCCCGCCTCTACTGCGCCCGGGCGAACGTGCGCTGGAAATTGGTGCCGGCATGGGTGAACTGGGGAGTATTCTGATCCGTCGGGGTGTCGCGGTTGACGGCCTCGATCTGTGGCCACGTCCACGAGAATGGCCGGCTCAGCGGCTATGGCACGTTGCCGATCTCCGCGGGTTCCAGGACTACGACCGCTACACCGCGGTGTTTGGCAATTTAATCTTTCATCAATTTAGCTTCGACGAATTGGCGATGCTCGGCGCCAAACTCGATTCCGTGCAGACGATCGTCGCGTGCGAACCTGTCCGGCAGCGAAGGTCGCAGGCCGCTTTTCGCGTGTTCTCCCGGCTTCTCGCCATGAACCACGTGACGCGACACGACGCCCACGTTACCATTGCCGCGGGTTTCCGCGGTCACGAGCTGCCGGATGCGCTGGGACTCGACGCCAAAAAATGGAACGTGCGCTGCGAAACCACCTGCCTCGGCGCCTACCGCATGCTGGCAACGCGACGCCTCGTCGCGCGGCCTTCATGAATGGCTCTTGCCGAAGAAATGCGCGGCGACAAAACTCGCGATGGCGGGCAGGTTTGAAACGACGCCGGACGTGGCAATCGCGAGGGCCGTTTTCCAGCCGAACGGCCACTCCGGAAGCGCGAGGGTCTCTTCGTATTCGCGTTTTGCTTCGGATAACATTCTGAAATGTTGTTCATTCCGCTCTCCGATCGGTTTCTCGGAGAGTCTTTCCCAGCTCTCATAACGCTGCACGACCCGGACGGCTTTTTCGCCTACCATGCGGCGGTGCAGCGGCATCAGGCATACGGGAAACGAAACCAGGAACAGCACCAGGGTCAGGCCGGCGAGCGATATAAGCGGCGTGACAATATCCCTCAGGCCAACCACCGCACTGCAGGAAAACACAAACCATATCGCGGCGGTCAGCATGTAGATTTTCAGGACCGTATTGCCGACGGCGCAGATGCCGAATTTGTGGGGCGCGAGCTTCACCTCGAAGCGATCCAACTCCGATACGATTGAAGTCAAAATGATGATCAGCCCCAGGCCAATCCCCGCGGCCACCCCGGCGGCGCCGATGGTGATCCCCATCTGAACGCGCAGCATCGCGGGCGCTTTGGGGCCAAACTCAAACGCGCCGCCTTCGGTAAACGCGACCAGGGCAAGCAGTCCAAATGCTGCACCTGAAACATAAACCACGCTGGTTTGCCGCAGGCGCTTGTCCAGCAGCTCGGAGAAAACTTCCGAGGGCCGCTCCGCCGCAGAGGTCAGGAACACATCAAGTCGTCGCCCGAGGTCGCGAAAAATCAAATAGCCCGCTTTAACTCCCAGCGGCACGAGCGTAGTTGCGATTCCGAGCACAAAGCCCGTGGTTACGAAAAGCACCTCTCCCGAGATTCGAAATGTCACCAGCGCTGAAATCGCCAAAAGAATCCCCACGCTCACCCACAGCATCAAAATCGTGCCACGCTTTCCCCAGAGTTTATGATCTAGAAATATGCTGGGATCGCGGGGCATGGGTTGAGCTGGTGGACCCGACCCGCATGTTGACGACCTGAATCGTTCTTAGAAGCAAAAACGCACCTGGCTGCGATCGGTTGCGCCGTGCGTGCGCTGTATTATCCAACCATGAATTGCGGCGCGTGCCACTGACCTCTCCTACAACCTGCATGACAGCGCCAATCCCAATCGAAATCGCCGGCGGCGGTCTGGCCGGCCTCTCGCTGGGCATCGCGCTGCGGCGTGCCGGAATTGCGGTGACGATCTTCGAGGCGGGCAGCTATCCGCGACATCGCGTGTGTGGTGAATTCATCACCGGACTCGAAACGAAGACGATCGAGCGGCTGGGGCTCGGGACGGTGTTGGCCGGTGCGCTCGAACACCGTGAAGTCGCGTGGTTCTTCGGCGAAAAACGCGCGCGCATCCAGGCACTTCCTTCGCCTGCGCTTGGATTGAGCCGGCACGCGCTCGACGCGCGACTCGCCGCTTTGTTCGTGGCGGGCGGCGGCGACCTGCGCGAGCGGACGCGCCTCGCCGATCTTTCGATCCGGCCCGGGCGGATTTTCGCCACGGGCCGGCGCCGCGGCGACACCACGTGGATCGGCCTCAAGTGCCACGCGCGCGGGCTGGAGCTCGAGCGCGATCTCGAGCTGCACTTGGGCGACGCGGCTTATGCCGGGCTGTCGCGCGTCGAGGACGGCGCGGTGAACGTTTGCGGTTTGTTCCGCCATCGCCCGATCGCCGCACGCGGAATCGACCTGCTGTGCGACTACCTCCGTGCTTCCCGGCTGACCGGGCTTGAAGCGCGGCTGCGGAAAGCCGAGCTCGACGAGGAATCGTTCTGCGCTGTCGCCGCCCTGAGTTTCGCGCGCCCGCGACTTTTTCCCGATGAAATCCAGCTCGGCGACGCATGCGGCATGATGCCGCCGTTCACCGGCAATGGCATGGCGATGGCCTTCCAAAGCGCGGAGATCGCCGTTGAACCGCTGCTGGCTTTCGCCCACGGCGAGCGGGATTGGAGCGAAACCTGTCGGCTGGTGAATGCCGCGTTGCACCGCCGCTTTCGGCTGCGACTTGCTTCGGCCAACGCCCTGCATCCCTTCCTGCTGCATCCCTCTCGCCAACGCTGGCTGGCGCTGCTCAACCGCGCGCGGCTCATCCCGTTCGCGCCCCTTTATTCCGTCACGCACTAAAAAGTCCCGCCTCATGTTCCTCCACGCCTTAGCCACCGCCGTTCCATCCTCCGTTTACACCCAGGAGGAATGCTGGGACATCGCCCGGAATTCCGCGTTGCGCGACCGGCTCAGCAAACGGACCATGCTGATCCTGCAGGCCATCCTCCGCAGCGAGCACGGCATCGCGACGCGGCACTTCGCGCTGCCGAAAATCGAGCGCGCCTTCGATCTCTCGCCCGACGAGCTCAATGCGGAATTTCGCGCCGCCGCGCCGCAGCTCGCCGGCCGCGCGCTCACCCGCGCCCTCGAGCGTGCGGGCCTGCGCGCGGACCAGATCGACGCGCTGCTCGTCTGCACCTGCACCGGTTATCTCTGCCCCGGCGTCACGAGCTACGTCGCGGAGCAACTCGGCCTGCGCACGGATGTATTTCTGCAGGATCTGGTCGGGCTCGGCTGCGGCGCGGCGATTCCCACGCTGCGCGCCGCCAGTCACATCGTCGCGTCGCAACCGGATGCGGTCGTCGCGTGCGTCGCGGTGGAGATTTGTTCGGCGGCGTTTTACCTCGACGACGATCCGGGCGTGATCATCAGCGCGTGTCTCTTCAGCGACGGCGCGGCGGCGAGCATCTGGCGCGGCACGCCCGGCCCTGGCGGGTTGCGGGCCTTCGATTTTCAGACGGCGCATCTGCCCGCCGAACGCGACAAGCTCCGCTTCGAGCAACGCGACGGCAAGCTGCGCAATCTTCTTCATCGCTCCGTGCCCGAGCTTGCCGCCGGCGCCGTCGACCGCCTCTGGCAGGCGCGCGGCGAGCGGCCCGTCGCGCGTGCCGTGGCGCACGGCGGCGGACGCGACGTGCTCGAAGCGCTCGCGCCCGTCCTCGCGCCGCACACGCTCGACGCGAGCCATCGCGTGCTGCGCGAACACGGCAACATGAGCAGCCCGTCCGTGCTCTTCGCGCTCGAAGACGCGCTGCGCGACGGCGGGCCCAACGGTCACGGCGATTTCTGGCTCGTCAGTTTCGGCGCCGGTTTCGCCGCGCACAGCTGCCGGCTTGGGCATTGAACTCGTTCCCGTTCTCCCGCGCTTTCTCGTTCCCTCCCGGCCGGGAACGAGTAAGAGAATGAAGCCCGAGAAGATTCATATGCCCGCCCACCTCGACGACCTCGTCCGTTACTGCGACAAGCGCACGCGCCGTGCCGCGTTCAAGGATGCGCCCGGTGCGTTCAACGGCCTGCAGGTCGCGAACGACGGCCGCGTCACCAAAATCGGCGCCGCGGTCGACGCGGGCGTGGTGCCGTTTCAACGCGCCGTCGCGGCCGGCGTCGATTTTCTCGTCGTGCATCACGGGATGTATTGGGACATGCCGCGGCCGCTGACCGGCGGCGCTTACGAGCGCGTCGCCACGCTGATCCGCGGCAACTGCGCTCTCTACTCGAATCACCTGCCGCTCGACGGCCATCCGCAGATCGGCAACAACGCGCTGCTCGCGAAACAACTCGGGCTGAAACGCTCGCGGCCCTTCCTCGTGCGCGACGGCGAGGCGATCGGCTGCGTCGCCGACGCAAAGATCCCGCGCGCCACGCTGCGCGCAAAGCTCGAACAGCTTTATCCGCGCGTGATCGCGATCGAGTGCGGCCGAGCGACGCCGCGCGGTATCGCGTTTTGCAGCGGCGCGGGCAACAGCGCCGTGCCGGAGCTCGCGGCCGCGGGCGTCGACACGCTCGTCACCGGCGAGCTGCGCGAGGAGTGGTTCAACCGCGCGCAGGAGGAAAAATTGAACCTCTACCTCTGCGGCCACTACGCGACCGAGGTGCACGCGGTGCAGGCGCTCGCCGCGGAGCTCGCGAAAAAATTCAGGCTGCCGTGGGAATTCATCGCCACGGGAAATCCCCTTTGAACAGGATTGAAGCCGGAAAGCGGGAAGCCATGAATTCTGGTTTCCAATTCCCGGTTTCCTGGCTTCCTGCTTTTGCCGCCCCATGAAAAAGATCGCGATCCTCAATGGCCCGAACCTCGACCGGCTCGGCAAACGCGAGCCCGAGATCTACGGCCGCGCGACGCTCGCCGACCTCGAGCAGGCGTTGCGCGCGGAGTTCGGCGCCGCGGCGCAGCTCGAATTTTTCCAGTCGAATCACGAGGGCGCGCTGATCGACAAGGTCGCCGCGCTGGCCGACGCGAAGTTCGACGGCCTCGTGATCAATGGCGGCGCGTTCACGCACACGAGCGTCGCGCTCCGCGATGCCCTGCTCGGCGCGCACCTGCCGACCGTCGAGGTGCACATCTCGAATATCTACAAGCGCGAGGAATTCCGCCACGAGTCGCTCACCGCGCCCGCGTGCGTCGCGGTGATCACCGGCCTCGGGCTCGAAGGTTATCACGCGGCCGTGCGGTTTCTTCTCAAGCGTTGAGCGGATGAGCGAGAAAGCCTGGCTGGTCTGCCACACGAAGCCGCGTTGTGAAAAAAAATTCGCCGCGCTCATGGCGGCGGAAAAATTCGAGCACTACCTGCCGCTCGTGCAAAGCGTGCGCCGCTACGCGCAGCAGACGAAGCGTTTCACCAAGCCGCTTTTTCCCGGCTATGTGTTCGCGAGCGTGCCGGCCGAAAGGAAGGCGCGGATTTACCAGCAGGATCTGCTCGCGCGCGCGATCAGCGTCGAGGACGAGGCCACGTTTCTCCGGCAGCTCGAGGACGTGAAGGCGATCGTCGCGTCCGGCTTCGAGCTGAGCGTGATGCCGCTGCTCACGAAGGGCCGCCGCGTGAAAATCGTCGGCGGACCGCTGCACGGGCTCGAAGGCTTCGTCGACAATCCGGCGAATCCGCAGGGCATCGTGATCTCGGTCGACGTGCTGCAGCAGGGATTGCACGTCAAGATGCCGGCGGAAAACCTGCAGCCGCTGCCGTAGCGGAGGCGGACAGTTTTTGTTTTAATCACGGAAGCACGGAGACACGGAAAAATTCAGAGGAGGAGACGGAATTGTTCTGCCGTTTCGCGATTCCGCGCTTCCCTGATTTAAATTCCGGTCATTCGCGGCCCGATTCCATTTCGGCGGCATGTCGGCGGAATTGCACGATCAGCACCGCTCCGGCCCAGACGAGCGACAGCGCCATCACCCAGCGGCCGAAGCTCAGCACGTCGCGCGAGATGAAGACGTCTTTGTTGAGGAGGCTCATTTCGGTGAGCAGGTATTCCCAGTCGTGGCCCTCGACTTCTCGGCCCGTGCCGCCGCCGATCAGCACGAGTTGCAGCGAGCGCGCGTCGTTGATGTAAGGCGCGACGTCGACGAGGCTGTGGCCCATCAGCCACAGGCAGAGTGCGCCGGCAAACGCATCGCGTCCCCAGAATCGCGCCGCGATGAACCAGAGGAACGGCATCAACACCTGCAGCAGCGAGCCGCCGAGCACGTGCATGAATTCGCCGAACCAACTGAAAATCACGTGGCCCGCCTCGTGAAACACGAGGTGCACCGCGTGCAGCGCGTAGGCTCCGTTGAGGTCGCTCAGCTCGAGCATCGACATCCGGTGAAACCGCCAGCCGTAAGCGATCACGACGCCGAGCAGGATCGCCCGGCCCGCGAGCGCCCACGCCGGCTGGGGTTTGCGCTCGGGAAAAAAGAAATCCGTGAGCCGCCACGAAACGTTGGCCCAGGCTTCGTTCATCGGCGCGTCCACAGCCACGCCGCGAGGTGCAGCGTGCCGCACGCCGCGAGCGCGGCGGCGACATCGTCGATCACCACGCCCCACCCGCCTGGCAGCGCCTGCAGGCGCGCGATGCCGAGCGGTTTTAAAATGTCGTAGAAGCGGAAAAGCGCGAAGCCCGCGAGCAGCACCGCGGCCGGCGGCCACACGCGCGCGATCCAGTGCCAGCCGAGAAAACACAGCGGCATCACGACGAATTCGTCGAGGATCACTTCGCCGGGATCGGTCTTGCCGAGGCGCACTTCCGCTTCGCCGCAAAGCGCGACCGCGATGTAGCCGGCGACGAGTGTGCCGAGCAGGATGTCGAAAATCCCCGCGCGATAAAAAAACAACGCGAAATACAACAGGCCCGCGAGCGCGCCCCATGTGCCGGGCGCGGGGAGTTTCTGCCCGAGCGGCCCGAGCGTGGCACAGTTGATCACGACGCGGCTCGACAGACGACGGGGCCAGAGCGGCTGCGGCCAGCGCATGACTTCAGGTCATCAACACCCGCCAATGCCGCCGAAAATACGCGATGCCCGACGTCAACGTCAGCACCGCGGAAAGCAGAAACAGCGCGACGCCGACCAGGCGCACGCCGGTCACCCACACGCGATCGTCGCCGGCGAAACCGAAATCGCGCCCGAGCATCCGGGCGCCGATCAACCAGCCGATCGCATTTAGCTGCACGAACGTCTTCACTTTTCCACCCGTGTCCGCGACGACGACCTCGCCTTTCACTGCCGCCGCCATGCGCAGTCCCGAGATCGCGAACTCGCGGCACAGGATGCAAAGCAGCAGGAGGATCGCGATGATCTCGTGCCCGAGGAAATTCGCCGGGTCGTTCACCAGCGCGATCATGAGGCCGATCACGAGCACCTTGTCGATGACCGCATCCATGAAGCGGCCGAAGGCCGACACCACGCCGCGTTCGCGGGCGATCTTGCCATCGAGCCAGTCCGTCAGCGCCGCCGCGATGAACAGCCAGAACGCCGCCGTCGCCGCCCACTGAAACTGCGCATACATCAACGCCACCACGATGAACATCAGCGGCACGCGCGAGATCGTGAGCAGGTTGGGGAGATTCATGACGGGCGCAGAAAAATCATTCGCGCGCCGCCGCGAACGCAAGCGTGGATCGGACGCCGCGAAGAGATAACCGCGGCGCGTGAAGCCCGCGCGCGTCGTCCGCCGTGCATCGCCGGTGCGATCCGCTCCTCGGAACGACCTGCATCCAATCGGCCGCGACCGCGAAAAACGCAGTCGCCACATCGCACGTTGTCGCTTTTCCTGCCGCCCTGCGACATGCGCCATTGTATCTACCCCGGCACCTTTGACCCGATCACCTACGGGCATCTCGATGTGCTCGCCCGCGCGGCGAAGTTGTTCGATCGCGTCACGGTCGCGGTGGCCGAGAGCTCCGGCAAGGCGCCGCTCTTCAGCGCCGCGCAGCGCGTGAAAATGATCCGGCCCAACGTCGAGAAATACCCGCACGTCACCGTGACGACGTTCACCGGACTGCTCGTCGAATTCTGCGTCGCGCAAAAAGCCGATGCGATCATCCGCGGGCTGCGCGCGCTGTCGGATTTCGAATTCGAGTTCAACATGGCGCTGATGAACCGCCACCTCGAGCCGGCGGTCGAGACGCTCTTCGTGATGCCCAACGAGCAATTCAGCTACACCAGCTCGACGCTCGTGAAACAGGTCGCGAAGTTCGGCGGCGATGTCGCGCATTTTGTGCCGCCCAACGTCGCCGCCGCCCTGAAGAAATCGTTCAAGGCCTGAGCCGCGCCGGACGCTCCGCCAAGCGGACGACTTCCTTCAGATTTTTGCGTCACCTTTTACTGGTCGCCGCGTCTTTGCGCCCGCAGCGCCGCGAATGGCAGGGCTCGGTAGCTTCGGCTGTTGGCGGCAAACAAACTTTTCATCGCTCGTTTCCCAGCTCCCTTTTTACGCCATGGCCAAGTCCAAAAGTTACGGTGGTCTCATTGTGCTCCTGCTCGTCGTTGCGGCGGCGGGCGCCGGAGCCTGGTATTATTTCAATAACAAGTCGGACAAGCAGCCCGACATTTCCACGACGAAGATCGCCCGGGGCGACATCGTGCAGGCCGTCACCGCGACGGGTGACCTGCAACCGGTCGTGACGGTCGACGTCGGCGCGCAGGTCTCCGGCCAGATCGCCGACGTGCTGGTCGACTTCAACTCGCTGGTGAAGGCCGGCGACGTGCTCGCGAAGATCGACGAGTCGAACGCCGTCCAGAAGGTCCATCAGGCCGAGGCCGACCTCGCTTCCGCCAAGGCGAGCAACGAACTCACGCGGGTCACCGCGCAGCGCACGCAGGAATTGTTCGACAAGAAACTCGTCTCGCAATCCGAGCTCGACAACGCGATGGCCCAGCTCGCGCAATCCAACGCCACGCTGCTCACGCGCAACGCCGCGCTCGAAAACGCCAAGCTCGACCTTCAGCATTGCACGATCACCGCGCCGATCGACGGCATCGTGCTCAACCGCAACACCGACAAGGGCCGCACGGTGAACGCGAGCACAAACGCCCCCACGCTCTTCACGCTCGTCAACGATCTTTCCAAGATGCAGATCAACGCCGCCGTCGCCGAGGCCGACGTCGGCCTCGTCTCCGATGGCAAGGACGTGCGCTTCACCGTCGACGCGTTTCCGAGCCGCACGTTCACCGGCGTCGTCCGCCAGGTGCGCAACGCCGCCACGGTGAACCAGAACGTCGTCTCCTACGCCGTCATCATCGACGTGAACAACGAGGACCAGAAACTCAAGCCGGGCATGACCGCCAATGTCTCGATCGTCATCGCCGAGCGCACGAACGTCCTCCGCATCGCCAACGCCGCTCTCCGCGTGCGCGTGCCGCAGGAGCTGCTGCCGAAGAGCCCGAGCGCCGACAAGGCGGGCGCCACCGGGAAGGCCGGCGCCACGATGACCGACGACGAGAAGCGTCGCGCGACGATGGCGCTCTTCACCGAGGCCGGATGGACGCGCGGCCAGCCGCTCACGCCGGACATGATTGAAAAAGCGAAGAAAGCCGGCGCCGACAAAGGCATCGACGCCGATTCGATCACGCAGGCTGCCGAACGCATGCAGCGCTTCGCCCAAGGTGGCGGCGGCGGTGGTGGCGGTGGTCGTCGCGGTGGAGGTGGCGGCGGTAACGGCGGCGGCGCCGACCGCGGCTTCGGCACCAACACCGTCACCAACCGCACCGTTTACAAGATCGCCGATCCAAATGCGAAGGACAAGAAGCTCGACGCCGTTACGGCACGGCTCGGCATTTCCGACGGCATTTTCACCGAGGTTCTCGGTGGACTCGACGAGGGCGACACGATCGTGACCAGCGTCACGCTGCCCGGCGCCGTCATGCAAGGCCCCGGCACCCAGAATCCATTCCAAGGCCAGCGCGGCTTCGGCGGCGGCGGCATGGGCGGCGGCGGTGGTGGCGGCGGCGGACGTCGCGGCTGAGTTTGTTTTTCGCCCGTGGAATTTCTACGCCGCCGCGGATCGCCCGTGTAACCGGCCCCTCGAAATCCCGCGCGAAAACCGCAAATCGAAATTCGAAAAATCTTCCGTGGCTCCCGTCGTCAAAATCCAGGACATCCACAAAATCTACGAGTCCGGCGAAGTGCCGGTGCACGCCGTGCGCGGCGTGTCGCTGGATATTCAAAAGGGCGAGTTCGTCGCGCTCATGGGCGCCAGCGGCTCCGGCAAATCCACGCTGATGAATCTGCTCGGCTGCCTCGACCGCCCGAGCCGCGGCACCTACCTGCTCGACAACATCGACATCTCGAAGCTCGACAAGAACGAGCTCGCCGACCTGCGCAACCAGAAGCTCGGTTTCGTTTTTCAGGGCTTCAATCTCCTCTCGCGCACGACCGCGCTCGAAAACGTCGAGCTGCCCATGCTCTACGGCCGGCATCGCAAGGTCTCCGCCCGCGAAATCCAGGAGCGCGCGCTGCACTGCCTCGACATCGTCGGCCTCTCCAAGCGCGCCGATCATTTCCCGAACCAGCTCTCCGGCGGCCAGCAGCAGCGCGTCGCCATCGCCCGCGCCCTCGTCAACGAGCCGCAGGTGCTCCTCGCCGACGAGCCCACGGGCAATCTCGATTCGAAAACCTCGGTCGAGGTCATGGGCGTTTTCCAGAAGCTCAACGACCAGGGCATCACGATCGTGATGGTCACGCACGAGCTCGACATCGCGAGCTACACGAAGCGCAACCTGATTCTTCGCGACGGCGTCGTCGTGCGCGACGAGCCTACGCACAACCGCCAGATTGCCGAGCACGAGGCGGCCCGCCTCCGCGCCGCCGAGGCCGCCGCCAAGCTCACCGCCTCGCAAAGCTGAAGACTCACCGCCTCCCGTGCGCCTCACCAACATCTTTCGCGTCGCGCTTCGCGCCCTCAGCCGCAACATCATGCGGTCGGTCCTCACCGCGCTCGGCATCATCATCGGCATCGGCGCCGTCGTGACCATCGTCAGCTTCGGCAACGGCGCCAAGGCCATGATCGAGGCCAACGTCGCCTCGCTCGGCACGAACATCGTCACCGTCTTTCCCGGCAGCTTCACCACCGGCGGCGTGCGCGGCGGCTTCGGCAGTTTCCTCTCGCTCACGCCCGAGGACGCCACCGCGATCCAGCAGGAAGTCGGCGACATCGATGGCGTGAGCGCCGAGATTCGCGGCCGCGCGCAGGTGCTCGCCAACGGCCTCAACTGGCAGACGTCGATCAACGGCGAGTCGCCCGACTACAGCTTCATCCGCAACTGGCCCGTCGCCGAAGGCGCGATGTTTTCCGACCAGGACGTCAAGTCGATCGCGAAGGTCTGCGTCGTCGGCAAGACGATCGTCGACCAGCTCTATCCCGATCAGGATCCGATCGGCCAGACGCTGCGCATCCGCAACATTCCGTTCCGCATCGTCGGCGTCCTCGCGATGAAGGGTTTCAACATCAACGGCCAGGACCAGGACGATCTCGTCATCATTCCTTACACGTCGCACATGCGCCGCATTTCGCGGCAGACGAACATCAACTCGATCCTCGTCGCCGCCAGCTCCGCCGAGAAGCTCGACAAGGTGAAGCAGGACATCGAGGACCTGCTCACGCAGCGGCACAAGAGCCCCGAGCCCGACTTCACCGTGCGCACGCAGGAGGAGATCGCCGCCGCGCAGGCGCAGGCTTCGCAGACGATGACCGGCCTGCTCGTCGGCGTCGCCATCGTCTCGCTTGTCGTCGGCGGCATCGGCATCATGAACATCATGCTCGTGTCCGTCACCGAGCGCACGCGCGAGATCGGCATCCGCGTCGCGATCGGCGCGCACGGCCGCGATGTCCTCACGCAATTCCTCATCGAGGCCATCATGCTCAGCTCGCTCGGCGGTATCATCGGCGTCCTCGCCGGCGTCGGCACGTCGCAATTTGTCGCGTGGAAAAACGGCTGGCCCGTCATGATCTCGACGCTTTCGGTTTTCGGTTCCGTGGGCTTCAGCGCGTTCGTCGGCATCATCGCGGGCTTCTATCCCGCTTACAAAGCCGCACAGCTCGACCCGATCGACGCGCTGCGCTACGAGTGAGCTCGCGCCGGCGCGCGCATTCCGAATCGGTTCCAGCGGGACTTCTCGCGGCTTGACCGCCGGTTTCGACCGAGCATTTTCCCGCGTCACCCTGTGTTCCTCGTGATGCGCCTTTCGTTCTCCGCCCTTGTGTTTGCATGCGCCGCCGCGGCGCTTCCCGCCGCGTCGCCGCTCGAATCCGCCCAGGCACTCGTGCAGGCGAAACAATATCCTGAGGCGCGCGCCGCTTTGGAAAAAATCGTCGCCGCCGAGCCGAAAAACGCCGCCGCACTTCACGAGCTCGGCCTGTTGCTCAGGAAACGCGCCGACAACGCCGCCTTCGAGCAGGCGATCGCCGATCTCGCCCACGCCGCGGAGCTCGAGCCGCAGAACGAGCGTTACCTCGCCGACTACGGCGGCGCGGCGATGGAGTTCGCCGGCCGCGTCCGCGCGGACAGCCTCACGCGCGCGCTCGGCTTCGCGACGAAGGGCCGCGATGCGATGGAAAAAGCGCTCACGATGAATCCCGAGGACACCGAGGCGCGCGTCGGGCTCTTCCAGTTTTATTCGCAGGCGCCATGGCCGGTCGGCAGCAGCGCCAAAGCCGGCGCGCAGCTCGAGGAGATTCGCCGCCGCGATCCCACGCGCGCGGTGTTGCTCGAGCTCGGCGCCAAAGTCGCCGCGAAGGACTACGCCGGCGCGTTCTCCGTCTGCGACCGGGTGCTCGCAAATAATCCTTCGGATTATCTCGCGCTTTATTCCTACGGCCGCGTCGCCGCGATCAGCGGCCAGAATCTCGAGCGCGGTTTCGCCTGTCTGCAAAAGTGCCTCGCGCTGGAGCCGCCCGGGCCGACCATGCCGACGCACTCGCACGCGTGGAACCGCCTCGGCGACATCCAGCAGAAATTGAACCGCCCGGCCGAAGCCCGCGTCGCTTACGTCGCCGCGCTGAAGGAAGATCCGGGTAACAAGCCCGCGGCCGACTCGCTCGCGAAATTGAAGTGATCGCGCGGCGCGGCACGCGCGCGACACGATCGCCACTTGTCAGCCACCGCCGCTCCCGCCACTTTGGCGCGGCATGCCCGCCTCCCCGCTGGTCGAGTTCCGCGCCGTGAGCAAACGCTTCGGCGACGGCCCGCTCGTGCTCGACGGCGTCTCGCTCGCCGCGCAGCCCGGCGAATTCATCTCGCTCATCGGTCCCAGCGGCTGCGGCAAATCCACGCTGCTTCGCCTCCTCGCCGGCCTCAGTCCCGTCAACGGCGGCAGCATCGTGATCGACGGCCTCACGCCCGAAGGCGCGGCGGCCGAGCTGGCGTTTGTTTTTCAGGAACCGACGCTGCTGCCGTGGCTCACCGTCGCGCAAAACGTCGAGGTGCCGCAACGCCTGCGCGGCGTCCCTGCCGCCGCCCGACGCGCCACGCGCGAGCGGGTGCTCGATCTCGTGCGGCTCGCCGCCAAAGCCGATGCCTACCCGCGTCAGCTTTCCGGCGGCCAGAAAATGCGCGTCTCGATCGCGCGGGCCCTCGCGCTCTCGCCGAAAATTCTCCTCCTCGACGAGCCGTTCGGCGCGCTCGACGAGATGACACGCGAGCACCTCAACGAGGAACTGCTCGCCATCCGCGGGCAGCAGGCTTGGACCGCTTTTTTCGTCACGCATTCCGTCGCCGAAGCGGTGTTTCTTTCGGACCGGATTTTCATCCTCGCCGCGAATCCCGGGCGCATCCACGCCGAGTTTTCCGTCTCGCTGCCGCGGCCGCGCACCGCCGACACGCGGCTCGCGCGCGACTATCACGACCTCGTCGCGCAGGTCTCGCGCATCCTGCGCTCCGTCGAAGACGTCGCCGCCACCGTATGAGCCGTCGCGCCCTCCAGATTCTTTTTCCGCTCGGCGCCGGCGCTCTTTTCCTCCTCGCCTGGCAGGTGCGGCACGTCTCGCTGCCGGAAGACACGCGGTTTCTGTTGCCGAGCCCGGCCGATGTGCTCCGCGCGCTGCGCGAAAACCGCGACGTGCTCACGCGCGCCACGCTCAACACCACGCAGGGCGCGCTCCTCGGCTTCGCGCTCGCCGTCGTCGTGAGTTTCGTCACCGCGCTCGGGTTGTCGCTCTCCGGCTGGATCCGCGCGTCGCTCTATCCATATCTCATGATCCTGCAGATGACGCCGATCGTCGTCGTCGCGCCGATCCTCGTGCTCTGGGTCGGCGCCGGCCTGAAGAGCGTTTCGATCATCACGTTTCTGATTTCGTTTTTCCCGCTCGTCGTGAACACCACGCAGGGCCTCGTCTCCACCGACCGCAATCTCGTCGAGCTCTTCCGCATGCAACGGGCGCGCCGCTGGCAGGAAGTTTTTCTCCTGCGCGTGCCCGCCGCCCTGCCGTATTTCTTCACCGGCCTGCGCATCGCCGCGGTCCTCGCGCCGATCGGCGCGATCGTCGGCGATTATACCGCCGGCAGTTCGGCGGGCGATGGCGGTGGCCTCGGCTTTCAGGCGATCATCTATTCGAGCCAGGCGAAATATCCCGCGCTCTTCGCCACCGCGGCGATCGGCTGCGCCCTCGGTTTCGTTTTCACCGCTGCCGTGCTCGCGTTGAGCTGGTTCGCACTGCACCGCTGGCACGATTCCTACGAACGCGCCGACAAATAATTTTTCCCATGCGCACCCTGTTCCCCGCCCTCGTTCTTCTTTCGCTTGGCATTCGCGCCGGCGCGGCCGAGCGGCCGCTCTTCAAAGTCACCGTCCAGCTCGACTGGGTCGCGGAGCCCGAGCACGGCGGTCTTTACCAGGCCCAGGCGCGCGGATTTTTCCGCGCCGAGGGTCTCGACGTGGCTTTGATTCCGGGCGGCCCGAATGCGTTCGTGATGCCGAGCGTCGCGACGGGCAAGGCCGACATCGGCCAGGCCGACAGCACGAACACGCTGCTGCAACAGGCCGAGGGTCTGCCCGTCGTCCAGTTCGCGGCGGTTTTTCAGGACGATCCTTCCGGCATCCTCGTGCAGCCCGACAGCCCCGTGCACGCCTTCCGCGATCTCGCCGGCAAGACGGTCATCGCGCGCCCGGAGTGGGCCTTCCTGAAATTCATCCGGAAAAAATACGGCGTGGATTTCAACGTCGTCCCGCAGAATTTTTCCGTCGCGGCCTTCCTCGGCAACAAGGAGGCGCTGCAACAAGGCTACTTCATCGCCGAGCCGTATCACATCACGCATGCGGGCGGAAAAATGCCGCGCTTCCTCTCGACGTGGGACGCCGGCTTCCGCGCCTACGCCGTGCTGGTGACAAATCGAAAATTCGCGCGCGAGCACCCCGCCGAGCTGCGCGCGTTCGTCCGCGCCTACATCCGCGGCTGGCAGGATTACCTCGAAGGCGATCCGGCGCCCGCACACGCCGCGCTGAAACAGGCGAACGCGAACAACACCGACGAGTTCATGATGTTTTCGCGGAAGATGATTCTCGACGAGAAGCTCGTCACGGGCCGCGACGCGAACGGCGGCCCGCAGCAAATCGGCCGGCTCGATCCCGCGCGCTACGCCACGCAGATCGCGCAGCTCGAAGACCTCGGCATCCTGCCGAAAGGCAAAGTCACCGCCGCGCAGGCGATGACGACGGAGTTTCTTCCGCCCAAATAGCCGCGGCGCCTCTGACGTCGCGTTGAAAAGCTAGGGCGTATTGTCCTTAATCCGCCGCGCCGCGAAAGATGTTCGTTCTCTCCGAGACGGCCAAACCGCGCGCCGCTCACCACGAGCGCCCATACTGCACCGGCGCCGCGGGCGGCGTCTTCACGCCGAGGGCGCGCGCCGCGCGCAACGGCCAGTTCGGATCGCGCAGGAATTCGCGCGCGAGCAGCACGATGTCCGCCTGCTCGGTGCGCACGATCTGATCCGCCTGCGCCGGTTGGGTGATGAAGCCGACCGCCGCCGTAGCGATGCCCGCATTCCTTGCGAATGCGTTCGGCGAACGGCACCTGAAAACCCGGCCCGGCCGGAATCTTCGCCGTCGGCGACATGCCGCCGGAGCTGCAATCGATCAAGTCGACGCCCTCGCGTTTCAACCTTCGCGCGAGCTCGACACTTTCCTCGATCGTCCAACCACCTTCCAGCCAATCGGTGCACGAAATTCGCACCGTCAGCGGCAGTTGTTCGGGCCATACGCCGCGCACCGCGCGCGTCGTTTCGAGGAGGAAACGGATGCGGTTTTCGAAACTGCCGCCGTAATCGTCGCCGCGCTGGTTCGCGATCGGCGAAAGAAACTCGTGCGCGAGGTAGCCGTGGGCCGAGTGCAGCTCGAGCCATTCGTAGCCGGCGGCCAGCGCGCGTTTCGCCGCCGCGACAAACTCGCCCTGCACCCGCGCGATCTGATCGACCGACAGCGGCCGGGGAATTTTTTGCAGCGCTCCGCCGAACGCGATCGGGCTCGGCCCGACCACCGGCCAGCCACCGGCATCGTCCGCCAGGTGCGCATCGCCTTCCCACGGGCGCGACGTGCTCGCCTTGCGGCCCGCGTGCGCGAGCTGGATGCCGGGCGTGGCGCCGTGCGCCTTGACGAAGCGGTTGATACGCGCGAGCGGCTCGATGTGTTTCTCCGCCCACAGGCCGGCGTCGCCGGGCGAGATGCGTCCTGCGGGAGAGACCGCGGTCGCTTCCGCGATCACCAATCCCGCGCCACCGACGGCGCGCGCGCCGAGGTGGACGAGATGCCAGTCGGACGCCACGCCGTCGTCGGAGGAATACATGCACATCGGCGAGACGCCGATGCGATTGCGCAGCGTGACGGATTTGATCGTGAGCGGGTCGAAGAGATGCGGCATTTGACCGCGGAACGAATCCCGCGGGCTGGATTTGGCAACGCCCGATTTAGCCGCGCCGCCCGCTTTGGACGCGCGGCGTCAGATTGCGGAATTGCTCCGCCGGGCCTGCACGATCGGCGTCAGCCGCGCGAGCGTCAGCGCGCCGAGCGCCATCACGATATCGCGCACGGCGACATCCGGATACATCCAGCCCACAAGCAACTGCGCCGCGATCGCCAGCAGCCACGCCATGACGATGAAGGCACCGACGCGCGGCCGGACGAGAACGATCACGCCAGCGATGATCTCGATGACACCGACCGCGCGCATGAATGTGACGTCGCTCACCGGCACGATACGCAAGGCGAGCGGATTCAGATAATTTTCCCAGTGCGCGAGAATGTTGGTGAATTTGTCGAGGCCGGCCACGATGGGCACGAGGCCGAACGCGAGTTTCAGCGTGAGTTGAAGCTGACCGAGGACTTGGTTCTCGCTCGCCGGCACAGTCGCCGTCGAGGAATGCAGTGTGGACGTCGTGGGCATGATGATTTGGCTCTTTTGATTGTGGGTTATCGCGGGTTCGATGCTCCACCTCGCACGAAGTTACAGGCTCCCCTAAATGCGATTTCCGCGACCGTGCCATGGGCGCGATCTTCCGCGCCCGCTTCGGAATTTCCCCAGCCGAATCAGGCGATCAGCGGCTTGAATTCCGCGTGCCGCTCGACAAACGCCGCCACGTAGGAGCACGCCGGCACGATGCGGCGGCCTTCCGCCCGCGCGTAGTCGAGCCCCGCGCGCACGACTTTTTCCGCGAGGCCGCGACCACGCAGCGCCGGCGGCACGAACGTGTGCGTGAACACCATCCGCTCACCGTCGTGCTCGTATTCCGCGACGGCGAGTTGCCCGTCGACCTCCGCCTCGAAGCGGCGCTCGGCGGCATTGTGTCGCACGCTGATCGAATTTGGGTCGCTCGCGCTCATGGCGAAACCGGCTCCTCGGCCTGTCGCCCCCAACGCTGCGCCAGCACGCCGCAAATCACAAGTTGCAGCGGATGGTAGATCATGATCGGCAGCAGAATCATTCCCATCGCCGGGTGCGCCCCGAAGATCAACTTCGCCATCGGCACGCCCGACGCCAGCGTCTTCTTCGAGCCGCAAAACATCGCCGCGATCCGATCCGCGCGCGCGAAGCTCAGCCCGCGCGCCGCGCCGCCCGTCGCCAACATCGCGAAAACGAAAAGCGCGAGGCACACCGCGACCACGAGCCCGAGCAGCGCCACGCCGTGGCCGGACCACACGCCCTGCCGAAACGAATCGCAGAACGAGGTGTAGACGAGCAGCAGGATCGTCGCGCGATCGACGACGTTGATGCCGGCCCGATGACGCTGCGCGAATGCGCCGAGCCATGGCCGCAGCGCCTGCCCGATCGCGAGCGGCAGCACGAGCCAGCGCAGCAGATCGATCACCACCGGGCCGAGCGGTTGCGTGTGGCCGCTCGTCCGCATCACGACCGCGATCCACAGCGGCGTGAGAAAAATTCCGATCAGGCTCGAGAGCGTGGCGTTGAAGACCGCGCCCGCCACGTTGCCGCGCGCCGCGGCGGTCATCGCCACCGACGACGACACCGTCGATGGCAGCGCGCACAGATAAAAAAGCCCGAGCTTGAGGTGTGCATCGACGCGCGCGCCGAGCGCGGCGTTGAGCGCGAGCCCGAGGAGCGGGAAAACCAAAAACGTGCTGCCCTGCACCAGCAGATGCAACCGCCAGTTCAACGCTCCCGCCCGCAGCGCCGCGAACGAGAGCACCACGCCGTGCAGGAAAAAAATCAGCGCCACGCCCAGCTTCGTCAGCAACTCCGGATGCATCCATCCGCCTGCCGCGCCCGGCGCGGGAAACGCCCACGCGAGCCCCGTCGCGAGCACCATGCCGAGCAGGAACCAGTCGGGTTTGAATTTCATCGGCCCTCTCGTCGCGGCGCGCTCACGTCAGCTTCGCGCGCAGCTTGGCGAGCATCGCCGCAAGTTCGTCGCGCCCCTCGATCTTCAACGCCCACAGCGCCGCGCCGTAGACGGCCACGCCAACCGGAATGAGTCCGATCACCGCAATCCAATCCGCGCGCCGGCCGAGTCCGGCGCGTTCGAGCGCAAGATAACCGGCGCCGACCGCCGCGCTCATCGCGAGACTCGCCACGACGACCTTCGCGAGCGCCGACGCCAGCGGCGCGAAATTCAGCGCCGGCAGTTTCTTTGCCAGCGCGAATTGCAGCAGCAGCGTCTGCACGACGATCGCGGTCGTGCTCGCGATCACGAGTCCCGGCGCACCGAACCAGAGCTTGAGCGTGTAGCTCAGGACCAGGTTGACCACGAAATCGATCAGCGCGATGCGGACCGGCGTCGTCGTGTCTTTCACGGCGTAGAACGCGCGCACCGTCAGGTTCACGACCGAGAAAAACGGCAGCCCAATCACGAACAGCGCCAGCAGCACCGACATTTCGTGCGCGGCCTCCGGCGTGAATTTCCCATGCGCGTAAAGCAGCCGCACGATCGGCTCGCTCAGCAGCGCGAGCCCGGCGGCGGCGGGCACGTTGATGACCAGAATCAGCCGCAGCCCCTTGTGAAAATCCGCCGCCATCGCGGAAATGTTTTTCTCCACCGCGTGCCGCGCGAGGCTCGGATACACCACGGTCGAGACCGCGATCGCGAAGACGCCGATCGGAAGTTCCATCAGCCGGTTCGCAAAAAACATCATCGCCGCGGCGGCCGGCAGCGAAAACGCGAAGAAGCGCGAGACCGTGACGTTGATCTGGTAGATCGCCGTGCCGAGCAGGCCGGGCGTCATCAGTCGCGCGATCTGGCGCACGCGTGGCGTGAGCTCGAGCGTGAAGCGCGGACGCCAGCCGCCGCGAACGAGCACCGCCGCGGGCACGGCCATCTGAAAAAATCCGCCGACCAGCACGCCGGCGCACAACCAGCGAATCTCGCCCAGCTCCGAGTTCGCGAAGCGCAGCCCGGCGCCCGCGAGCGAGAGGATCATGGCGACGTTGAGCCAGATCGGCGAGAGCGCGGGCTCGGTGAAACGCTCGAGGACGTTGAGCGTGGCGTTGAAGACCGCCGCGAGACAGATGAGCGCGAGATACGGGAACATCAGCACCGCGAGATCGGCCGCGAGATACCACTTCGGGTCGATCCACGTCAGCGCGCGCGACTGGCTGCACGCGACCATCGCCAGCGCGACGAGCGCGCTCGTGACCACGAGCAACCAGCTCGCCACGCGGTTCAACAGCGCGAACGCGCCCGCCTCGCCTTCCTCGCGCAACGCCTCCTGCAGATTCGGAATGAACGCCGCCGTGAGCGAGCCTTCGCCGAGCAGCCGGCGGAAAAGATTCGGCAACGTGAACGCCGTCACCCACGCGTCGATCATGATGCTCTCGCCAAAAATCCACGCCTGCACTTGATCGCGCACGAGGCCCAGCACGCGCGAGACGACTGTGAGCAGCGAGACGACGCCGATGTTCTTGAGCTTCCTGGACACTGCCCGAAGTGTGCGTGTCGCCGCCGCGTCGCCGCAAGATTAAGCTAACCCGCGGTGTCGCCGACGCCGAGAGATAGGGCGGTTTATCCTTAAGCCGCCGATTCAGAGCGGGCGAAAGTCCTGCGCGTCGCGTTAAAGGAAGACGTGCCCTACGCTTCGCGCCACTATCGCGGAAGCATGCGGCTTTCGATGCGATCGAGCGCCGACGCCGTGGCGGCCTCCAACTCAGTCGCATCGCGCCAATCGCGCGCGAAGTTCGCGCGAGCGGTCGCGATACCGGTCGGGTTTTCACTCGACGTCGGCGCCGCCAATACCGCGGCGAGCGAAAGCCCGGCGTTGCGGTAAAACGGATGCAGCGCGGGCAGAAGTCGGTTCAGCTCGCTCGCGCGCCGCGTGAGTTCGGCGCGCACGGCCGCTTCGCTCGCGTGCGTCAGCGTTTCGCCGAGATCGACGACGACATCGGACTCGCTCCGCTGAAACACGAAACGGATCAGCGCGGCGAGTTCCTCGCGCGACTCGGCCGCGTCCATGATCGGCAATGTCCGCACGCGGCGCAGATGGTGCCAGCTGGTTTCCCACCAAAGTTCGCGTTCGTTCGCGTCGCGGAATCGTCCGGGAAAACTCGCCGCGAGCGCCGCCCATGCCGGCTCGCCCGCGAGCACGCGCCGCAGAAACGCCGGCCACTCTCTCGCCGCGGTCGACTCGCTTTGCAAAAACGTCATCAGCGCCCACGCGCCGAGCGTGCGACGCGGCGGTTCGAGCGAGCTCGCCGCTTCGCCCAGCAACTCGCTCAGCGGTGGCACGGCGATTCTCGCCGCCGCGAACTTGAACGCGTCGAGCTGCGCGGGATCGGCGCGCGTGCGCCACGCGCCGACACAAGCGTCCTCGAGCCAGGCCGGCACCGCGACGCGATCGCTCGCGCCGCCGAGCGACACGATGAGCCGTGTCAACAGCGCGCGCACCAGCGCATGGCGGAGCGGATCGGAGGCAGAGCGTTCGTCCGCGCGCACCCGCAAGGAAACCAGCCCGGCCGGCTCCGCGGTCACGCGAAACGGCGCAGCGTCGTTCCACTCCTGCGCCGGAATCACGCGCACGAGCACCGGCGTCGAAAAACCAGCCGGCAAGCCGAGCGGTTCCTCGAGCAACCGCCACGCTTCCGTCGCGGCCGTGGTGACCGTTCGCGCGGCAGCGACGTCCGCGGCCGCCACTTCAAACTGCCCGGGGCCGCTCTGAAAAATCGCCGGCGCGCTCGTGGCGCCCGCCAGGCGCAGCGCACCCGCGAACGCGCAGACGAGCGCGAGCGACCTCAGCCGTCGTGCGCCGATCCGAGCCGGCCGCGAAACCGTGGCGCGCATGCGCGCACCTCACATCGCGACTTTCAGCGTGTTGCCTTCGAGGGAAACTTCCTTCGCCTTGGACCACGCCGTGGCGATATCCTCCGGCAGCGCCTGCGTGCCGAGCAGCTTGTTCCGCACGAAGCCCGAGATAAACGGCAGCCGGTGCACCGGGCACGAGCCGAGATAAAGTTCGCTCGGGTCGAACGCGAATCCGTTGTCCGTCTTCTCGAAACCGCCGCGCGCCTGCACGATCGTCGTCGGGCCGAAGCCCAGCAGGTTGATCGTGACGGGCATTCCGATCTGCATCACGCCGTCGCGAATCCGAAAATTCGGCGTGCCCTTCGCGATCGTTTCGGTCGACGCCGGCGCCGCGGGCGCGGCCTTTTCGGGCGCTTTTTCCGGCGCCTTCTTCGCGCCGGCCTTCGGCGCGGGCGCCGGCGTGGCGGGGGCGACGGGCGTGACGAACGAGTTGAGCTCGTCCTCCGTGAACGCCACGGATTGCCCGGCCACGAGCGCCTTGCGCTTCGCGAGTGCCTGCTTGGCTTTCGCGGAATCGCGCGAGCCCTCGACGAAATAGACCGCGCCGGCCTCGCGTTTGTCCTCCTTCGGCAGCTCCTTCACCGTCACGACGGGTTTGAAAATCAGCAGCACCGCGCCGAGCACGATGCCGAGCAGCAGGCTGAGGACGGCGCCGAGGATGACTTCGGTCCAACTCGGGCCGTGAAGTGCGCGTTCGACTTTTTTGCTCATGGGGATGGCTATTTTTTGTCTTTGCTGGCGGAGGATTTCGAGTCGGAAGACTTGGTTTCGGCGGGCTTGCTCTCGACCGGCTTCGCGCTGGTGCCCTCGGATTTTCCGCCGCCCGATTTTTTGTAATCGGTGATGTAGAAGCCGGTGCCCTTGAAAATCAGTCCGGCGCCGCCGCCGATGAGGCGCTTGACGCCGGTCTTGCCGCACTTCGGGCATTTCTTGAGCGGCTCGTCGCGCATCGACTGAAACGCTTCGAAGGTGTGGCCGCATTTCGGGCAGGCATACTCGTAGGTGGGCATCGTGGAAACGCCCGCGTTATGGGCGCCACGCCGGCGGTTGGCGAGTATTTCGTGCGGCGCGCGGGAGCTTTACGCGGCGGCGGTTTTGCCTCACGCAAGAAGCCCGATGGATTTTCCCGCCGAACTGAAACACCACGTCGCTCGCGTCGAGCGCGGCCTCGACCGCTTCGTGCCGCGCGCCGCCACGCGGCCGGCGCGGCTGCACACCGCGATGCGCTACAGCCTCGAGGCCGGCGGCAAACGCCTGCGCCCGGTGCTCGTGCTCGCGGCCGCGGAGCTTTTCGGCGTGGCGCCCGACGATGACCGTGCGCTGCCGGCCGCCATCGCGATCGAGTGCCTGCACACCTACTCGCTGATCCACGACGACCTGCCGTGCATGGACAACGACGACCTGCGCCGCGGCCGGCCGACGGCGCACAAGCAGTTCGACGAAGCCACCGCGCTGCTCGCCGGCGACGCGCTGCTGACGCACGCCTTCGCGCTGCTCGCGGAAAATTATTCCGCGCAACCGAAGCTCGCCGCCGCCCTCGTGCGCGAGCTGGCCGACGCCGCCGGCAGCCGCCGGCTCATCGGCGGCCAGATGGAGGACCTGCTCGCCGAAAAAAATCCCGCGGCGACCGCAAGCGATCTCGAATTCATTCATCTCAACAAAACCGCCGCGATGATCGAAGCCGCGCTGGCGATGGGCGGACTGGTCGGCGGCGCGGGCGAAGAAAGCCTCATCACGCTCCGCCACGCCGGCCGTGACCTCGGCCTGGCGTTTCAAATCACCGACGATGTCCTCGATGCCACCGCGGACACCGCGACGCTCGGCAAAACCGCGGGAAAAGACGCGCGGGCGGGCAAGGCGACATTCGTGAAACTGCACGGACTCGAAGCCTCGCGACGCTTCGCCGCGGAGCGCACAGCCGCGGCCCGCGCGGCGTTCGCCAAAATGCGCGGCGATGCGGCGTTTCTCCTCGCATTGATGGCGAGCCTCGAAAAGCGCGGGAACTGATCGATGGTCGCCGATTCGCTTGCGTGTCGCCGTTTCCTCGATCGATTTTCCGCCTCATGAAGTCATCGGTTTCGCTCGCCACGTTGCTGGGCGCCGCGTTGTTCGCAGCCGGGCCGGCGGCGCCAAAGTCGAAAGCGGAATGGAATTTCGAGCTGACGCCGCGCGCGTTTCAGTCGAACCCGACGCTCGACATGACCGTCATCACCGAGTTCACCGACGCCGGGCGCAAGCTGCCCGCCGTCACGCGGCAGGCGCCCGCTTACTTCGTGTTTCATTCCGCGGGCTACCACGCGGTGGGCGGCTCGACGAAGACGCAGCCGATGTCGGGCGACGACGTGCAGCGCGTGCTGCAACGCTCGCTGGCGGCGAACGGTTTTTTTCCCGCCGGCGACGGGCATGCGCCGACGCTCGTGATCGTCTACATGTGGGGACCGCACACGTTCAATTTCGACCAGGCGGCCGATGCCGGCTCGGACGGCACGGGCGCCAACGCCACGCTCCCGCCCGCGGCCGCGTTCAAGAACATCTTCGATCGCGCCGCGCTCGTCGGCGGTGAAAAATTTGCCGCCGAGCTCGCCGAGGTCGTGGCGAAGCGCAACGCCGCGTCATGGGTTCCGGTCCACGCGCTCGGCACCGGCACCGAATCGGACAGCGCGGACCTCGGCGCCGCCGCGAGCGTTGCAGAAGCCAATGCCGTGATGGATCCGGTGAAGCTCTTCGCGCAGCGCTCCACCAAGACGCAGCTTCTCGTGCAGCAGGCCGCCGGCGATTGCTATTACGTCGTCGCCTCCGCCTACGACTACCGCTCCACCGCGACGAAGCAGAAACAGCTTCTCTGGCGCACGCGCATGACCGTGAACCTCGACGGCGTCGCGCAACGCGATGCGCTGCCCACGCTCATCGCTTCGGCCGCGCCGTATTTCGGGCGCGAAATGGCGGAGGCCGAAGTGCTCGAGAAAAAAGCGCTGCCGAAAGGCCAGGTGGAAATCGGCGAGATGACCGTCGTGCCCGAGGCCGCCGCCACCGCGCCGGCAAAAAAGAAGTGACCGCGCGGGAGGACGTGCCGCGCGGTATCGTGTTCACCCGAGCGACAACTTGTATTCCACCGATTCGCGCAGCGCTTCCCAGCTTGCGTCGATGATGTTGTCGCTCACGCCGACGGTGCCCCAGATGCGCTTGCCGTCGCCGCTTTCGATCAGCACGCGCGTGCGCGAACCGGCGCCGGCGTTGCCCTCGAGGATGCGCACCTTGTAGTCGCGCAGTTTCATGTCGTGGAGCTGGGGATAGTTTTTCTCGAGCGCGAGCCGCAGCGCCTTGTCGAGCGCGCCGACCGGGCCGGATTCCTCCGCGACCGTGTGCTGCCACTCGCCGTCGACTTTGAGTTTCACCGTGGCCTCCGCCCAGAGCTCGTCACCGTGGCGCTCGATGATCACGCGGTAATTCTCCACTTCGAAAAACGTTTTCCGCTGGCCGAGATGTTTTCCGACGAGCAATCGGAACGACGCGTCCGCCGCCTCGTATTCGTAGCCGCGAAACTCCCGCTCCTTCAGTTCCTCGATCAGTGCCTTCATCTCCGGGCGCTTCTCGTCGAGCTCGATGCCGAGCTCCTTCGCCTTGATCACCAGGCTGCTGCGGCCCGCCATGTCGGAAACGAGGACACGCGTGCGGTTGCCGACGAGCGCGGGATCGATGTGCTCGTAGCTGCGCGCGACTTTCTGCGCGGCGTTGGCGTGCAGGCCGCCCTTGTGCGCGAAGGCCGACTGGCCGACGAACGGCGCCTTCGGATCCGGCCGGAGATTTGCGAGCTCGTCGAAGAAGAGCGAGAGATCGCGAAGCTGCGCGAGGTTTCCCGCGCAGCGCGCGGAGCGGCCCATTTTCAAAATGAGATTGGGCAGCACCGTCGTGAGGTTCGCGTTGCCGACGCGCTCGCCGTAGCCGTTCATCGTGCCCTGCACGAGCGTCGCGCCGGCCGCGACGCCGCCGAGCGTGAGCGCCACGCCGAGACCGCTGTCGTTGTGGCAATGCACGCCGACCTTGTCGCCGCCGAACTCCTGCACCACGCGCGCGACGATCTCCTGGAAATCGCCGACGAGGGTGCCGCCGTTCGTGTCGCACAGCGTGAGATTTGCCGCGCCACCGCGCACGGCGGCCGCGAGCGTCTTGAGCGCGTAGTCGGCATCGGCCTTGTAGCCGTCGAAGAAATGCTCCGCGTCGTAGATCACCTCGCGGCCCTGCGCGACGAGGTAGCGCGTCGAGTCCTCGATCATCGCGAGATTTTCGTCGAGCGTGGTGCGCAGGATTTCGGTGACGTGCAGCGTCCACGTCTTGCCGACGATCGTCATCACCGGCATGCCGCTGTCGAGGAGCGTGCGCAATTGCGCGTCCTCGCTCGCCTTCGCGCCGGCGCGGCGCGTCGAGCCGAAGGCCGCGAGCCGCGCGTGCTTGAGCTTCAGTTTCCGTGCTTCCTGGAAAAACGTGATGTCGCGCGGATTCGAGCCGGGAAAGCCGCCCTCGATGTAGTCGGCGCCGAACTGGTCGAGCCGCTCGGCGATGAGCAGCTTGTCGGTGACCGAAAACGAAATCCCCTCGCCCTGCGTGCCGTCGCGGAGCGTGGTATCGTAGATTTTGACGTTGGAGTTTTTCATGGGCGGAAAAAACAAAACCCCGGGCGGTGAGGCCCGGGGTCAGAGAGAATCGCGTTTGCTTAATAACTCACGCCATTTCTCCGCGCCCGGGCGCGCAGCCAATAATAATGCTGCTGATCGCGCGAAGAATGGCGGGCCGGTTGGACATGAGTGCGCGCAGAGGAAAAGCGTCCCGGCGCCTCGTGTCGATCCTGTTTTCCGCGGCGGGGGAGATTTGCGGTGACTCCGCGCGCGGCGTCTCGCTACGGTCGGCCGAATGAAACGTCTTTCCGGCCGCCCGTGGTTGGCGGGGTGGCTCGTCGCTTCGTTCGCCACGATCGCTGCCGCGGAGCAGGCGCCGGTGGGAGTGCCGCTTTTCGTCGCGCCACTGCCGGCGGTGGTCGCGTTTGCCGCAGCGCAAAAAATCCCGCTCGAAAAGATCGATCTCGCCGCCGCGCGCGTGAATGAGCCTGCGCCAGGCGACTCCGTCACCGCGCTCGTCACGCTCGACGAGAGCGGGCGTCAGCGCCAATGGCTGATCCAACTCACCGCCGTCAAACTCTCACCCACCGAGCAGCGGGACATCGAGAGGGCGAAATCCAAACTCACGATCGAAATGTTCACGTCGATCGGCACCGACGTGCGGATCAACTCCGCGCCGTATCCGATCGAGGCGCGCACCATCGGTCCTTTTTCCAGCGAGCAACCGGCCACGGCGGCGAGTTCGCACAAGCCGCCGGAAAAACGCGCGCGGGCGCTCGTGATCGGAGGTTTTCTCGGGCTCGGCCTCGACCGGTTCTGCACCGCCGCGCCCGTGCTGCGCCACACGACGGACCAAGTCGACGGCGCCGCGCAAAAACTGGATTGGCGTGCGGCATTGAAGCCTTTTCCCGACGACGTCGTCGCGAAGAACCGGCCGCTCGCGGCTGCCGCCGGCATCACGCCCGAGGACGAGCGCAGCGTTTTCGCCGGCCCCCTCGCCCTTCGCGCGTTCTTCAACGTCGCGCAAAAAACGCCGGGCCTGCAGGAAATCCTGCTCGAGCTGCTCGATAAATCGTCGCTCGCTTGGTCGATGCTCACTCACAACGGCGAGCTCAAACCCGACTTCGTGCCGGACTTCGCGAAAATCGGCGCGCCCTTCGACTCGAAGTGGTGGGGCCCGGATCTGCCGCCGGCCTGTCGCTGTCCGCTGCTGATCCTGCTCAACGAAAAGCCGAGTCTCGAGACGGAACTGATCGTGACGACCCCGCGACCGCCGTTGCTCAACTGCGGCGGCGTCCTCGGGCTGGTCGTCGCGCCGGTCGGCAACAAAACGAAGCAGCTCACGATCCGCGTGCTCGCTGGCCGGCGAGGCGAAAGTGCGGGCGCGCCGTAGCCTTCGTTCGAAAAATCAGTCGAGAGGTAGGCGGCTTGATGCCGAGCTCCAGCTCGGCATGGGCGAACAAAACCGCTCAGCGGTGCACCGCGTGCGCGTCGATGAACGCGCGGATCGCATCCGATGCGGCCTTGAGCCGGTGCTTCACAATCGGCTTCGATTTCAACGCTTCGAGGCTCGGGTGCGTCGGCTCCAGGCCGATCGCCGCCTTGATCGTGTCGGGAAATTTCGCCGGGCTCGCCGTCGCGAGCACGATTTGCACGCGATCGCCCGCGACCGCGCTGCCGACGTCCTTGAAGCCGCACGCGGTGTGCGGATCGGCGACGTAGCGATAGTCGCGGTAGACGCGCTGGATGATCTGCGCGATTTCGGCGTCGGTCGTGCGCGAGGCGGTGAAGGTGTCGCGGTTGAAATTTGGAAACGTGTAGACGCCGGTGCGCTTGAAGGTCGCCATCACGTCGCGCACCTTCGCCGGATCGCGGCCGACGGCGAACCAGATGAAGCGCTCGAAATTCGACGCGACCTGGATGTCCATCGACGGCGCAAGGCTCGGATGCACTTCACCCATGCGATACTCGCCCGTGGTGAAGAGCCGGTAGAGGATGTCGTTCTGGTTCGTCGCGACGCGAAAACCGCGGATCGGCACGCCCATTTTCTGGAGCATCCAGCCGGCAAGCACGTTGCCGAAATTTCCTGTCGGCACGACGAACTCGGCCTCGCCGCGCTCGCTCGCCGGCAGCTTCAGGAACGCGTGCAGGTAATACACACACTGCGCGAGCACGCGCGCAAGGTTGATCGAGTTGACGGCGGAAAGCCGGTGGCGCGTGCGGAATTCCTGGTCGCCGAAAATTTCCTTCAGCGCGTTCTGCGCGTCGTCGAAGGTGCCGTCGACCGCGAGCGCGAAGACGTTGTCCGCGCCGGTGCACGTCATCTGCCGCTCCTGCAGCGGCGACACGCGGCCGTCGGGATAGAGAATGAAAATCGCCGTGCCCGGCCGGCCGAGCAGCCCGTGGATCGCGGCGGCGCCGGTGTCGCCGGAGGTCGCGCCGAGGACGTTGATCGTCTCCTTCCGCGTCGCGCACTGATGGGCGTAAAGGTTGCCGAGGAGCTGCAGCGCGAAATCCTTGAATGCGAGCGTCGGCCCGTGGAAGAGCTCGAGCACGTAGAGATTTTTCGCGAGCGGCTTCAGCGGCGCGATCGCGGGATCGGAAAACTTCGTGTAACTCGCGGCGACGATCTGGCGAAGCGTGTCAGCCGGAATATCCGTCGCGAACACGCGCATGAACTCGAAGCACAATTCCGCGTAGCCGAGCCCTTCGAAGCGTTTCAGATCTCGAGAGAAATCAGGCAGCGACTCCGGCAGATAAAGCCCGCCATCCGGCGCGAGCCCGGTCGCGACCGCATCGGAAAACCCGAGCGCGGGAGTCTGACCGCGAGTGGAGAGGAAGTGCATTGGAAGTAGCGGGTAGCGAGTAGCGGGTAGCGAGTAGTCGGCACGCGGAGATGCTCGCTACTCACTACCCGCTACTCGCTACTTTGCATCACAGTTTCTCCAAACCGAACGCCGCGTGCACGGCGCGGGCGGCGTCGTCGGCTTTGTCCTTCGCGATCACGACGGAGATTTTGATCTCGGAGGTGCTGATGAGCTCGAGGTTCACGCCGGCCTTGGCCAGCGTCTCGAACAGCGTCGCGGCGACGCCGCTGTGCGTCTTCATGCCGACGCCGACGACGGAGAGCTTCGCGATGTTCTCGTCGAATTCCGTCGTGCCGCCGACCTCCTTCAGCGCGGGCGCGAGCGCCTTCACGGCTTTGTCCTTCTCGGTGAGCGGGACGGTGAACGTCAGGTTCGCCACGCCGCCGCGGCCGACGTTCTGCACGATCATGTCGACGTTGATGTGCGCCTCGGCGAGCGCGCGGAAAACTTTGGCGGCGGTGCCGGGCTTGTCGGCGATGCCGCTGACGAGGACCTTGGCCTGGTCCTTGTCGACGGCGACGCCGCGCACGAGCACTTTCTCCATGGAGGCAACTTCCTGTTTCACGATGGTTCCTGGGTTGTTGTTGAAAGAGGAGCGGACTTCGAAAACGACGCCGTATTTCGCGGCGAACTCGACCGAGCGGGTCTGCATCACCTTCGAGCCGAGCGACGCGAGTTCGAGCATCTCGTCGTAGCTGATCTCGGAAATTTTCTTCGCGTCCTTCACCACGCGCGGATCGGCGGTGTAGACGCCGTCGACGTCGGTGTAGATTTCGCACTTGTCCGCCTTGATCGCCGCGGCGAGCGCGATGCCCGTGAGATCGGAGCCGCCGCGACCGAGCGTCGTCGTCTGGCCCGCCTCGTCGATGCCTTGAAATCCGGCGACGATGATCACGTGGCCCGCCTTCAGATCTTTTTCGAGCGCCTTGGCGTTGATCGTCTTGATCTTCGCCTTCGTGTGCACGGTGTCGGTCGTGATGCCGGCCTGCGCGCCGGTGTAGCTTTTCGCCGGCACGCCGATCGCGTGCAGCGCCATCGCCGTGAGCGCGATCGTCTCCTGCTCGCCGACGGCGAGGAGCTGGTCCATCTCGCGCTCGCTCGGCAGCGCGGTGATCGCCTTCGCGCGCGCGATGAGCTCGTTCGTCACGCCGGCGCGGGCGGAGACGACGACGACGAGCTCGTTGCCCGCGTCGCGAATCGCCTTGATGCGGTTCGCGACGTTCTTGATCCGATCGACGTCACCGACCGAGGTGCCGCCGTATTTCTGGACGATTCTAGCCATGGAAAATCAGTTCTTGCCGGGCGTCTGCAACACAGACGCCCTACAGATCGGATCATTCATTGAAGTCTCCGATGCGCAGCAGCACGGGCGCTTCGAGCACGCTCGCCAGCGCGGCGAGCTGCTTCAGCGTGCGGCCCATCGCGCGCTCGTCGCTCTCGTGCGTCGTGAGGACAAGCGAGGCGGCGTTGGCGCGCTCGGCGGGATTCTGGATCACGCTCGCGATGCTGATATGGTGCTTCGCCATCACGGACGCGACGCGCGCGAGCACGCCGGGCTGATCCTTGACCGTGAGCCGAAGATAGTAGCGGCAGCGGATGTTTTCCGGCGGCGCGAGCCGGCACGCGCGTGGCGTCGAATCCGCCGTCGGCTCACCGATGAGGTGCGCGCCCTTGCCGTGTTTCAACAGCGCGGCCGCGTCCGCGATGTCGCCGATCACCGCGCTCGCGGTCGCATCCTGTCCCGCGCCGCGGCCGCTGTAAAAAGTGGTGCCGACGACGTCGCCCGTGACGGAGATCGCGTTGAACACGCCGCTGACGTTCGCGACGACGTTGCCCTCGGGCAGCAGCGTCGGGTGCACGCGCACGCTGAGTTCGTCCCTGGCGAAATCGCGCGTGATCACGGCGAGCAGCTTGATGCCGAAACCGAGCACCGCGGCGTTTTTAAAATCCGCGGGCGTGATGCGCGAGATGCCCTCGACGATCATCTGATCGGTCTTGACCCACACGCCGTGCGCGAGCCACGCGAGCACGCTCGCCTTGTGCGCGGTGTCCCAGCCGTCGACGTCGAGCGACTCGTCCGCCTCCGCGTAGCCGAGGCGCTTCGCCTCGGCGAGCACCTGCGCGTAGGGCGCGTCCTGATCCTCCATCTGCGTGAGGATGTAATTGCACGTGCCGTTCAGGATGCCGTAGATGCGCGGGAAACGATTCGCGACGAGACCCTCGCGCAGCGCCTTGATGATCGGGATGCCGCCGGCGACGCTCGCCTCGAAAAAGAAATGTCCGCCGTGCTTCTGCGCCGCCGCGATGATCTCGGCGCCGTGCTCGCAGATGAGCGCCTTGTTGGCGGAGACGACGACCGCGCCGCGGCGCAGCGCGGTGAGCGTGATCTCGCGCGCGAGCTTCGTGCCGCCGATCAATTCGCACACGATCTGGATCGACGGATCGCGCGCGATCGAAAGCGGATCGGCGGTGAGCTTGCTCGCGGGAATTTTCACGGCGCGCGCCTTGCCCGGATCGCGCACGGCGGCGCGCGCGAGGTTGAACTTCACGCCGACGCGCGCCTCGAGCTCGGCGCGGTGCGCGAGCAGATGCTTCCACACGCCCTGCCCCACCGTGCCGAGGCCGCAGAGGCCGATGTTGATCGTGAGACGTTCGCTCATGGCTTCGGGGTGGCGGGCTTCGCGCCCATCTTATTTTCGGTGCCGGCGAGGAGCCGCGCGATGTTCGCGCGATGACGCGCGATCACGAGTCCGGCGACGGCCGCGGAAACGACGACGAGCACGAACTGCCGATGAAAGAAAAACGCCGACACCGGCAGCGACGCCGCGGCGAGCATCGACGCGAGCGACACGTAGCGCGACAACGCCACGACCAGCAGCCACACGACGAGCGCGATCAGCGCGCCCTGCGGAAACAACACGGCGAATCCGCCGGCGCCCGTCGCGACGCCTTTGCCGCCGCGGAATTTCGTGAAGCACGAGAAACTGTGGCCGAGCAGCGCGCCGATGAGCCCGGAGATCGCCAGATAGAAATAGCCTTCACGGCCCAGGTCGGGCGCGGAGTCGCGCGCCGCGAGACGGTAGCCCCACGGCGCAAACGCCGCCGCCGCGCCCTTCAGCGCGTCGAGGACGAAAACGAGCCGGCCCCACTTGCCGCCGAGCACGCGGCCGACATTCGTCGCCCCGGGATTTTTGCTGCCGACCTCGAAAATGTTCACGCCCTTCGCGCGCGCGACGAGATACCCGAACGGCAGCGAGCCGAGCAGGTAACCGACGACGAGGGCGAGAAGGAGGAACATGAATTCGACGCGTTTAGCTCGAAGCTTCTTGCCTCACGCAAAGAGCGCGAAGGGGGCAAAGCAGAAAAACCTTTGCGGCCATTGCGCCCGTGGCGTGAGGCACGACCGTGGCGCCGATGGCGTGAGACACTTGATGCCGCGACTGCTCATAGCTGCACGAACTTCGCCAGCTTGATCGCGGCGTGGCCCTTGATCTCCTTGCGCGCGGCCTCGCTCGGCTCGCTGTCGACGCGCACGACCATGTAGGCGGTGCCGCCGGGCGTGAGGCGCGAGAGCGACATGTCGGCGATGTTGACCTTGTCCTTGCCGAGAATCGTGCCGACCTCGCCGACCATGCCGGGCTGGTCGACGTTTTCGAGGACGAGCAGCTTGCCGTCGGCCAGCACTTCGACCTCGCGGCCGTTGATGTTGACGATGCGCGGCTCGTTGCCCTTGCCGATCAGCGTGCCCGCGGCCGAAAAAACTTTGCCGTCGGGCGCGCTCGCCTCGACCTGGATCAACTCGGTGTAGCCGGAATCGGCGGTCGACTTCGTGACCTGCGCGCGAATGCCGAGGCGCTCGATCACGACGGGCGCGTTGACGAAATTCACCTCCTGCCCGCTGATGCGACGCAGATAGCCGCGCTCGATCGCGCGCGTGATGGCGTTGACGTCGAGTTCGACGAGCTTGCCCCAATACGTGATGTTCAACTGCGCGATCTGCGCCGGCGCGATCTGCTGCACGAGCGTGCCGAGCTTGGCGCCGAGATCGAGATACGGCCCGAGCACTTTCAGCGTCGAGGCGTCGATCGACGGCATGTTGACCGCGTTGCGGATCACGCCGCCGTTCAGCGCGTCGGCGATCTGCTCGGCGATTTCGATTCCGACCGATTCCTGCGCCTCGGCCGTCGAGGCGCCGAGGTGCGGCGTGAGGACGACGTTGGGCAGCGCGCGAAACTCGCTCTCCTTCGCGAGCGGCTCGTCCTCGAACACGTCGAGCCCGGCGGCGGCGACCTTGCCCGACTTCAACGCCGCGAGCAGCGCGCTCTCCTTGATGATGCCGCCGCGCGCACAGTTGAAGAGCCGCACGCCCTTCTTGCACTTTTCGAGCGCCGCCTCGTCGATCATGTATTTCGTGTCGTCGGTCAGCGGCATGTGGACAGTGATGTAGTCCGACTGCTTCAGCAGATCGTCGAGCGCGACGCCCTCGACCTGCATCGCCTTCGCGCGGCTCGGCGCGAGATACGGATCGTAGGCCAGCACGCGCATGCCGAACGCCTGCGCGCGCTTCGCGACCTCGCTGCCGATGCGGCCGAGGCCGACGATGCCGAGCGTCTTCCGAAACAGCTCGATGCCCGAAAAACTTTTCCGGTCCCACTGCCCGGCCTTCATCGACGCGGCCGCCTGCGGCACCGGCCGCGCGCCGCAGAGCAGGTGCGTGAACGTGAGCTCGGCCGTCGCGATCGTGTTGCCGGCGGGCGTGTTCATCACGACGACGCCGTGCTCGGTGGCGGCCTCGACATCGACGTTGTCCACGCCGACGCCGGCGCGACCGACGACCTTGAGCTGCGGCGCGGCCTTGAACACGGCGGCGGTGATCTTCGTCTCCGAGCGCACCGCGATCGCGTGCACGTCCTTCACCAACTCGAGGACTTTCTCCGGCGAGGAGCCGTAGGCCTCAACGACTTCGAAGCCCGGCTGCTGGCGCAGATAGGCGACTCCTTTGGGTGAGATCTTGTCGGCAACGAGGACTTTCATTGGAGAAAAATGCTTCCGAGGGAAATCTCGCCGCCCGCGGCTAGCAAGGAAAACGTGGAGCTATGACGGGCGCACCCGTGCCAGCGGAGGCTTCTCGCGTGTGCCGGTCGCCGGGCGCGCACGGGCTCACGCCCGCGCTTCTCCCTCGCGGAGCGCGCCTGGTGCGGCCGGAAAAATTTCGACTCGATTGGCACGCGCGATGTTGCAGCCGGTATTTCCTGCCTGCAACGTGGCCGGTCAACCTGGCCGCGCCGTCCGGAGTTGTGCCGGGTTTTCTCATGCCGAAACCATCTTTGTTCCCCTTTTTTGTTGTCGCCACCGAGCGCAACTTCGCCGCCGCCGAACCGTCCTCCTCCTCCACTGCGGCAACGTCTGCAATGCGTCGATTTCCGTCCTTCTCATGAGCCTTGTCGTTTCTTCTTCGAAGGTGCACCGCGCCCCGCGCCGTCATTCGTTCTCGCCGTGGCCGGCGCTCGCGCTCGTCGCGCTCGTTTTCTCCGCCGGCTGCGGCGAGAAATCCTCGGCCGGCGGTGGCGGCGGGGGACGCGGCGGTCGCGGCGGCGGAGGTGGCCCGGCGCCGGTGGTCGTCGGCAAGGTCGAGCGCAAGGTCGTGCCGGTGGTGATCGATGCGATCGGCTCCGTCGAACCGATCCGCTCCGCGGCAATCCGTTCGCAGGTCACCGGCACGTTGAAACGGATCGCGATCCAGGAAGGCCAGGATGTGAAGGAGAACGACATCGTTTTCGAAATCGACCCGCGCTCCTTCGAGAACGCACTGCATTCCGCCGAGGCCGACCGCGAGCGCATCCACGTGCAGCTCGAAAACGCGCGCACCCAGGTCGCGCGTTACCGCTCGCTCAGCGCGGAATCGATGGTATCGAAGGAGCAGTTCCAAAAAATGCAGGACGATGCGCGCGCGCTCGAAGCGCAGGCGCAATCGAGCGAGGCCGCCGTCGCCAACGCCAAACTCCAGCTCGATTACTGCACGATTCGCGCGCCGTTCGCCGGCCGCACGGGCAATCTCAGCGTGCACGAAGGCGATCTCGTTCGCGCCAACGACGTCGGCGCCATGGTCACGGTCAACCAGCTCAGCCCGATCTACGTGACGTTCGGCGTGCCGCAGCAACATCTCGCCGCGCTGAATAAATATCGCGCCGCCGGCACGCTCGCCGTTTCCGCCGCGCCGCCCGGCGACAATCCGCAGCTGGAACAGGGCGAGCTGACCTTCATCGACAACACCGTCGATCCGACCACGGGCACGATCAAGCTCAAGGGCACGTTTCCCAACGAAGCCCACCGGCTCTGGCCCGGGCAGTTCGTCACCGCGAGCGTCACGCTCACCGCGCCCGAGGTGCTCACCGTCGCGGCCGGCGCCGTGCAGACGTCGCAGACCGGCCAGCATGTCTTCGTCGTCAAGGACGACCATACCGCCGAGTTGCGCGAGGTCGTCATCGAACGCACGAGCGGCGATGTCGCCGTCGTCGCCAAAGGCCTCAGCGAAGGCGAAACCGTCGTCACCGACGGCCAGCTCCGCGTGATTCCCGGCCGCCCCGTGGAAATCCGCCAGCCCGACGCGCCCGCCGGCGGTGGCGAAACCGGTCGCGGTCGCGGCGAGGGCGGACGCGGCAAAGGCAAGGAAGGAAAAGGCCGGAAAACATGAACGTCCCCGAGCTGTTCATCCGCCGGCCGGTGATGACGACTCTCGTCACGTCGGCCGTCACCATCTTCGGCATCATGGCGTATCGGTCGCTGCCGGTGAGCGACCTGCCCAACGTCGACATCCCGACGATTTCCGTTTCCGCGAGCCTGCCCGGCGCGAGCCCGGAGACGATGGCGTCGTCCGTCGCGACGCCGCTCGAACAGTCGCTCTCGACGATCGCGGGAATCGACTCGATGACGTCGACCAGCTCGCTCGGCAACACGAACATCACGCTGCAATTCAACCTCGGCCGCAATCTCGACGGCGCCGCGCAGGACGTGCAGTCCGCGATCTCCGCCGTGCAGCGCCGCCTGCCGCAGGACATGCCGAGCCCGCCGTCGTTTCGAAAACAAAATCCCGCCGACGATCCGATCCTCCTGCTCGCGCTCAGCTCCGCCACGCTCCCTCTCTCCGAGGTCGACGAATGGGCCGAGACCGCCCTCGCCCAACGCATCTCCACCGTCGACGGCGTGGCGCAAGTCCAGGTCATGGGCGCGCAAAAATACGCCGTGCGCGTGAAGCTCGATCCCTATGCGCTCGCGTCGCGCGGCATCGGCATCGACGAGGTCCGCACCGCGCTCAATTCCAACAACGTCAACCTGCCCGCCGGCACGCTCGATGGCTCGGACAAAGCCATCACGCTCCAGGCCACCGGCCAGCTCAAGAGCGCCGACGGTTTCCGGAATGTGATCGTGACCTATCGCAACGGCTCCGCCGTGCGGCTCGCCGATGTCGCGGAGGTCGTCGACAGCGTGCAAAACGACAAGATCGCCGGCTGGTTCGGGCAGGACGGCAAGGTCAGCCGCTCAATCATCCTCTTCGTGCAAAAGCAGCCGGGGACGAACACCATCAAGGTCGTCGACGGCGTAAAGGAGTTGCTGCCGAGTTTCCGCGCGCAGATGCCCGTGTCGATCAACCTCGACATCCTGCTCGATCGCTCGCTCGCGATTCGCCAATCCGTGGCCGACGTCAAATTCACCCTCGTCCTCGCGATCGGCCTCGTCGTCCTCGTCATCTTTCTTTTCCTCCGTTCGATCTGGGCCACGATCATCCCGAGCATCGCGATGCCGATCGCCGTCGTCGGCACGTTCGCGGTGATGTTTTTCTTCGGCTTCAGCATCGATAACCTGTCGCTGCTCGCGCTCACGCTCTCGGTGGGCTTCGTCGTCGACGATGCGATCGTCATGCTCGAAAACATCGTCCGCCACATCGAGCACGGCGAACCGGTCATGGCCGCCGCGCTCCGCGGTTCGCGCGAGATCGGTTTCACGATCATGTCGATGACGATCTCGCTCGTCGCGGTTTTCATTCCGGTGCTCTTCATGGGCGGCGTGCTCGGCCGCCTGCTCCACGAGTTCGCGGTCACGATCAGCGCGGCGATCCTGGTTTCCGGCTTCATCTCGCTCACGCTCACGCCGATGCTGTGCAGCCGCTTCCTGAAGCCGATCGCGCACGGTGCGCACCACAATCGCTTCTATCAGGCGACCGAGAAAATTTTCCAGGGCGGCCTCTCGCTTTACGAACGCACGCTGAAGATTTCCATGCGGCATCGCGTCACGACGATGCTGGTCGCGGCCTCGATGGTCGGGCTCACGGTCTGGCTGATCGTCATCGTGCCGAAAGGCTTCATCCCCGTCGAGGATACCGGCCGCCTCGGCC
Organism: Opitutaceae bacterium; assembly: GCA_035545575.1. Lineage (GTDB taxonomy): Bacteria > Verrucomicrobiota > Verrucomicrobiia > Opitutales > Opitutaceae > ER46. The sequence goes on along the minus strand of DASZYB010000041.1, from coordinate 6,701 downwards.
TTTCGATCGAGGCGGCGCAGGATGCGTCGTTCGAAGCGATGGTCGGCTACGTGCGGCAGGCCGGCGCGATCGTCGCGAAGAATCCCAGCATCGAGTCGTTCTCCTACTCCGTCGGCGGCGGCTTCGGCGGCGGCGGCAATACCGCGCGTTTCAACATCAGCCTCAAGGACCGCAAGGAACGCCCTTCCGCCGAGGCCATCGTGCAGAAGATGCGCGCCGATCTCGCGGGCATTCCCGGCGTGCGGGCGTTTCCGCAGGTGCCGCCCAGCATCCGCATCGGCGGGCGCCAGTCGTCGTCCGTCTATCAATATACGCTCTACGGCGCCGACCTTGCCGAGCTCTATCGCGTGACGCCCGCGCTGATGGAAAAAATCCGCCAGGTCCCGGGCGCGGTCGACGTCACCTCCGACCTGCTCGTCACGAGCCCGCAGCTCATCATCGACATCGATCGCGACAAGGCCTCCGCCCTCGGCCTCAACGCGCAACAAGTCGAGGACGTGCTCTACAGCGCGTTCGGCTCCCGTCAGGTCTCCACGATCTACACGCCGACGAACCAGTATTTCGTCATCCTCGAGCTCGCCGACAAATACCAGCGCGATCCTCGCTCGCTGGCGCTGCTCTACCTGCGCAACAACGTCGGCAAACTCATTCCCCTCGAGGCGATCACGCGCTCGAAGCCGACCGTCGGCCCGCTGACGGTCACCCACCTCGGGCAGGTCCCGTCGGTCACGATCACGTTCAACCTCGCGCCCGGCGTTTCGCTCAGCGAAGTCACCGGCGAGGTCGAGCGCCTCGCGCGCGCCGAGTTGCCGGCGACGGTCAGCGGCACGTTCCAGGGCACGGCGCAGGCTTTCACGAGCTCGCTCCAGGGGCTCGGGCTCATGCTGCTCATCGCCGTGCTCACGATCTACCTCGTGCTCGGCGTGCTCTATGAAGATTTCATCCACCCGCTCACGATTCTTTCGGGCCTGCCCGCGGCGACGTTCGGCGCCCTCGTCACGCTGCTGATTTTCCGCGAAGAGCTGAACATCTACGGCTACGTCGGCCTGATCATGCTCATCGGCATCGTGAAGAAAAACGCGATCATGATGATCGACTTCGCCCTCGATGCCAAACGCGCGCACCACAAATCGGCCGAAGACGCGATCTTCGAAGCCTGCATCGTGCGCTTCCGCCCGATCATGATGACGACGCTGGCCGCGCTCGCCGGCACCATGCCGATCGCGCTCGGTTGGGGCGCCGGCGCCGAGGCGCGCCGCACGCTCGGCCTCGCCGTCGTCGGCGGGCTCGTCGTCTCGCAGATGCTCACGCTCTACATCACGCCGGTGTTTTATCTCTACATGGAGCGGTTCACGAAATATCTCACGCCGCGCCCCGTCTCCGAAATCCTCGGCGAGTCCGAACCCGCCGCCGGCATGGCCAAGTAAACGCCTCAGGCGCCGAAAAATTTCTCCGCCGCGGCGCGATCCGCCGCGATCTGCGCCCGCAATTCGTCGACGCCGGGGAATTTTTTCTCCGGCCGCAGGAACTTCAGCCATTCCGCCGTGATCCGGTCGCCCTCGCCGAGCGGGCAGGCGCCGAGCACGTGAATCTCGAGCCGCGGCTCGCTCGCCTGTTCGACTGTCGGCCGCAGCCCGTAATTCGCCACCGCCGGCAGCGCCGCGGTATTTTCTCCCGCGACTCGCACCGCATACACGCCGAGTTTCGGCCGCAGTCCCGGCGACCAGGCGAGATTCAACGTCGGAAACCCGATCGTGCGCCCGAGGCGTTTGCCCGCCGTCACGACGCCTTCCGCGAAATACGCATAACCGAGCAGCGCGTTCGCCGCCTCGATTTCTCCCGCCGCCAGCAATCCGCGCACACGCGTGCTGCTCACCGGTTCGCCATCGACGGTCACATGCGGCGCGCTGAAAACCGAAATTCCCGCGGCCGGCGCCGCCGCGATCAATCCCGCCACGTCGCCCTTTCTTCCGCGGCCGAATTTGAAGTTCTCGCCCACGTAGACCGCCGCGAGCGCCGGCAGGCGGCGTTTCAGCCACGGCAGAAATTCCGCCGCCTCGACGCTGGCGAACTCGCGCGTGAACGGCTGCGTGATCATCGCCTCGACGCCGAGCGCTTGCAGCACGTGCGCTTTCGCGGGGCCGTCCTGAATCAGCGGCGTCGCGTCATTCGGCCGGAAGAGCGCGCTCGGATGCGGCCAGAACGTCAGCACGGCCGCGGTCCCGCCTTCGCGCCGCGCCGCCTCCACCGCGGGAACGATCACCGCGCGATGCCCGAGATGGACGCCGTCGAACATTCCGATCGCGAGATGCAGCGGTCGCGCAGGCAAATGAACCGCTTCCAAACTTTCGAACTGCGCGAGCGTTTTCACGGCGTCTCCTCTCGCTGCGGTGCACGACCGCGAAAGCATTCCATGCCTCTTTCGCCTCGGCGCCCGCTATGCGTCGCCTTGAAAAAAACGCGCGGCTGCCGGTGTTTCACCGCACAAAGCTCGGCACGGCGTCGTGCACGGGGATCAGTTTTTTTTCGAGCTCCGGCAGCGCGAGCGCCTCGATCTGCTCGAACGTCAAGGCCTGCGCGACGTTGAACTTGTCCGTCGCCGTTCGCCTCAGCGCGGCCAGATGCGCGCCGCAACCGAGTTTCTGGCCGAGATCGTGCGCAAGCGTGCGGACATAGGTGCCCTTCGTGCAACGCAGCCGGAACTCGAGCCGCGGCGGCGCAAAGCGCAGCAAATCCCAGCTCATCACGCGCACGAAACGCGGCTCGCGTGCCACCTCCTCGCCTTTGCGCGCGCTTTTGTAGAGCGGCACGCCGTCGATCTTGATCGCCGAATACATCGGCGGCGTCTGGTATTGGTCGCCCAGGAACGTCTTGATCGCCGCCTGCACGTCGGCCTCGGTCAGCGTCGCGGGCACCGGCCGCGTCTCCATCACTTCGCCGTCGGCATCCTGCGTGTCGGTCACCTTGCCGAGCTCGATGGCGCCTTCGTATTCCTTGTCGAGGCTGATGAGATATTGCGAGGCGCGCGTCGCCTTGCCGATGAGCACGATCAACAATCCCGTCGCCATCGGGTCGAGCGTGCCGGCATGGCCGATACGCTTCATCTTGAACTTGCCGCGCAGGCGCGCGACCACGTCGTGCGACGTGTGGTCGGCGGGTTTGTCGACGAGGAGGATTCCCTCCATCTCCTTCGGCGGCATCAGCATCGTTCAGGCTTTCTTTTGCGCGTCGCCGGCGGCGAGACCTTGCGCCAGGGCCGCGACGAGCCGGGCGTAAAAATTTTCCGTGTCCGTTTTCAGGTTCAATCCCGCCGCGCACGCGTGGCCGCCGCCGTGAAACTGCGCCGCGATCTGGTCGACGCGATACGCCGGGTCCTTCGCCCGGAGGCTCGCCTTCACCGAGCCGTCCGCGCGGTGCTCGATCAACGCGCCGATGTCCACGCCCTCGATGCTCCGCGCGTAATCGACGAGGCCCTCGGTGTCCTCCCCCGTCGAGCCCGTCTCCTCGAAAACTCCCGCCGGCAGCGATCCGATGCACACGCGGCCGCCGCACTCGAGTTTCAACGACGCGAGAAAACGCTGCAGCAGGCGCAGCTTCCCCTCGGTCTCGCGCTCGTAGAGTTCGTAGCCCGCCTCCGCCGGGTGCGCGCCGCGCGCCACCAGTTCGCCCGCGAGCACGAAGCTGCGCCGCGAGGTCGAGTTGAACCGAAACTGCCCGGTATCCGTGAGGATTCCCGTGAACAACGCCTGCGCCGATTGCGCGTCGACCGGCAGGCCGTTGTCGAAAAACATCCCGGCGAGGATCTCGCACGTCGCGGCCGAAGCGCTGTCGACGAGGTTGAGCGCGGCGTAGCCGACATTCGAAAGGTGATGATCGATCATCGCGACCGGCGTGGGATAGCGGGCCTTCAGCCGTTCGCCGCCCCGCGCATGATCGGCGCAGTCGACGAAGATCGCCGCGCGGTCTTCGTGGTCGCGCAGCACATCGTCCGTGCGCCGGAAATCCATGCCCGCCGCGAGAAACGTCAGCCGGCGCGGCACGGGATCGGCGTTGACGCAGATGACATCGAGCCCGCGCGCCGCCAGCACGCGCGCCAGCGCGACTTGCGAGCCGATGCAATCGCCGTCGGGCCGCGCATGTCCGACCACCGCGATCTTCCGGCCGGCGAGCGTCGGCAGCAGCCGGCCGAATTCGGTGGAGAGCGTGGGATAAAATTTTTCCATGTTCGGCCTCGCGACGCTCATTCGTTCTGCTTCGGCGGATGCTCGATCTCGTCGAGCACCTGCAGGATGCGCGCGCTGCGCGCCGCGGACTTGTCGGGCACGTATTCGAATTTCGGCAGGTATTTCAGCACGATCCGCCGGCCGACTTCCTCGCGAATCTCCGCCGCCTTCGAGCGCAGCCAGCGCAGCTTCGCGGTCGCCGTCTCCTCGTCGCCGACGACCGAGACGAACACCCGCGCGTCACGCAAATCCGGCGCCACGCGCACTTCGGTGATTGTGATCGCGACGGCTTCGCTCTGGTAACGCTTCCGCAGGATGTCGCTGATCTCGCGCTGGACGAGTTCGTTGACGCGAAGAGTTCGGTTGCTCATCGAATTTTCGATTTCGAATCCGCGATTTTCGACTTCGAATCCGACCGGCTTTCCAATCGAAAATCCAAAATCGAGAACCGAAAATTACAGCGACGCCCTGACCTTCTGGACCTCGTAGCACTCGATGACGTCGCCCGCCTGGTAGCCGTTGAAATCGTCGAGCTTGATGCCGCACTCCAGGCCGGCGCGGACTTCGTTGGCGTCGTCCTTGAAGCGCTTGAGCGTGGCGATCTTTCCCTCGTGCACGATCTCGCGGCCGCGGCGCAGCCGCGCGGCGGCATTGCGGTTGATCTTGCCTTCGGTGACGAGGCAGCCGGCCACGAAACCTTTCGCGAGCGGGAACACCTGGCGCACTTCCGCGGCGCCCGTTTTCGTTTCCTTGAGATCGGGCTCGAGCAGGTCGGCCATCATCTCGCGGACCTTGTCGCCCATCTCGTAGATGATGTCGTAGGTCTCGACGCGCACGCTGTGATGCTTCGCGAGCGGCGTGACGCCGTTCTCCAGCTTGGTGTGGAAACCGATGATCACCGCGCCGGCGGCGCTCGCCATGAGCACGTCGTTTTTCGTCACGAGGCCGACGTCGATCGATACGATCTCGAGCGAGACCTTCGCGCTCTTGATGCCTTCGAGGATGTTGCGCACGGCTTCGGATGAGCCGAAGACATCCGTCTTCACGATCAGCTTGAGCACCTTGGCCTGCGTGGCGGCGATGTTGGCGAAGAGCTGCTCGACGGAGACTTCCTTCGGCACGGCGGCGGCCGTGGTCGCCTCCTTCTTGACGCGCAACTGCTCCTCTTCGGCCAGCTTCTCGGCTTCGCGCGAATTCTTCACGGCCTTGAACAACGCGCCGCTGTCCGGCGTGCCGCTCCAGCCGATCACGCGCACCGGCGTGCCGGGCGTCGCCTCCTTCACGTTGTTGCCTTGATCGTCGAACATCGCGCGGACCTTCGCGAAATGCGGGCCGCACACGAGCGCATCGCCGACGCGCAGCGTGCCGCGCTGCACGATCACCGTCGCGAGCGGGCCGCGGCCGAAATCGATTTCCGACTCGATCACCACGCCGCTCGCCTCGGCCTTGGCGTTGGCCTTCAGCTCGAGCACGTCGGATTGGAGAATGATCATCTCGAGCAGCTCGTTGATGCCCGTGCCCTTGATCGCCGAAACCGGCACGGTGACCGTCTCGCCGCCCCAGTCCTCCGGCGCGATGTTGCGCTGCTGCATCTGGGCTTTCACCTGGTCGAGGTTCGCGCCCTTCACGTCCATTTTGTTCACGGCCACGATCAGCGCGAACTTGTCGGCGTGATTCTGTTTTTCGTTGAGCGCGATCTTCAGCGCCTCGTCGGTCTGCGGCATGAAGCCGTCGTCCGCGGCGACGACGAGGATCGCGACATCCGTCACGCTCGCGCCGCGCGCGCGCATCTTCGTGAAGGCGGCGTGGCCCGGCGTGTCGAGGAAGGTGATCTTGCGGCCGTTGAATTCGATCTGATACGCGCCGATGTGCTGCGTGATGCCGCCGGCTTCGCCCGCGGCGACGTCGGCCTTGCGGATCGCATCGAGCAGCGAGGTCTTGCCGTGGTCGACGTGGCCGAGAATGCACACGACCGGCGGGCGCGGCACGAGATGCTTCGCCTCGTCCTCCTCCGGTTTCTTTTCGGCCTTCTTTTCCTTCTGCGCCTGCTGCGTCGCGGCGTCGCCGCGGTGCTTGATCTCGAGAATGAAGCCGTATTTCTCCGCCACCTTTTGCGCGACGGTCTCGTCGATCGTCGAGTTCATCGCGGCGAAACCGACGAGCTGGTTCAACTCGGAGATCAACTTGAAGGGCTTGAGTCCGAGCTGCGCCGCGAGATCGCGCACGACGATCGGCGGCTTCAGGTGAAGAATCTTCACGTCGCCCGGCGCGATCGGCGTCGCGGTCGATGCCGCCGCCACCGGCGTCGCTGGCGGCGTCGGCGACGAGAAGGATCACTTCGAGGAGATCCTCGAGCCCGAGCTTTTCGCGGGCCGAGACCTCGACCACCGGGACGTCCCCGCCCCACTCCTCCGGCATCACCTCTAGCTCGGAGAGCTGCTGCTTGACGCGATCCGGATTCGCGGTCGGCAGATCGAT
>DASZYB010000040.1:0-57466 GCA_035545575.1 Opitutaceae bacterium | reverse complement strand
GAGTCGCGAAACGGCGTCTGCAAGACAGACGCCCTACGGGACCAGATCGAAAACGTTCACGCTTTTCGTCGTCTCCGCGGTGCCGTTGAGAAAGGTGAACGCGACCGTGTTCGCGCGCGACACGAGCTGCTCGTAGCGGCGCAGGTCCCAGTTGGCGACGGGCTCGTTGTCGATGCGCGTGACGAGGTCGCCGACGGCGACACCGGCCTGCTCGGCGGGCGAATCGTGCACGACGCCGGCGATTTTCCAGTAGGCGGGCGTCTTGCTGAAGCTCAGGCCCACGCTGCGGCGCGGCGCGGAAAAAATCGGGTCGCGCGAGTCGCGGTGGAAGGTCACGCGGTCGTGCATCTGGTCGAAGGTGACGGCGAAATTTTTCAACACGCCGCCGCCGATCGCGGAGAGTTCGTCGGTGAGATCGACGATGGGCTGCGGCAGCACGTAGCCGCCGATCACGAGCGGATCGGCGATGCGGCCGATTTGTTGCGGACGGTCGCCGCCGAGCGTGCCGACCATCGCGCCGGTGCGCGGGCCGGAGACGAAGCGCGGGTCGATGCCGATCGGGTTGAGGCTGAAGGCGGCGTCGCTGCCCGAGTCGATCAACGCGACGAGCGACCGGCTGCCGAGGCCGACGTGGATGACGGGCGTCTTGCGCGCGTCATCGAAGGCGATCGTCGCGCCGGGCACGAGCGGCGCGGTGCGCGCGGGCTGGAGCAGCACGCGGCTGCCCGGGTAATCGAGCGTGAGCAGCAGTTCGCCGAAGAGCGGAAAACCGAGCACGCCGTCGATTTTCACGCCGAGGTGCGCGGAGATCGGCGCGCAGTCGTAGACGAGCACGGGCACGTCGTCGAATTTCGCGTCGCCGAGCTCGAGCCGGCGCAGCGACGCGGCGGGCAGCTCGGTGATGTTGCCCTCGGCCGAGGCGACACGCACGTGGGGCGCATTCGGCGGCGGCTCGATGCGGCCGGGATAACGTTTCACGAGCGCCGGCGTGACGAGCGTCACGGACGAGCCGGTGTCGATGAGGAAGTGATAAGGCCCGGAGCGGTCCCACTTCGCTTCGAGCACGAGGTAGTTGCCGATGTTCTGCGCGGACAGCTCGACGAGCGGCGACGTGATCGTGGTGTGCCCGGGCCGCAACGGTGCGCGGCGAAACGGAATCACGGAGCAGCCGGCGAAAATCGCGACGACGAGCGTGGCGAAGAAAAGGGAAATCCACCCACGCGCGGCCGGATGACGGTCGCGGGGCGACGGTCGGCGCGCGGCGGGTTTCATTTCACCGGCTTGGGCAGCGTGCGGCCGAGGCCGAACGCCGCGAGCGACAGCGCCGCGCCGGCGGCGAACAGCACGCGGAAACCGAAGAGCCCCGACACCACGCCGGCGAGCAGCGGCGTGATCGCGCGCGAGAGCGATTGCAGCGAACGGAAAATGCCGAGCACGCGGCCCTGCTCGGACGCGTGGCTGTAGAGCGAGATGAGCCCGCTCGACGCCGGATTCACGAGGCCCGAGCCGATCGCGAGCAGCGCGAGCCCGACGTAGAGCAGCCACGCCGCGGGCGCGTAGCCGATCGCGAGCAGGCCGACCGCCGAGAACAGCAGGCCCGAGCCGAGCACGCGAATCTCGTCCACGCGGTGGAGCAGCTTGCGCACGATGTAGCCCTGCGTGATGACGGCGCAGAGGCCGAGGAAGCCGAGCAGGTAGCCGTTCTGGCGCGCGGTGTAGTGAAAGCGATCCGCGGCGAGAAACGTGAGCGACGTCTCCATCGCGACGAACGCGATCGAGTAGACGAAGGACACGACGTTGGTCCGCCGCACGGCGCGATTGTCGAGGGCGAAGATCGCGCGGAGCGGATTGCGCAGCCGCACTTCGCGCGCGCCGGCGCGCGCCTCGGGCGTGAGCGTCTCCTTGAAGCGCGCGGAAATCCACAGGAGGTTGACGAGACAGAGCGCGAAGGAAATCAGCGCGGGCACGGAAAACGGATTCACGCCGAAGCGCGCGAGGCCGGGATGCGCGTCGAGCAGGTTGATGTGCGCGGTGAGCGCGCCGACCATCGGGCCGGTGATGAGCCCGAGGCCGAACGCCGCGCCGACGATGCCCATCGCCTTCGAGCGCTCTTCGCGCGTCGTGACGTCCGCGACGGCGGCGGTGGCGACGGAGAGATTGCCGCTGAATGCGCCGCTGACGACGCGCGACGCGAGGAAAAGCCAGAACGAGCCGCTGCAGAACCACGCCACGTAGCCGAGCGCCGTGCCGGCGACGGTCATCATCAGCACGCCGCGGCGGCCGCGCTTGTCGGAGACCGAGCCCCAGAACGGCGCGAACACGAATTGGAGAATCGAGAAGAGCGAGCTGAGGATGCCGCCGAAGAAGACGGCGACATCGCCGTGCCCGCCGAACATATTCGCGAGCGTCGCGGCGCGATCGAGCATCCAGCCGAGCACGCCGTGCGTGCCCTCGAGCCCAAGATAGTAGTGCACCAGATCCGGCCCGAGCGGGAAGATGATCGAGAACCCGATCAGGTCGATGTAGAGCGTGAGAAAGATGACGCCGAGCGAGAGCGGGCGCTGGCGCGATGATTTGGGCGGCACGGCGGAGGAGGCGGCGAAGGACACGAAAAGAGAAACGAAAGAAGGTTCCGCGGATGACGCCAAGTCGCAAACGAAGGGTCGGGCGTCTTATCCTTCACGCGCCGCGTCGGGCGCGAAGCAATCGCGAGCCCGGTCGAGCGCGGCGCGGCGAGGACAACGCGCCCTACCGCAGCAGCGCCTGCGTTTTCCTTGGCAGCTTCGCGACGACGAGATCGTAGCTGCGGCTGATGCGGCGCTCGAGTTCCGCGGCGGGCAGCGCGGCGAGGTCGGCGACGCGCACCCAGTGGCGCTTCGCGCAATACGGCGCCTGCGCGATGCCGTCGATCTCGGTGAGCGCGTCGAATTCGGCGTCGGGCGAGCACTTGAAGGTGACGCCGTCGACGGTGTCGCCATCGAGCCCGACGATGAGAAACATTTTTCCCGCCACCTTGAAGACGAGGTGCTCGCCCCACTGCTTCACGACGGTGGCTTGCGGCAGCGAGAGCGCGAACTGGCGGAGCGAAAGCAGGCGCATGAGAGCGCGCGTGGCGCGCGGGAGAAGGGAGAAAGGAGAAGGGAGAAGGGAGAAGGGAGAAGGAGGCAAGTCGCGCGAGGCGGATGATGGTTTCCTTCTCCCTTCTCCGCACGGCGCAGCCGTGCGTCAGTCCAGCAGTTCGCGCAGCTTGCGTTCGAGCGCGTCGCGCGTGAACGGCTTGCCAATGAAGGCCGCGGGTCCGCCTTCGCCGATCCGGCTGAGCACATCGCCTTCGGTGTAGCCGCTCATCAGCAGCACGCGCACGTCGGGTCGCAGGGCGCGCAGGGCGGCGAGCACCTGCTCGCCGTTGACGCCGGGCATGAGCAGATCGAGGAGCACGAGGTCGAATGCGGCGGGATCGGCGCGGAAGAGCGCGATGCCTTCGGTGCCGTTGGCGGCGTCGCGCACGGTGAAGCCGAAGGATTTCAAAATTTCCACCATGATGTGACGCACGGGCTCCTCGTCCTCGACGATCAACACGCAGCCGGAATGCGTCCAGCGGCCGGCTTCGGCGGGCGCCGCCGGGCGGGGCGTGGCCGTCGGCGCGGCGACGGGCGGAAGGAAAATCCGGAACGTGGAACCGCGGCCGGGCACGGAGGTGACCTGGAGCGCGCCGTGATGGCTGCGCATGATGCCGAGCACGGCGGCGAGCCCGAGCCCGCGGCCGGCGAATTTGGTGGTGAAGAACGGGTCGAAAATTTTTGCGAGCACATCGGGCGTCATGCCGCAGCCGGTGTCGTGCACCTCGAGGAAAACGTAGTCGCCCGCCGGCAGTCCGGCGCCGGTGACGCAGCCGGCGAGCAGGGCGGCATCGAGCGCGCGCGTGCCGGTGGAGAGGGCGATCGTGCCGTGCGGCTGGCCGCTCGCGGCGATGGCGTCGGCGGCGTTGAGCACGAGGTTCATCACGATCTGGCGCAGCTGGGTCGCGTCGGCCATCGCCGCCGGCAGATCGGGCGCGAGGCGGAGATCGAGCGCGGCGTGCTGGCCGAGTGAAATGCGCAGCAGCGGGAGCAGCTCTTCCGTCAGCGTGGTGAGGTTGACCGGCTCGACGACGAAGCGGCCTTTCCCGGCGTAGGCGAGCATCTGGCGGCAGAGCTCGGCGGCACGGAGCGAGGCGTTTTCGATCGCGCGGAGCTGCGAGTCGGCGGCGGACTGGCCGGCGGGCAGCGACAGGCGCGCCATGCTGGCGTTGCCGACGATGCTGCTGAGAAGATTGTTGAAATCGTGCGCGATGCCGCCGGCGAGCAGGCCGAGGCTTTCGAGCTTCTGGCCTTCGAGGAGTTTTCGCTCGAGCTGGATGCGCGCCTGCTCGGCTTCCTTTTGCGCGGTGATGTCGATCGCGAGGCCTTCGAAGATCCCGAGTTTGCCGTCGGCGGTGTAGACGCCTCGGCCGCGCGAGAGCACCCATTTCTCGGCGCCGTCGCGCGGGCGGATGCGATACTCGATCTCGACGTCCGCGCGATCCTGCAGCGCGCCGCGCGTTGCCTCGCGCACGCGGGCGACGTCGTCGGGATGGATCAAGTCGCGAAAATGGATCGCGCCGGAAATGAAATCCTCCGCGGGCCAGCCGGTGAGCGCGCGGGCGCCTTCACTGACGAAGACGACGTTGAGCTGGTCGTCGTAGGTGCAGCGGTAGGCCATGCCCGGCAGGGTGTGGAGCAGCGTGGCGAACTGCCGGCGGCTTTCCGTGAGCTCGGCGGTGCGCTCGGTGACTTCGCGGCGGATCGTGCCGGTCTGCCGGCCGAGGACGTGCACGAGTCCGGCCAGCAGCGTCGAGAGCAGCATGAGGCTGCACGACCGCAGGAACGGCGTGCTCGTGCGCTGCTCATCGATCCAGCCCGCGCGCGGACGGAAGATGACGCGCCAGTTCCGCTGGCCGAAGGGCAGCGCGAACTCGCTCGCGACGCCGGCGCGAAACTCCGCCTCGCTCGGCGGCGGGTTGCGCGCGGCGGTGGCGTCGGCGGGCCCGTAGTAGAGGATGCGTTTCGCGGGATCGGTCTCGGAGCCGTCGACGACGAGCATGTCGAGCACCGTCTCGGTTTGCGGCGCGCGCACGGTCTCGAGCAGGTCGTGCAGGCGAAACACGCATTGCACGAAGCCGAGGAATACGTCGGGCGCCGCCGGGGTCGCGGCCGGTGCGGCGTTCGTCGCGTTGGTGGCGGAGGTGCGCGCCGCGCGAAAAACCGGGCAGATCATCACGACGGCGAGCTCGTTGCCTTTTTCCTGCACGAGCTTGAACGCGCTCGTGACGATCGCCTGCCGCGTCTCGCGGGCGCGCTCGAGGAAGGCGAGCGTCGGGCCGCTCGTGAGGTCGTAGCCGAGCGCCGCCTCGTTGCCGCGCAACGGCTGGATGAAGCAAATCGGATAGTAGTAGGGCCGCTCGGCGGCGCGGACCGGCTGCTGCGCGGCGTCGAACTGCTTGAACTCGAAATCGCGGTGCCCGTAGGCGTGCCGCATCGCCGCCTCGACCGCGGCGCGGTTTTCCGCCGGCACAAACGCCACCCACTCGAAGGCCTGCGCGCCGGCGAGCCGCTCCTCGAGCCGCGCGGTGGCGCGCGCGAACTCGCCGCGGTTCACGTTGCCGTCGAGCATGAACAGCGTCGAGAGCCCGAACAACGAGTCGTCGAACCGGCCGAGGATTTCGCGCGCGAGCGCCTGTCGCACCACGGCGCGGTGGGTGAAATCGATCTCGGCGCGGTTGCGCTCCTCCTCGCGGCCGACGCGATACGAGACGACGCTCGCGATCGCTCCGGCCACGAGAATCAATCCGGCCATGAGCCGGTGAAACAGCGGGAGACGCGGGCGGGCGGAAGCCGACATGGCAGACGCCCAACAATGAGGCACGCGCGAAAGCGGGCAAATGTATATGTGCGTTCAGGCGGGCGATAAACGCCTGAATGGAAGCGCCGGAATTTGGCGGGCGCGCGCCTCCGGCAACATCACCGCTCGCGGGAACGCCGAGCTTCGGCTCGGCATCCCGGTCGCGCGAGAGCGCGGCGCTCCCGGTTTTCGCGGCCGCCTCGGCGGACCGCGGCGCGTCACATCTTATATGGCAGCGGAAAACGGCCGGTGAGCGCGGCGACGCGATTCTTCACGAGCGCGATCGCGTTGGCTTCGCCCGGCGTGCCGATCGAGGCGAGCACGGTGTCGATGCAGCCGGCGATCTCAGGCATGTCTTTTTCGAGAAAGCCGCGGGTCGTGACTGCCGGCGTGCCGAGCCGGATGCCGGACGCCTGAAACGGGCTGCGCGTCTCGAAGGGCACCGTGTTCTTGTTGCACGTGATGTGGGCGAGATCGAGCGTCTCCTGCGCCTTCTTCGCGGTGAGGTCGGGAAACTTCGGGCGCAGGTCGACGAGCATGAGGTGATTGTCGGTGCCGCCGGAGACGATCTTGTAGCCGTGCGCGATCATCGCGTCGGAGAGCGCGCGGGCGTTTTTGACGATCTGTTCGGAGTAGGTCTTGAACTCCGGCTTCAGGCATTCGCCGAAGCACACCGCCTTCGCGGCGATGACGTGCATGAGCGGGCCGCCCTGGCCGCCGGGAAACATCGCCGAATCGATCGCCTTCGCGTGCGCCGCCCGGCAGAGGATGAGGCCGCCGCGCGGGCCGCGGAGCGTCTTGTGCGTGGTCGTCGTGACGAAATCGGCGTGCGGCACCGGCGACGGATGCGCGCCGGTCGCGACGAGCCCGGCGATGTGCGCGATGTCGGCGAAAAGAAACGCGCCGACGCTGCGCGCGATCTCGCCCATTTTGGCGAAGTCGATCACGCGCGAGTAGGCGCTCGCGCCGACGGTGATCATCTTCGGCTTCTCGCGCTGCGCGACCGCGGCGAGTTCCTCGTAGTCGATCAGGCCGGTGTCCTCGCGCACGCCGTATTGGACGAACTGGTAGAGCTTGCCGGAGAAGTTCGCCGGGTTGCCGTGCGTGAGGTGGCCGCCGTGGCTGAGGTTCATGCCGAGGACCTTGTCGCCCGGCTGGAGGACGGCGGTGTAGACGGCGAAATTCGCCTGCGAGCCGGAGTGCGGCTGGACGTTGGCGTGGTCGGCGCCGAAAAGTTTTTTCGCGCGCTCGATCGCGAGCGTCTCGACCTTGTCGACCTGCTCGCAGCCGCCATACCAGCGTTTGCCCGGATAGCCCTCGGCGTATTTGTTCGTGAGCACGCTGCCCTGCGCCTCCATGACCGCGGGATAGGTGAAGTTCTCCGACGCGATCAGCTCGATGTGGCTCTGCTGGCGGGCGAGCTCGGCGGCGATCGCGGCGTGAATTTCAGGGTCGACGGTGCGGAGGGGAGCGGAGTTGAGCATTGCGGAGGGCGAATTGGATGAAGCGGAGGGTGAATCAGGCAACCATCCGCAGCGCACATTCTAAATCCGCGCTCCGCAATCCGAAATCCGAAATTAAGACGAACTCGCCGCGGGCGGCAGCAGCGACTTGAGATGCTCGACGAGCGAAGGCATCGCCTCGACCATCTCGTCGCGCGCGGACTCGTAAACCTTGAGCGGGCCGCCGTAGGGATCGCCGATCTCCTTGTCGACTTCGCCGGGGAGAAATTCGCGGAAGAGGAAAAGGTTTTTCGGCGGCGGATTGGCCTGCACCTCGATCATCGCGCGGTGCGACTCGGTCATGCACACGACGGCGAGCGCTTCATCGAGCAGGCGCTGCGTGAGCGGTTGCGCGCGATGGTGCGTGAGATCGAGCCCGACTTTTTTGAGGGCGAGGACGGAGTTTTCCGAAACGGCTTCGCCCGTGCGCGCCGCGACGCCGGCGGAAATCACCTGCAGCGAGCGCAACGGCTCCGGCTGCGCCGCGAGCGCGTGCTGCAACAACGCCGCGGCCATCGGGCTGCGGCAGATGTTGGCGGTGCACACCATCACGATCGGGCCGGGAGCGGACATCTGGCAGCGAAAGGACATGGTTTTTCGGGAAAGGCAAAGCCGGATTCCGCCGCGGGCGCGCGGTGGCGGGATCGTTACCGCGCGGGTTTGAAACTTTACGGCGGGAGGTCCGTGTCACGCGGCACGGGCGCCCGGCCCATGTCTTCGGCTCGCGCCTCCGCTCTGCGTCGTCGCGCGAAGTCGCGCCTACAGCTTGCGCAGCGCGACCAGCGCGCGATGCAGGTGCACGGCGCGCTGCAACGCGGCGTCGATCGGCGGCGGTGGCGCGTGGAGCTTCGCGGTGACGGCGCCGGGCGCGTCGTTTGCGTCGGGATCGGTCGAGCGGTCCTTGGCAAGGCTGGCTTCGTCGTTGCGCGCCTTGTCGGCGTTTTCGACGAGCAGCGCCGGCAGCGGCGCGCCGGCTTCGAGCGCGTCGTAGGCGCGGCGTTCGTCGGCGGGCGAAGTTTGCACGGCGATGTCCGGCGCGAAGCCGCGCGTCGGCGTGCCGATGATCAGCGTGTCGGCGAGCGTGGGGCGCGGGTGGAGCGCGGCGAGCAGCGCGGGATCGGTCTCGGCGTTGACGAGCACGAACACCGGCGCGTGCGGGCCGGCGCGAAACCTGATCCACGCGACGACGGAGGCGACGGCGTCGGCCTCCGCGCGCACGTAGCGCAGGTCGAGCACGGCGGGTTGCTTCCGGCCGGTTTCTTTCGCGGGCAGATCGGCGGGCAACGCATGAACGCGGTAAAGGACGAGGCTCGAGCCGAGGTCGCGAGTGAGCGGCGCGGCGGCTGCGATGGCGGATGCGCCGAGAAAAATCAGGCTGCGGAAAAGAGATTTCATGAGCGGCGAAACTGGCGCGCGCCGATGTCGCGTCGGAAATATTTCGAGACGCACGCGATCTGGTCGCACGCGGCGTAGGCGTTGGCGGCGGCGGCCTGCAGCGTGGGCGCGAGCGCGGTGACGCCGAGCACGCGGCCACCGGCGGTGACGATCTGACCCGCGGAATTTTTCGCGGTGCCGGCGTGGAGAATGGAAACGCCGGCCGGAAGTTTTGCGGGAAATGTAATCACGTCGCCTTTGGCGTAATTTTCAGGATAACCTTGGGCGGCGATCACGACGCAGATCGCGTGCGCGGGTTTCACGGCGAGTGACATGCCGGCGAGCTCGCCGTGCGCGGCAGCCCAGAGGAGCGCGAGCAAGTCGGTCGCGAGCCGCGGGAGCACGACCTGGGTTTCCGGATCGCCGAAGCGGGTGTTGTATTCGAGCACGCTCGGGCCGTCGGCGGTGAGCATGATGCCGATGAAGAGGGTGCCGCGAAAATCGATGCCTTCGGCGGCGATCGCATCGACGGACGGGCGGACGATCTCGCGATCGATCCGCTCGAGCAGCACGGGCGTGACGACTTCGGCGGGCGAGTAGGTGCCCATGCCGCCGGTGTTCGGGCCGGTATCGCCGTCGCCGATGCGCTTGTGATCCTGCGAAGTGGGAAGCGTCACGTAGTCGCGGCCGGAGACGACGACGAGGAGCGAGGTTTCGTCGCCGACGAGGCAGTCCTCGATGAGAATCTGTTTTCCCGCCGAGCCGAATTTTCCGCCGGCGAGCATGTCGCGGATGGCGGCTTCGGCTTCGGCGAGGGTCTGCGCGACGACGACGCCTTTGCCCGCGGCGAGGCCGTCGGCCTTGATCACGATCGGCGCGCCGCGCTGGCGCAGATAAGCGAGCGCGGGCTCGACCGCGTTGAAAATCCCCGCGGGCGCGGTGGGGATTTTGTATTTCAGCAGGAGCTGCTTCGTGAAAATTTTCGAAGCCTCCAATCGCGCGCCATCGGCCTTCGGGCCGTAGACGGGAATGCCGGCCGCGATGAGCTGGTCGGCGAGCCCGAGCGAGAGCGGCACCTCGGGGCCGACGACGACGAATTCGATTTTCTCGCGCTGCGCGAGCGCGACGAGTCCGGCGATGTCGTCGGCGGCGACGGGAAAGCACGCGACGTCCTGCGCGATGCCGGCGTTGCCGGGCGCGCAGAGGACGCGGGGCTTGGCCGGCGACGCGAGGAGCGCGCGGACGAGCGCGTGTTCGCGGCCGCCGGAGCCGACGATAAGAACGGAGCGGGGGAGAGCGGAGGATGTCACGAGACGCGAACCGGCCGATTACAGCACCTGCAGTTTTTTCCGGTAGAACGCGACGACCTCGTCGGGATCGTCGGTGAACAGCACGTAGTCCGCGATCCACGCGGGGGCGCGGCGGGTGCGGATCATGTGCTGGAGCTGCTTGCGCAGGTCGGTCCAGAATTTCGCGTTGAAGAAAACGTAGGGCACGCGCGGACGGATGCCGAGCTTGAGGTTGCACATCTCGATGCCGACTTCCTCGAGCGTGCCGACGCCGCCGACGTTGAAGATGCAAAAATCCGCGGCCTCGAACCATTTTTGCCGGAAGTGGCGCGACGATTCCTGGAACGTGTTGAAGAAATCCACGCCGAGCTCGGGCGGCTGCGCCTCGAGCTCGAGGAAGCACGCGCCGGTGAGCGCGCCCTTGCCGCGCGCCTGGTCGGTGGCGAGGCGCATCACGCCGCCGCCGCCGCCGGTGAGCACGCCGAGATTCGTGCCGATGAACGACGTGAGCTTGTCGACGAGCGAGGAGATGCGGTCGGTGTCGGCCTGCTCGAGCCCGATCGCGGAGCCGTAGAACGCGAGGATCGTCGACTCCTGGAATTTGCGCGCGCTTTCTTCGCGGACGAAGAAGCCGTGGTCCTTCTTGTAGGTGTGCAGGTAGAGATCCTTCGTCAGTTCGTCATACCAGTAGACCTGCAGGCCGATCGCATCGAAGGTATCGAGCCGCGCGTGGGCGTTGCTCGAGAGGAAGTAACCGTGCGTGCGCGAGGCTTTGCGAAAGACGATCCGCCGGAGCTTGATGTCGCCCATGCGCGTGAGCAGCTCGATCTGCTCGAGCAGGTCGGGAAAATAATCGAGCAGGAGCGTGTCGGCGTTTTCAGGCGCGGCGTCGAGCGCCTGGATCATCGTGCGCTGGCCGCAGCCGTGGCCGTTGATCGCGAGAAGTTTTTTGAGATCCTCGCCGGGCTTGACGTCGGCGGCGCGCACGCAGAGCGCGTGGTTTTCCATCGTGGCGCTCTGGCCCTTGACGGTGATCTTCGTGCGCGGGCGCGGCTCGCCGTTTTCGCGCGCGGGATTTTCGTCGAGGCATTTGTAGAGCTCGCTCGCGGTGGCGAGCAGCCGCGTGCGCTTGCGGGCGAGCGTCTTGGCCTCGGGATCGCTGGCTTCGGGCGCGCGGAAAATCTCGACCGACACGACGGGATTCACGACCGGCTGGTCGCCGGTGTTGTAGATTTCCAGCATGATGTTCGTGCCGAAAGTCTTGATCGGGTCGAGCAGCACGGCGCTGGTGTGAATGCCGAAATTGCCCTCGCCCTGGTTGAGCACGACGAAGTGCTCCTTCAGATACATCGAGCAGCTCGTGAGGATGCCGGAGCGCGGCGCGATCGTGAGCGGCGCGGCCTCGTGGCGGACCTGGATGCGGTCGATGTAGCTGCGGCCGGCGTGGCCGCTGACGATGCGCTCGAAGTCGGCGCGCAGCAGTTTCGGATTCAGCGTGTAGCTGAGCTGGTGCGGCGTGAGGAAGACGCGGCCGAGCGAGTCGATGCTGATCGTGTTGGGCAGCTTGAGGCGGTTCTCCTTGAGCGCGTCCCAGATTTCGCTGGTCGAGAGCTTCGCCGCGGCGGGCGCGTAGAACAGCCGGCCGACGGGCGCGCCGACGCGCATCAGCTTTTTCCAATACGGCGCGTTGGGGAAACTCGCGTCGTAGATCGAGGCCTCGACCTCGAGCTCGACGCGGTTGCCCTCGATGCGCGGGCCGCCGCTGAGGAGCATCTCGATGCCGATGCGCGCCAGCGAACTGCGCTCGGTGAACTTGATCGCGCCGAGGTGGGCTTTGAGAAATTCCAGCTCCGCCGGATGGCGCGGCCAGAAGGCCAGCGTGAGCGTGACCGCGCGCTCGTCCTTGTTCTTCACGGTCAGGATCTGGCCATCCTGGCTGGTCCAAAATTGGGCGGGATTCATCTCGGGAAAGGGACCGGTCATGCCTGATCGGACGAGGCGATACAAGCCCGGCGACAGGCTCGGGACAGGCGGGGAGTAATTGTTTGCATTCGGCCGGGGCGGCTGGCAGAGGTGGAAACTTTTACGGCACAATTCACCCCTTGCCGTGACTCTACCGCCCTCCTCAAGAATGAAAGCCACACACTCCCTCAGCATTTGCCTGCTCGCGTTGGGCCTGACGTCCGCGCGCGCCGAAGACGGAAAAATCACCGTCCCGGGCCTCTCGACGCCGCCGCCCGCGAACGCCTCGGCGCCCGCGGCTTCCGCCCCCGCCGCCGCCGCCGCGCCCGCGGCGAATTTCACCGAAGCCCAGCTCGTCGAGGAATTCGGCTGGTTCATCGGCAAGCGCGTCGGGCTCACCGAGCTCGAGTTCAACAAGGCCGAGATCGATGCGCTGATCAAAGGCATCTCGACCGCCGCCGCCGGCAAGGACTCGCCCTACGAGCTCGACGCGATCGGCCCGAAGATGGACGAGTTCATGCAGAAGAAGCAGACCGCCTATCTCGCCAAGCTGAAGCAGCAGAATCTCGAGACCTCGACGGCCTTCTTCAACAAGCTGAAGGAAAACAAAAACATCGTCGAGCTGCCGGACGGCCTCCGCTACGAAATCGTGAAGCAGGGCGACGGCACGTTCCCGAAGCCGACCGAGACGGTGAAGGTGAACTACACCGGCACGCTGATCGACGGCACGGTCTTCGACGCGTCCGACAAGCACGAGCCGCCGGGGCCGGCGGAATTCCAGCTCGATCAAGTGATCACCGGCTGGACCGAGGGCATCCAGAAGGTCAGCAAGGGCGGCAAAATCAAACTCTACGTCCCGCCGCAGCTCGCCTACGGCGACGACGGCCGCCCGGGCATCCCGCCGGGATCGACGCTCGTGTTCGACGTCGAGCTGCTCGACATCAAAGCCAGCGCGCCCGCGGCGCCGGCGATGCCGACGCCCGCGACGAAGTAAGCGCACATTCCAATTTCGATGCACGAATCCGCGGCTCAACGCCGCGGATTTTTTTGCGCGGTAGCGCGGGTCGTCGCACTGCGCCCTGCAATTTTCCAATTTACCGCGACGCCTTCGCGTCGGCGAGAAACGCCGCGACGTCGGCCGCCTGCGTTTCCCACGAGCACATCAGCCGGTAGCCGTGCTCGCCGATGAATTTGTAGAAATGCCAGCCGCGCGCTTCGAGCGCGGCGAAGACGCGCGGCGGCAGCTCGACGAAAACGCCGTTCGCTTCGACGGGCGCGACGAGTTTGAAGCCCAGTGCGCGCAGCCCGTCCGCGAGCTGGCGGGCCATCGCGTTCGCGTGCGCGCCGTGCCGCAGCCACGCGCCCTCGCGCAACACCGCCGCCCATTGCGCGCCGGCGAAGCGCGCTTTCGAGGCGAGCTGGCCGGATTGTTTCACGCGATACTGGAATTCGCGCGCGAGCTCGCGGTTGAAAAAGACCACGGCCTCGGTCGTGAGCAGCCCGTTCTTCGTGCCGCCGAAGCAAAGCACGTCGACGCCTGAGCGCCACGTGATGTCCGCTGGCGAGTGGCCGCGTTCGTGCAGCGTGGCGGCGGCGTTGGCGAAGCGCGCGCCGTCGACGTGGACCGCCCAGCCCTGCGCGTGTGCGAAATCGCAGAGCGCGCGCAACTCGTCGGGCGCGTAGACGGTGCCGAGCTCGGTGGCCTGCGTGAGCGAGAGCGCGCGCAGTTTCGGAAAATGCACGCCGTGCCCGCGCGTGAGGACCGGCGTGAGATCGGCCGGGCGCAGCTTCGCGAGCGGCGCGTCGAGCGCGATCACCTTGCTGCCGCCGGTGAAAAATTCCGGCGCGCCGCACTCGTCGCATTCGACGTGCGACATCGTGTGGCAGAGGATGCCGTGATGCCGCTGGCAGATCGCGGCGAGCGCGAGCGCGTTGGCCGCGGTGCCGTTGAAGGCGAAAAACACGTCGCACTCGCGCTCGAACAACTCCGCGAAACGCCGCTTCGCCTCCGCGGTGTGCGCGTCGTCGCCGTAGCTCGGCACGCGGCCGGCGTTGGCGGCCTCGAGGGCGGCGAATGCCTCGGGACAGATGCCGGCGGTGTTGTCGCTGGCAAAGGCGTAGCGGGCGCGGGCGTCGGTCATGGAGATTTTCGGATTTGGCTTTGCGCCGGCCGGGCGGTTGGGTGAGAGCGCACGCGATGAACGCCGCGGACGTCAACCTCTACCTCGTCGGTTTCATGGGCACGGGCAAAACCACCGTGGGCCGCGCCGTCGCGCACAAGCTCGGCTTCGCGCTGCTCGACAGCGACCACGAGATCGAGCGGCTGCGCGGCCGGACGATCCCGGAAATTTTCGCGCAGGAGGGCGAGCCGGCGTTTCGCGTGATGGAGCGCGAGTTCGTCGAGCGCGGGCATCCGGCGGAGCGCACCGTCGTCTCGTGCGGCGGCGGGCTCGTCGTCCAGCCCGGCATGCTCGAGCTGCTGAAAACGAAAGGCGTCGTCGTGTGCCTGCACGCGTCGATCGAGACGATTCTCGAGCGCACCGCGCGCCACCAGCATCGTCCGCTGCTCGTGACGGAAAATCCGGAAGAGCGGATCCGCACGCTCTTCGCGCAGCGCGAGCCGGTCTATAAACGCTCGGGCACGGTCATCCTCACCGATTCGCGGCCGCTGCCCGACATCGTGGCGCACGTGCTGCGCGCGTGGCGGCGCGACGCGACGGACTTCGCGCGCGGAAAATCCTAGCCGGCGCTCGTGATTTTCCGTTTTCGATTACGCGGCGCGCGGTGAAACGAAAACTCGCGCGCGGCAGCGTGAGGGCGTTTTTTGGTTTCGCCGTTTTCAAATGACTCCTCCGGAAGAAATCCTCGCGCCGCCCGAGCGGCTCCGGCAGCGGCTCGGCGCGCTCGGTTTCGACGCGGTGCGGTTTGCGTCGCTCGCCGAGCCGGTCGCGGGCAACCTGCGCGACTGGCTCGCCGCGGGGATGCACGCGGACATGCAGTGGATGGAGCGCTCGGCGGACAAACGCACGGATCCGCAACTCGTGCTGCCCGGCGCGCGCTCGGCGATTCTGCTCGGCGTGAATTATTGGAGCGAGGCGCTGTCCTTTGGGGACGCGGCGCCCTCGCCGCGTTCGGTCCCGAAACGCGGCGAGGGCGCCGCGTCCCCAGCCAAGCCGCGCTGGGCGCGGTATGCGTTGCACGAGGATTATCACGACACGATCAAGCCGGCGCTCGTGGCGGCGGGCCGCGCGCTCGAGGAAATCTACGGCGTCGGCGCGACGGACTACCGTTACTATGTCGACACCGGGCCGGTGCTCGAGCGCGGCTGGGCGGCGCGCGCGGGGCTCGGCTTCGTCGGCAAAAACGCGATGCTCATCTCGCGCAAGCACGGCAACTGGCTGCTGCTCGCGGCGATTTTCACGCGCGTCGCGCTCCCGCCCGATGCGCCGATCCGGCGAAAACTCGGGACGCGCGCGGCACACGTCGAGGACGACGTCGGCCTGCTCTGCGGCAAATGCACGCGCTGTCTCGACGCGTGCCCGACGGCGGCGTTTGCCGCGCCGGGCGTCGTCGATGCGCGGCGGTGCATTTCCTATCACACGATCGAAAACAAAGGCGTGATCCCGCGGGAATTCCGCCGCGGCATCGGCTCGCGCATCTACGGCTGCGATGTGTGCCTCGACGTCTGTCCGTGGAATCGTTTCGCGCAGGAAGGCCGGCGCATGCTCGTGTCGGCGCGCCACGATCTCGCGGCGCTTTCGCTGCGCGAGATTCTCGTGCTCACGCCGGCGCGCTTCGCGGAGATTTTTCGCCGCACGCCGATCAAGCGGCTGAAGCTCGTCGGCTTGCTGCGCAACGCGTGCGTCGTCGCCGGAAATTCCGCCGATGCGACGCTGCTGCCGTTGCTCGTGGAGCTCGCAGCGCGACACGACTCGTCGCTCGTCCGCGCGCACGCCGTGTGGGCGGTGCGACAGCTCGGCGGCGCCGCGCAACTCGCGGCCGCGCGCGCCGCGGAGCGTGATCCGATCGTGCGAGCGGAATACGAAAACTGAATCGCGCCACACGTGGGGAAAATTGCAGTCGGCCTTGCGGCCCGCGAGAACGCGTCGGCGCGCCGGCCACGCGGCTCATGCTGTGTCGCGCGGCGTGGCGTTCGCCAACGCCGGGTTGAACCGCGGCGAGTTCGTGCTACAGGTGGCGGGCCGAAATGGCGAACCCATGTCCAAACCCGCGTTGAAGCGACTCCCGGCCCGGAAACGTCCGCGCAAAGCCAAAGCGAATACGCGCGGCGCCGTCGCGACCGCGACGTTGCTGCCCGAGCTCGCGGGCGAGGCGCTCGCGGCGAAGCAGGCGATCGAGCGCGCGGGCGGCGTCGTGACGGGGCAGTATCTCGATCCGCTGGGCGCGCAGCCGCTGCTGCTCGCGGTGCTGCCGATCGACAAGGTCGAGCCGACGCCGTTTCAGCGCGACGTGTCGGATGCGCATCACAAGCGGCTCGCCGACGTGCTCGACCGCACGGGGATTTTTCTCGATCCGATCATCGCGATCACGGCGCCGAACGATATTTTCTGGACGCCCAATGGCGGGCATCGGCTGGCGGCGATGCGGCGGCTGGGCGCGAAAGCCATCACGGCGCTGGTGGTGCCGAAGCGCGAAGTCGCGTGGCAGATCCTCGCGCTCAACACCGAGAAGGCGCACAACCTGCGCGACAAGTCGCTCGAGGTGATCCGGATTTTCCGCAATCTCATGGAGGAGAGCGCGCACAAGGCGGAGAAGGAATTCGGCTACTATTTCGAGGAGGCGTCGCTGATCAAAATGGGCCTCGCCTACGAGCAGAACGCGCGTTTCAGCGGCGGCGTTTATCATTCGTTCGTGCGACGGCTGACTCAGTTCAGCGAGGAGTCGCTCGCGTCGGCGTTGAAGACGCACGAACGACACGTCGCGCTGTTGATCGAGCTCGATCAGAAAGTCGCGGACGTCGTGCAGCGGCTGAAGGCGAAAGGTTTCGTCAGCCCGTATCTGAAGGCGTTCGTCGTCGCGCGCTCGAATCCGCTGCGCTTCATGAAGGAGCCGCCGACGCTGGAGGATTTGCTGGCGACGATCCGCGGGAAAGTGGAGCGGTTCAACGTCGATAAGATCAAGCAGGAGGACATCGTGGCCTCCGGCGGCGCGGCGGACGACGAATAGCGTCGTTTAAATTTAAGAGCGGCAAAATTCTTCGCCCCAAGTGGGGACGCGACGCCCTCGTCGCGTCACGCGGGAGGAAACGCGGCGAGGGCGCCGCTTCCCCAGCAGAATCCCTGAGTTTCGAAATTGGTTTCGCTAGGTAGTTATAATGGGTAAGAGCGTCGCGGACAGATTTTCCGCGGCCTTGGCGCGCCTACTTGAACGCGGCGCGAAAAGCCTCCGCGGCGTGCGCGGGCGGGCGGATGGGATTGCCGGCGCGATCGATGAAGGCGTGAACCGTTTCGCCGGTCGCGAGCAGCTCGTCGCCGCGGCGCACTTCGTAGTCGAGCCGGATGCGCAGCAGCGGTTTTTCGCGCAGCGTCGTGACGATCGTGAGCGTGTCGTCGTAGCGCGCGGGCCGGAGATATTTCGCCGTGACTTCGAGCACGGGGAGCCGGAAGCCGTCTTCCTCGAGCTGCCGATACGAGAGGCCGATTTCCTTGAGCAGCGTGGTGCGGCCGATTTCGAACCACGGCAGATAATTGCCGTGGTAGACGACGCCCATCATGTCCGTCTCCGCGTAGCGGACGGTGACCTGCGCGCGCGACTGGATCATGCGTCGGCCGGCGCGGATTGGAAAAGCACCGCGGCCGATTCGCGCCAGCAGTTGCGCGTGGCGGCCTCGCGGCCGGCGGCGCCGAGTTTTTGCCGCAGCGCGGGATCGTGGATGAGTTTTTCGAAGGCTGCGGCGAGTTGCGCGGGGCGGTGCGGCGGGACGAGCAGGCCGGTGACGCCGTCAGTCACGGCGTCCGACACGCCGCCGACGTCGTGCGCGACGACGGGCAATCCGTGCGCGGCGGCTTCGAGATAGACGAGGCCGAAGCCTTCGACGCTGTGCTCGAGATTTATGCTCGTCAGCGCAAAGATGTCCGCGCGCTCGTAGACGCTGGCGAGTTCGTCATCGGGGAGATTGCCGAAGAAGCGCACCGCGAGCTCCGGCTGCGCGGCGGCGGCGTTGCGCAGCAGCGTCTCGTAGCCGTCCTTGCTCTGGCTGCCGACGACCCAGTATTCGAGGCGACGGCGGACGGCGGGCGGCAGCATCTGCAACGCCTGCAACGTGAGGAGCTGGCCCTTGCGCGGGTGCAGCCGGCCGACGGTGAGGACGATGATTTTATCGTTCGCGCGCGCGGCGGGGGCCGGGTTGCGCGCGGGATTTGGCGGCACGACGACGAAGTCCGAGCGCAGCGCGCCCGGCGTGAGGAGGATTTTGTCCGCGGCCTCGGGAAAATGCGTGAGCAGCAATTCCTGCGTGTAGTTCGAGAGCGTGCTGATCCGCGTGGCGCGGCGGATCAACTGGCGCGCGAGCCAGCGTTGAAAGGGATGGCGCGCGAACTTCAGGATTTCCGAGCCGTGGAACGTGAGCACCAGCCGCTGCGGCCGGAAGGCGCGGAAGAATTGCAGCGTCATCATCGTCAGCATCGGCCCCGGTTCCGGGAGATAAACCGTGGCGTGGCGCAGGTGGCGGCGATGGCGGACGAGCTCGCCCGCAAGCTGCAGCAGGCACCAGGGATTGTGCGTGCCCTTGAGCGGCAGCCGGCGGAGACGGAACGGCCAGTCGGTTTTTTCCGCGGTGCGCGGCGCGGATTGCGCCCAGACTTCGACGTCGTAGCCGAGCTTCGCGGTGGCGCGCGCGATTTCCTCCGTGAACGTCGCGATGCCGCCGCGCACGGGATAAAACTCGTGCGTGATCAGAAAGACCGGTTCGGCGGCGGAACCGGTGGAGGAGGGCGGACTCATGCGCGGAGGAAAGGGCGGGGCGGCGAGGCGCGCCGCGAACGCGAAGGCAAAGGGTTCGGGAGTTAAGCTTCAGCCCTTCGGCTGGCAAGCACGCCGTGGCTCGCAGCCGTCAAGCATGGAACCTGCTGAAACTACGGAACCAACGCGCGACGCGTTTGACCATCGGCCATTCCATAAATTGGGTTTACTTTACCTACCCCCGCAACATACAAGGAACGAACCATGTCTGACTCAGTTCCCACCGGCCCGGCTGCAGCAAAGCCCCTCCCGGCGACGCCGAAGCCGTTTGCCCCCGAGGACGAGGCAGCCCTGCGCGAGGCGTTGAAACGCTGCTCGCCCTCGACTTTCGAGGCCGCGGTGCAGTTTCGCCGCACGGGGAATGCGGAACACGTTCCGGCGGTGGTGATCGGCGTCATCGAGCGCTTCGTCGAGCCGGACCTGCGCACGAAACTGAAGGACGCCGACGACGATCTGCGGCTGATCGAGGACCTCGGGATCGACTCGCTGACGATGATGGAGATCGTGATCCTCGTCGAAGAAGTGCTGCAGATGTCGATCAACAACGACGAGCTGCGCAACCTGCGGACCGTCGGCGACGTGAAGACGTTCATCGATTGCAAGATTCGCGGCCTGCCGCTGCCGAAGCCGACGAAGTTCATCCCGATCGAGCACATCGGCGCGGTCATGCCGGTGCAGCCGCCCTTCCTTTTTCTCAACGAGGCTTCCGTCAGCTCGACCTCGGCCAACGGCAAATACAAGATCAGCGGCCAGGAATTTTTCCTGCAGGGGCATTTCAAGGACAACCCCGTCATGCCCGCCTCGATCATGCTCGAGGCGCTCGGCCAGCTCGCGGTGCTTTACCTCCTCGAGGGCGCGCCGACGGAGCCGGGCAAAGTCGTGAGCCCGCAGACGATCTTTTTCACCGGCTGCGAAGGCGTCCGCGCGCATCGCATCTGCAAGCCCGGCGACATCCTTTCTCTTTCCGTGAAGCCGAAGCGGATGAAGATGCCGCTCGCGACGTTCGAAGGCGCGATCCGCGTCGGCCAGGAAAAGGCCGTGATCGCGGAAGAGATCACGCTGACCTTCGGCATCGTCGCCGCGGAAAACGCGCCCGTGCCGATCAACGGCAGCAGCGTCGCCGAGCCGGTCAACGGCGCCGAGGCGAAGTCGCCCACGCCGCTGCGCGCCGCGATCAACGCCTGAGCGCGGCCCGTTCGCGCGGGGCTCGTTTCATTCTTTGCCTGAACGGCGGCCGATCCGGCCGCCGTTTTTTTGTGAGGTTCCCGTCAAATTCGCGCGGGCGTGTCTCGCGTTGACCGCCGCACGCGAACCGACTTCATTGCGCCTTCCTGCTTGCGCCGCCGCGTCGCGTGCGTGCCGCATGGTCTCCGATCAACGCATGCCACGAGTTTTCATCACGGGTCTCGGTTTTGTCACGAGCATCGGCAACGACGCCGCGACCGTCGCGCGCCACCTCCGCGAGCTGCGCCACGGCTTCGAGCTCTACCCGCCGTTCCAGAAGCCCGACATCCCGTGCAAAGTCGTCGGCACGATCAAGGAGTTCGCCACCGACTCCGCCGACCCGGAGGACTGGACGTTTCCCGCGCGCTACAAAATAAAACGCGAACTCCTCCGCTCGATGGCGCCGAACGGCCTGTTCGCGCACTGCGCGCTGTTGCAGGCGATCGAGGACGCGCGGCTCGCCGAGCCCGACATCTCGAACCCCGGCACCGGCCTCTACGCCGCGTCCGGCGGCTCGCCGTTTCTCACGCACTGGCATCACGAGCGCCTGCTCAAGGTCGGCGTGATGCGCTGCTCGCCGCTCGGCATCGTCGCTTCGATCGTCGGCACGCTTAATTTCAACCTCGTCGCCGCCTTCAAAATTCAGGGTGCATCGTGCGGTTTCTCGTCGGCGTGCGCGTCGTCGGCGCACGGCGTGGGCTTCGCTTTCGACGACATCGCGCTCGGCCGGCAGAAACGGATGTTCGTCGTCGGCGCCGAGGACGGAAACCTCGACGCGATTTTGCCCTTCGCCGGGATGCGCACGCTGTCGCTGCAAACCGACCCGAATCTCGCGTCGCGCCCGTTCGACGCCGCGCGCGACGGCTTCGTCGGCACGGGCGGCGGCACGGTCGTCGTGCTCGAGAGCGAAGACGAAGTCGCGCGCCGCGGCGTGAAGCCTTACGCCGAAGTGCTCGGCTGGGGCCAGGCGTCGGACGGCTACAACGTCGCGATCTCGCATCCCGAAGGCAGCGGTTCCGCCGCCGCGATGGCGAATGCGTTGCGCGCCAGCCGCGTCGCGCCGGAGGAAATCGACTACGTCAACGCGCACGCGACCTCGACGCTGATCGGCGACATCTCCGAGGCGCGCGCGCTGCGCGCGGTGTTCAAGCAGGCCGCGACGCGTCCGGCCGTGAGCAGCACGAAGGCGCTGACCGGCCACGGCCTCTCGCTCGCGGGCGTGATGGAAACGGGTTTCTGCGCGCTCGCGATGCGCGAAGGTTTCACGCCGGGCAACGCGCACCTGACGAAGCTCGAGCCCGAATGCGCGGGCATCAACGTCCTGCGCGCCACGGAGCCGACACCGCCGCAACTCGCGCTGAAGAACAGCAGCGGCTTCGGCGGCGCGAATGTCGCGATCGTCCTCAAGCGCGTGGCTTAACTCCGTGTCCGCGCCGCTTTCCTCCCGCTACCGCACGGCGTTCGTCACCGGCGCGAGCACCGGCCTGGGCCGCGCGTTCGCGGAGATGCTGCTCGACGAAGGCGTGGCCGTGTGGGGCACCTCGCGCGATGTCGCGCGGCTCGCGCATTTTTCGTCGCGGAAGACGGCCGCGCGTTTCACGCCGGTCGCACTCGAGCTCCGCGACGCCGCGCCAGCCGAGGCGGCATTTCGCGCGGCCGAGCACGCCGCCGGTGGCTTCGATGTCGTCGTCAACAACGCCGGCTTCGGCCAGTTTGCTGAATTCACCGCCGCGGATTTTTCGCTCTGGCGCGAGCAGATCGAAGTCATGCTCGTGCAGCCGGCGCGGCTCGCGCACCTCGCGCTGCCCGGCATGCGCGCGCGCAAACGCGGCGCGCTCGTCAACATCTCGTCGCTCGCCGCGGAATTCCCGCTGCCGTTTCAGAGCGCCTACAACCTGACGAAGTCCGGTCTCTCCGCGCTGAGCGAGAGCCTCATGATCGAGCTCGCCGGCACGGGCGTGGTCGTGATCGATTTTCGGCCCGGCGATTATCGCACGGACTTCGAAGGCTCGGTCCGGCGACCGGCGGGCGATGCCACGCTGCGGATGACGCGGGCGTGGCAGGCGTTTGCCGCGATGATGCGCACCGGGCCCGAGCCGGCGCACGCCGCCGCGGCGCTGCGCCGCGCCCTGCGGCGCGGCCGCAGCGGCACGGTGCGCACGGGACGATTTTTCCAGGCGGTGCTCGGCCCGTTTCTCGCGCGCTTCGGTTCGCAAAATCTCAACCGTCGCGTGCAGGCGCGGTATTTCGACGTCTGAACGCTCGCGCCGCGCGCTCTGCTTCCGCTTCATTTTCGTTTCATGTCCCAGCTTCGCATCCTCGTCCTTACGTCCAGCACCGGTGGCGGCCACGACGCGCGCGCCGAGGCGTTCGCGGAGTGGTGCTTTCAGCTTTATCGCCACGAGGTCGACGTGCGCATCGAGCAGATGCTCGAGGATTCTTCCGCGGTGAATCGCACCGGCGTGCGGCTCTACAATCGCATCCAGCGCGGCGCGCCGTGGGTGCACAAGGTTTTCTACGCCGTCGTCGAGCTGCTGAGTTACCTGAACCGCAGCAGTGTGACGTTCGGCGCGGGCTACTACCTGAAAGTGCTGCAGGAATACCGCCCGCATCTGATCTTCAGCGTGCACGACTGCCTCAATCGCGGTTATTTCCAGCTCGCGCGCCAGACGCTCGGCGCGGGCAACGTGCGCTGCGCGACGTATTGCGGCGAGTTTTCCGGCGGCTGGGGCTACTCGCGCAACTGGATCGAGCCGTCGGTCGATCTCTACATCTCGCGCACGCAGACGGCGAACGACTACGCGATCAAGAAAGGCGTGCCCGCGAAGAAGACGCGCGTTCGCGGCTATCTCATGCTGCCGCGCGTGCACCTCGAGCTCTTCAGCGTGATCGACCGCCGCGTGTTTCGCGCCAAGCGCCTCGGCCTCGATCCGGATCGTTTCACGGTGTTTCTCGCCACCGGCGGCAACGGCGCGAACAACCATCACGAACTGCTGCCCGTTTTGCTGCGCCACGCCGGCCGCGTGCAGGCGATCATCATCTGCGGCAAGAACAAGGTGACCTACAACGAGCTCGTCCACTGGCGCGCGATCCATCCCGAGTTCGACTGCTACATCGAAGGCTACTCCGAAATCGTCCACCTGCTGATGCAGGCGAGCGACGCGATCGTCACGCGCGGCGGCACGACGACCTGCGCGAAGGCGCTGAATTTCTGCTGCCCGATTATTTTCAACGCGTTTGGCGGCATCATGCCGCAGGAGGAGCTGACGTGGAAATTTTTCCGCAACGGCGCCGGCAGCCAGAAGATCGAAAACGCCGCCGACTTCGATCGCATCGTCGGCCGCTGGCTCGCGGATCCCGCCGCCTATTCGCGCGCGAAGGAAAAATTCCTGGAGCTGCGCTACGACGAGGATCCGACGCTCGTGATCGACGAACTCGTCGGGCTGGCGAACGAAGTGGCGAACGTGAAATTGACGCGCGCGCCCTGGCCGCCGGTGAACGGCGCGCGGTAAGGCACCGCTGGGAGAGGCGGGGCGGTCGGGCTTTAATCCACCGCTTCGGCGCGCGTGAAGTCGTGGCCGCTGCCACAATGGGGAGACATCCTGTTGGGTGCCGAGCTGGAGCTCGGCGCTCCCGGGAAC
This sequence comes from Opitutaceae bacterium, assembly GCA_035545575.1. GTDB lineage: Bacteria > Verrucomicrobiota > Verrucomicrobiia > Opitutales > Opitutaceae > ER46. The sequence goes on along the minus strand of DASZYB010000040.1, from coordinate 33,574 downwards.
GCCGAGCTCCGGCGCGGCCGCGACCGCGCCACGCTCGCGATCGCGCGCCCGGCCTTTTCTCCATCGCCCGCGGGCGCGGCGGGCGCCGTGCAATCCGCTTGGCCGCGCCGGACGGAACGTTCTAGTTTGCGTTCACGTTGTCCGCGCCCGAACCCGTCATCGCCTATTTCTTCACGACGTTCCCGAAAAACACGGAGACGTTCCTGCAGCGCGAAATCATCGCGATGCGCGCGCACGGCGTGAATCTCCGGCTGTATTCGCTCTGGGGCGGCGGCGGCACGTTTCGCGGGCTGCCGGTGGCGCGGTTCAACAAGTGGCGGTTGTTCACGCTGCTCTGGCTCATCCCGCGCGAGTCGTGGCGGCGGCCCGAGGTGCTGAAGCAGTTGCTGCGGGGATTGTTCACACGCCGAGCGCCGTCGTGGCTGAATTTCTGGGAGAACATGCTCGGTGCCGGTTTCGCGTGCGTGCACCTGCGCGAATTTCGCCGCGATCCGCCGGCGCTGATTCACGCCGCGTGGGGCGGCGCGCCCGCGACGGCCGCGTGGCTGATGTGGCGCGTCGACGGCCATCGCTTCACCGCGGCCGCGCACGCCTACGACCTCTTCGAGCACGGTGGCGACTGGTGGCTGCGCGACAAGCTGGAGCACGCGGCGTGCGTGCACACCTCGACCGAGATGGGCCGCCGCGCGCTCGTCGCTCGCGGGCTCGCCGCGGACAAAGTGATCTGCATCCGGCGCGGACTCGATCGCCTGCCGGCAATGAAAACGCTGCGCGCTTCGCGCGCGCCGCTGCAGCTCGTGAGTGTCGCGCGGCTCGTGGCGAAGAAAGGCCTCGACCGGCAGCTTCGGATTTATGCGGCGCTCGCGGCGGCGGACGTGCCCTTCGCCGCGCGCATCGTGGGCGAAGGTCCGCTGCGCGCGGAACTCGAGCGGCTCGCGGGGCATCTGGGCATCGCGGCGCGGGTGACGTTCACCGGTCATCTGCCGCAGCACGAAGTCTGGAACCAGCTCGCGTGGGCCGACGTGCTGCTGCACACCGGCGTGATCGCGCCGAGCGGCGATCGCGACGGATTGCCCAACGTGATTCCCGAGGCGATGGCGGCGGGCGTGCTGGTCGTGACTTCGCCGGCCGCGGCCACGACCGAGGCGATCGCGCACGGGACGACGGGCATCGTCGCCGCCGTGGACGCGCCGGCGGAATGGGTCGCGGCGCTGCGCCAGCTCGCGATCGACGACGCGCTGGCCGAGCGGCTCCGCGCCGCGGCGCGCCGCTGGGTGGAGGAAAATTTCGACGCGCACAAGAATGCCCAGCGCCTGCTGACCGAGTTCCGGCGCGTGCTGGCGGAAAAACCGGCGGCGGTGGCGGCATGATTTTCTTCGATGCGACCAAGGCCGGCCGCGCGCGGCACCACTCGGGCCTCACGCGCGTGAGCGCGCGCCTGCGCGCGGAGCTGGGCGCGGCGGCGCAGGAAGTGCGCTGGCCGGACTGGCCGGGCGACGCGACGCGCGACGATTGGTTTTTGACGGCGGAGATTTTTTCGCCCGAGGAGCGGCCGGGTTTCGTGGAATTTCTCGCGCGCCGGCCATGTCGCTGCGCCGCGATTTTTCACGACGCGATTCCGTTGAGGTATCCGCACATCACCTGGCCACAGAGCGTGGCGCGGCATCCGGGCTACCTGAAACTGCTCGCGCGCTTCGATCGCGTGTGGGCGGTTTCGGAAGCGAGCCGTCGTGAACTGGTGGAGTTCTGGCGCTGGCAGGGCGTGGAAAATCCGCCGCCGGTGGACGTGCTTGCGCTCGGCGCGGATTTCGCCGCGACGGCGCGCGTTTTGAACGCGCTCGCGCCAGCGACGCCGCCGGCGCTGCTCTGCGTCGGCATTCTCGAGCCGCGGAAGAACCAGATTTTTCTGCTCGAAGTGTGCGAGGCGCTCTGGCGCGCGGGCGAGCGGTTCGAGCTGCACGTCGTCGGGCGCGTGAATCCGCACTTCGGCGCGCCGATCGTGGCACGGATCGAGGCATCGCGGCGCGAATTTCCGGCGTTGCACTTTCATGCCGCGGCGGACGACGCGGCTTTGCGGGAACTTTACGCGACGGCGCGGGCCACGGTTTTTCCGACGATCGCGGAAGGCTGCGGGTTGCCGTTGCTCGAGTCGCTGTGGTTCGGCGTGCCGTGCGTGTGCAGCGATCTGCCGGTGCTGCGCGAAAACGCGGACGCCGGCGGATGCGTGGTCGCGGCGCCGAACGATCGCGTGGCGTGGGAACGCGCACTGCGCGAAATCCTGCGCGACGATGCGCGACACGCGACGCTGGTCGCCGAGGCGACGACGCGTGCGCTGCCGACGTGGGCGACCGCGGCGGCGACGCTGGCCGCCGGGTTGCAGCGACGGAATTCGTCGGTTTGACTTCGTGCGAGATGAGCACGGCGGAGACAGAAAATTCGGCTGGCTATCTCGATCGCTTTGGCGGCGTCGGCCGGCTGGTCGGCCGAGAAGGCCTCGAGCGATTGCGCGCGGCGCATGTCGCGGTGATTGGCGTCGGCGGCGTGGGCTCGTGGATCGTTGAGGCGTTGGCGCGCAGCGGCGTCGGCGCGCTCACCTTGATCGACCTCGACGATGTTTGCGTGACCAACATCAACCGGCAGTTGCCCGCGCTCGACGGGCAGATCGGGCGGCCGAAAGTGAGCGTGCTCGCGGAGCGCGTGCGGTTGATCAATCCCGAGTGCCGCGTCGAGGCGCTCGCGGAATTTTTCACGGCGGCTTCGGCGGCTCGGCTGCTGGCGCCGCGCTTCGATTTCGTGGTCGACGCGATCGACCGGATGACGCCGAAGGCGCTGCTGATCGCGGAGAGTCGCGCCCGCGGCGCGGCGGTGATCACGATCGGCTCGGCGGGCGGGAAGCGCGATCCGACGCAGATTCGGACCGGCGATCTCGGCGAAGCCTCGAACGACGAACTGCTGCGGCTCGTGCGCAAGAAGCTGCGGCGCGATCACGGCTTCGCGCCGGGCGCGCAGCGCGGGCGGATGCATTTCGGCGTGCGCTGCGTGTGGTCGGCGGAGCCGCAGGTGTTTCCGTGGGCGGATGGCACGTGCGCGACGGAACGCGAGCCGGGCAGCACGCTCGCGCTCGATTGCGAGAGCGGCTTCGGGACGGCGGTGTTTGTGACGGGCGCGTTTGGCCTCGCCGCGGCGGGCGAGGTCGTGCGCGCGCTCGCTACGCGACCGCCGGCTGTCCCAGCAGCGCGCGAATGACGTCCGCCGCGCTGTAGGATTCCCGCGAAAAATCGAAGAACCGCGCGAGCTGGCCGAGTTCGTCCCCGGCCGTGACCAGCGGCGCTTCGGCCTGCGCGGCGCGTATCTGGCCCAGCCCGACGGTGGCGGCGAGCCCGTTGCAGAGGCATTTCCGGCCGACGAGCTCGGCGGCGGCGCCGCCCTTGCGCAGGTAATCCGCCTCCGGTTCGGCGGCGCAGCGATAGCCGACCGAGCCATCGGCGCGGCGGAAGAGCTGGCGCAAATACCCGAGATCGCAGAGGCGCGGCCGGGCGCCGAAAATCTCCGCCTCGGACAACGTGTGCGCGAGTTGGGCGATCTTGAACGGAAAACCGGTGGGCGATGCGAAAGGATCGGTGTGCACGCGCGCGGCCCCGGCCCGAATCAACTCCCGGAACCGGCGCTTCAGCGCGGGCATGATGCCGGACTCCTCGCAAAACGCGAAGACGGTGCCGACCTGCACGCCCGCGGCGCCCTGCGCGCGGGCCTCGGCGAGTTTGTCGGGTCGCGAAAAAGCGCCGGCGAGCCAGTAGGGCAGCCCGAGCTCGCGGATTTTCGGCAAGTCAGGCGTGTCGCGCGGGCCGTAGATCGGTTCTCCCGAGGCGGAGAGCTGAAGCGGGCCGCGCGGCGGCGCGTTGTGGCCGCCCGCGGGCGCGGTCTCGATCACGAAGCCGTTGACCTGTCCGGTCGATTTGCGCGCGAGCGTGAGCGCGAGGGTCGCTGACGAAACGATGGCGAGAAATTCGGGGCGTCGCAGCGCGGGCGGAACCGCGGGAAAAAGATGGTGCGGATCGAGACGCACGGTGCAGTCCTGTTCCGGCGTGCTGCCGGCGATGTCGATTTTCAGCTCGGCGATTTCGCCGCGCGCGAGCCGGTCGAGCACGCCGGGAATCGCGCGCGGGATGCCCGCGCCCATCAGCACGTAGTCCACGCCTGCGAGCATCGCGCCGTAGAGCGAGGCGAGGGTGGGAAGCTGGATTTTCTCGAGGAGATTGATGCCGATGCGCCCGGCGTGGCCTTCCTTCGCGAGGTAGACTTCGGCGAAATTCGCGAGGACCGTGAGCTCGACAAATTCGCGGCTCGGCGGAAACGCCGGCAGCGGCGTGAGCTTGAACGGCTGCCCGGCCGCGAGGCCGCCGGCGACGAAAAATTCGCGCCACACCCGCTCCGCGATCGCGGGCAGCGGGAACGCGTCGAAGGCGCGGCGCAGGTGTCCCTCGGCGTCGCCCTGCTGCAGTCGCCGGGCCAGCACGACGGGCAACAAGGTGCCCGACACGACGCCGAGCTCGCCCGTCAGGGCCACGGCGCGGGCGAGACGCCAGTTCGAGACGGCGACGCCCATGCCGCCTTGGATGATCGTGGGAAGTGGAAGGGACAAGACGGGACGGGGACGAAGTCGGACGCGAGCGCGGGCGGCGATTGGCGTGCAGATGGAAGGAGACACCCGGCTGCGCAAGCAGTCGTCGCGAGTCCAGACAATGAGCCCTCATCAGGGCGGTGGGAAGGGCGCACACAGCGCACGAAGCTGAAAACCCTGCGCAGATATTGTCCTCGCGTCGTCGCGTGGTCCGGCTCCGGCCTCGCGAAGTCACCGCGTCGTCGCGCCGAAGAGCCGCAGAAAATTTTTCTCCAATTGCTGCGCGAGATCGCGGCGCGATATGCCACGCAGCTCGGCGAGGCCGGCGTAAACCGCGCCGATGTTGGCCGGGTGGTTGATCGGGTTGCCGTCGGCAAGACCGGGCAGTTCGTAACTGCGCAGCGCGGCGGGAAGCGGCATCGCGGGCGCGTCGGTTTCGGCGAGCAGGCGATCGAGCGGAATATTTTTGAAGACGCTGCGTTTCGCGGCCTGGCGCTCGCCGAGGAAATATCCGTTGAACGAAAAATACGCGCCGAGCGCGGCGAACTCGCGCGCCAGCTCGGCAGAACCGCCATAGGCGTGGAGCAGGAATCCGCGCGCGGGCCGCGGGCCGCGGCGCAGCGTGTCGAGCAACACGCCCCAAGCATCGAGGCAGTGGATCGAGGCGGGCACATTGCGCTCGGCGGCGAGCGCGAGCTGCCACGCGAAGGCATCGAGTTGTTCTTCGAGCGGCGCGCGGCGCAGGCCGGCGAGGCGCGGATCGTCGGGCTTCGCGCGGTCGAGGATCCAGCGGTCGAGTCCGATCTCGCCGATCGTCGCGTGCCGCTCGCGGTCGAGCTGCGCGCGCAAAGCGTCGCGCCAGTGCGGTGTCGCGTGGCCGAGATTCCACGGGTGCAGGCCGTAGCTCGGCAGAACGAAAGCGTGTTCGCGCGCGAGGGCGGCGACGTCGTTCCAATCGGTTTCGCTCGTGCCGTTGACGACGGCGCGCCGCAGCGGCAGGCGCGCGAGAGCGGCGAAGACCTGCGCGCGGTGCGGCGCGAGCCACGCGTCCTGCAGGTGGTTGTGCGCGTCGTAGAGCGGCGGATCGAGCGCGGCGTTCATGGCGCGGACGCGTGGGTGGCGAGGTGTTGCCGCGCAAAGGCGCGGATCGCGCCGCGCACGGCGGCGAGGCCGTTGCGGCGGGTGGGCGAGAGGTGGCGGGCGAGGCCGAGGGCGTCGAGCGGGTCGGCATCGGTCGCGAGGATCTGCGCGGGCGTGGCGCCGCGGTGGAATTCGCAGAGCAGCACGACGAGGCCGCGGACGAGCGGCGATTCGGCGTCGCCGTGGAAAATGCAGTGGTCGCCGTGCATTTCGCTGTGCAACCAGACGGGCGAGATACAGCCGGGCACGCGATGGGCGGCGGTGCGGGCGGCGGCGGGCAGCGGCGGAATTTTTTTCGCACGGTCGAGGACGAGCGCGAGCCGCTCCTGGGGATCATCGACGGCGGCGAGTTCGTCGAGGAGCTGCTGGAGTTTGCGACGGAGCGGCACGACGCCACAAGGTGAGCGGCCGGCGCGGGCGGGCAAGCGCGACCGGATCGCGCGGCACTTATCCTGCTGAACGCGGGTCTATGCCGCTCATGCTCGCTCGGACTTCAGGTTTGCGGGGCGCGAGCCGTTAAACACCCAAGCGAAGGCTCCCCATGACCGAAAACGTTCTCATCCCGCTCCCCGGGTTTGCGCTGCCGGAAGATTTTCCGTGGCGGGTGGGCTTTGTGTCGCTGGTGAACGAGCAACTGCGGCGCCTGCGGGCGACGGGGTATTTTTTGCCGCCGCGATTTTTCGGCTACTATTTCCAGGGGCAGGTGCCGATGGGAGTGAGTGCGAGCTGGACGGTGTCGCTGGACGCGACGCAGCCGGTGTCGCTGCTTCCGCAGATGCTCGACGAGCTGACGGAGGGACAATTCAGCATCGCGAGCGCGCGGCGCGACCGGGTGCCCGACTACCTGCTGGTGCACGACCGGCGCGATGGCGCGTGCTGGCTGTGGAGTTTTCTGGACGGGCTGCGCTTTGTCGAGGCGGTCGAGCCGATCGTCGCGAGCGACGACGATGGCGGCTACGACGACGCGGAGCATCGGAAACTGCTCGGGCCGTAGGCGGCGGGTTTTAATTCGCCGGCGCGAAACGAGCAAAGTTCCTCGGGCGGCGGGTCAAAAAAATGCGCCAGCCTTCGCGGCAGCCTCAGTCGTAGAAGATCGCTTCGTTCGACTGGAGGAGCGCGTGGGCGAGCTTGGTCCACGCGTCGATGGGCGCGTGGTATTCGCCGGCGCCGAGGCCGCCGACCTGGTTGGAGAAGCGGCCTTGCGGGCGTTTCGCATTCGGCGCGGCGGCCTGGCGGGTCTGCTGACGCGATTCCTTCGGCGTGAGTTGCGGCGCGGACGCAGCGGGATCGCGGAGATCGACGGCGGTGCCGGCGGGATTGGATTTCACGTAGCGCGAGCCGAGCGCTATTTCCTGTTTCGTCGGGATGCGCTGGTAGATTGCGAGGTAGAGCGCGGTGACGCGGTCCTCGTCGGACTTGAGATTGGCGAAGACAGGGCGGTCGACGAGTTTGCGCGCGGCTTCGATGACCATCGGGCTGTTCATGAGGAACAGCGCCTGCTGCGGCACGAGCGTGGCGTAGCGGTGGCCCGATTCGACATCGGGGCTGGGAAAATCGAACTGCGTGAGCAGCTCGGGCGGATTGCTGCGGTCGATCAACGTGTAGACGGCGCGGCGTTTCGCGAAATCTTCGCTGCTGATCGGCACGGGCTTGCCGCCCATCTTCGGGTCGAGCTCGCCGGTGATCGTGAGCAGCGCGTCGTGCATCTGCTCGAAATCGAGCCGGCGCAGATTGTAGCGCCAGAGGAGCTTGTTGTCGGGATCGGCCTCGGCGAACTGCGGGTTGGTCTTCGCACTCTGCCGGTAGGCGGCGCTGAGCACGATGAGGCGCTGGAGTTTTTTGATCGACCAGCCGTCCTCCAGAAATGTCGAGGCGAGCCAGTCCAGCAGTTCGGGATGCGTCGGCGGCGTGGACATGTTGCCGAGATCGTCGGGCGTGGAAACAAAACCGGCGCCCCAGTGCTGCTGCCAGATGCGGTTGACGATCACGCGCGCCGTGAGCGGGTTTTTCGGATCGATGATCGCGGCGGCGAGCTGGACGCGGCCGGAGCCTTCGTGCCACTCGGGGCGTTTTTTCGGATTGGGCGAAAGGATTTCGAGGAAGCGGCGCGGGACGATGTCGCCCTTGTTCTGCGCCTCGCCGCGAAGCAGGACGGGATAGTCGCGCGAGCGCGGGACATCGTAGATCGTGTTGGCGCGCGGCGGCACGCCGGGATCGCTGGATTCGAGGTCGTTGACCTCGCGGTTGAGCGCGCTTTCGGCGCGGGCGAGTTCGCGCTGCTTGTCGCGATCGCGCGTGCGCGTGCGGCGGGCCTCGGCCTGGAACTCGGCTCTTTGCGCCTGCAGCGCTTCTTCTTTTTTCTGGAGCTCGGCGGCCTTGGAGAAATAGGCGCGCAGCTCGTCGGTTTGCGGCGGATCGCGCTGGAGCGTGGGCAGCGTGGCGGGCGGCTGGCTGTTGGCGAAGACGCCGTAGAGCGAATAATAATCCTTCTGCGGAATCGGGTCGAATTTGTGGTCGTGGCAGCGCGCGCAGGCGACGGTGAGGCCGAGGAAGGCCTTGCACGTGACGTCGATCTGGTCGGCGATGATGTCGTCGCGGCGGCCGTCGAACTGGTTGCCGAGCGTGAGGAAGCCGAGCGCGGCGAGCGGCCACCGGTCGGTCGGGGCGGGCTGGCCCTTGTCCTTGTCTTTTTTCTCGATCGCGGCCTCGACGCGGTCGCCGGCGAGCTGCTCGAGAATGAAGTCGTTGTAGGGCAGGTCGGAGTTGAAGGCGGCGATCACCCAGTCGCGATACGTCCACGCGTGCGGGAAGCGCGGATCGTTGCGCGGCGGCGCGTCGCCTTTCGTGTCGGAGTAGCGCGCGACATCGAGCCAGTAGCGGCCCCAGTGTTCGCCGTAGAAAGGCGAGGCGAGGAGGCGGTCGACGACCTTCTCGTAGGCGTCGGGCGACGAGTCGTTGAGGAAATCCTGGAGCTCGCGAATGCTCGGCGGCAGGCCGACGAGATCGAAGTAAACGCGGCGCAGCAGCGTGGATTTATCCGCGGCTTCATTGGGCTTCATGCCGTTGGCCTCGAGCTTCGCGAGGACGAAGTTGTCGATGGGGTTTTTGCACCACGCGGCGTCGATCACCGTCGGGATCGCGGGTTTTTTCACGGGCTGAAACGACCAGTGGTCCTTGCCGACGCCGCCGTAGGCGGACGAGCTGCCCTTCGCCACGAGCGAGCGCGGATCGGGCGCGCCGCGGCGGATCCATTCGGTGAGATCGGCGATCTCGCGATCGGAAAGTTTGTCGCCCTTCGGCGGCATCTGCAGGTCTTCGTCCTTGTAGCGGATCGCCTGCACGATGAGCGAGTCGTCGGGCTTGCCGGGCACGATGGCGGGGCCGGTGTTGCCGCCGTGGAGCCAGCCTTCGCGCGTGTCGAGCATGAGGCCGCCGCGGACTTTATCGGCGTCGCGGCTGTGGCATTTGTAGCAGCGGTCGACGAGAATGGGACGGACTCGCGACTCGAAGAACTGCAGGTCGCTCGAGGAAATCGCGGGCGTGGTGTCGGCGGCGCGGAGAGCGGGGCAAAGGAGAGCGAGCGCGGATACAGCCAATGCGGCCAATGCGACGGATGGGACGAAGGGGCTGCGGCGGCGCATGGCGATCAGGCGAGCAGCGGTTTCACGACGTTGCCCGCGACGTCGGTCAGGCGAAAATCGCGGCCGTTGAAACGATAGGTGAGCTTCGTGTGCTCGAGGCCCATCGCGGCGAGGATGGTGGCGTGCAGATCGTGGACGTGCACCTTGTCCTTCACCGCGGCGGTGCCGAATTCGTCGGTCGCGCCGTAAACCGAGCCGCCTTTCACGCCGCCGCCGGCCATCACGATCGAGAACGCCTTCGCGTTGTGATCGCGGCCGGGTTTTTCGTTGCTCGTGTCATTCTTGTCGCGCGTGGGCTTGCGGCCGAATTCGCCGCCCCAGATCACGAGCGTGGAATCGAGCAGCCCGCGCTGCTTGAGATCGGCGAGGAGCGCGGCGAGCGGCTGATCGATCTCGGCGGATTTTTTGGTGATGCGATCCTCGAGATCCTGGTGGTGATCCCAGCCATCGTGCCAGACCTGCACGACGCGGACGCCGCGCTCGACGAGCCGGCGCGCGATGAGGAGCTGCTTGCCGACATCGCCGGGCGTGCCGGCGGCCTGGTTGCCAAACACGGGGCGCTCGGGAATGCCGTAGGCGGTGCGCGTCTCGGCGGATTCCTTCATGATGTCGAAAGCGTCCATCGCCTCCGCCTGCATGCGGAACGCGATCTCGTAGCTTTGCAGGCGCGTCTCGAGCGCGGCGTCGCGCTGGAGATTCTGCGCGTGGAGATCGTTGAGCTGATGAATGAAATCGAGCTGGCGGCGCTGCTCGCGCGCACCGAGGTAGCCGTTGCGGATGTTCTGGATCATCTGCGGCACGGTTGGCGCCTGGGTGTTGACGCTCGCGCCCTGATAGACGCCGGGAAGAAACGACGCGCCGTAATTCGTCGCGCCACCGGGCGGCAGCCGGCCGCCGCGCAGCGCGATGAAGCCGGGAAGATTCTGGTTTTCGGTGCCGAGGCCGTAGACGAGCCACGAGCCCATGCTCGGCTTGATGATGCGGAGCGAGCCCGTGTTCATGAACACCGTCGCGACTTCATGCGCGGGGATGTCGGTCCACATCGAGCGGACGACCGCGAGATCGTCGGCGTGCGCCGCGGTGCGCGCGAAGAGGTCGCTCACCTCGAGCTGGCTCTGGCCGTATTTGGCAAACTTGAACGGCGAACCCATCGCGATGCCGTCGCCGATGGATTTGTTGTTCATCTTCGCGAGCGCGGGTTTTGGATCCCACGTGTCGACGTGCGACGGCGCGCCCTGCGCGAAGATGTGGATGATGGCTTTCGCCTTGGCGGGAAAGTGCGGCGGCTTCGGTGCGAGCGGGCCGCTCGACGAGTTCAGGGTCGCGCCGCTCGCCGCGCCGAGCGCGCGATTGGCCGCGGCGGTGGAAGCATCGGCCGCAATCAGGTCATGCGGATCGAGCAGCGTCGCGAGCGCGAGCCCGCCGAGGCCCATGCCCATGCGATTCAGAAACTGGCGGCGCGTGAGGAAGTAATCCTCGATGTTCGTCGAGATGCCGCAGCAGGGATGAGGGTGGTGGGCGTGGTCGTCGTGAGGCGAGGAGATGGGCATGGGAATTTTCGCGGGTAACGCGCGAGTCGTGGGTTTCGCTTCGAGACGCTATCGGCGCGGACGAGTTTCAGTTTAGAAACCGTCAAAGCCGTGGGGTAACGGCCTACGGTGAAACACGGATGCCGCGCGCGAGGCAAATGCTTTGGTGCGGCGCCTCCGGCTTTGACGAGCGCAAGCGTGCCGCTCAACTTCGCGACGGATGCACCCCGATCCCCACTTGGCGGCCGCCGCGCCGCCGAAGAAGCGCGACACGCTCTATCTGCAGGTGCTGCTCGGGGTCGTCGCGGGTGCGATCGTCGGCGGGTTGAAGCCCGAGTGGGGCGTCGCGGTGCAGCCGCTCGGCGACGGCTTCATCAAGCTGATCAAGATGCTGATCGCGCCGATCATCTTCACGACGGTCGTCGCGGGCATCGCGGGCATGAGCGATTTGAAACGGCTCGGGCGCGTCGGCTTGAAGGCGCTGGTTTATTTCGAGCTCGTGACGACCCTCGCGCTCGCGATCGGCCTCGTGGTGGTCAACGTCTTCAAACCCGGCGCGGGCCTGCACGCGAATCCGGCGACGCTCGATACCAAGCTGGTCGCGAGCTACATCAATCAAGGGGCGACCCAGTCGACGACGGCGTTTCTGCTGAACATCATCCCGAAGACATTTCTCGGCGCGTTCGCGGACGGCGATATTCTACAGGTGCTGGTGCTCGCGCTGCTGTTCGGCTGCGCGCTCGCGCAAATGGGCGAGCACGGCCGGCCGGTGATGAACCTGATCAACGAAATCGCGCGCGTGATTTTCGGGATCGTGCGACTCGTCACGCGCCTCGCGCCGCTTGGCGCGTTTGGCGCGATGGGTTTCACGGTGGGAAAATTCGGCGTGCACGCGCTGGTGTCGCTCGGGCAGCTCATGCTGTGCGTCTACGGCACGTGCGCGGTGTTCATCATCGTGGTGCTCGGCGGCATCGCGCGCGCGGCGGGTTTCGATTTCTGGCGCGTGCTGAAATACGTGCGCGAGGAAATCTTCATCGCGGTCGGGACTTCGTCGTCGGAGGCGGCGCTGCCGGGCCTGATGGAAAAAATGGAGCGCATCGGCTGCGCGAAGCCGATCGTCGGCGTCGTCGTGCCCGCGGGCTACTCGTTCAACCTCGACGGCACGTGCATCTACCTGACGAGCGCGGCGGTGTTTCTCGCGCAGGCCACGGAGACGCCGTTCACGCTTGCGCAGCAACTCGGGCTGCTCCTCGTGATGCTGCTGACCTCGAAAGGCGCGGCAGGAATCACCGGCAGCGGCTTCATCGTGCTCGCGGCGACGCTGGAGACCACGGGGAAGATTCCCGTCGCCGGGCTCGCGATCATCTACGGCATCGACCGTTTCATGTCCGAGGTGCGCACGATCACGAACTTCATCGGCAACACCGTCGCGACGCTCGTGATCGCGAAATGGGAAGGCGCGCTGGACCGCGTGAAGGCGGCGGAGATTCTGGTGAAATAGGAAAACGCGCCGAGGGCGCCGCGTTTCCATTTATCTTTTCTTCTCCGGGCCGGACGACCGTTTCGACGATGTCACTCGCCGAGCTTTTTTCCCGGCGTCAGATAATTCTGCACGTAGTCGCGGACGGCGTCGGGGAGCGGCGTCATCGGGCGCGAGTAGCCGGTGGCGCGGAGCTTCGCGATTTCGGCGCGGGTGAAATACTGGTATTTGCCGCGCAGCGTCTCGGGCATGTCGATGAATTCGATCTTCGGCTCGCGGCCGAGCGCGGCGAAGATCGCGCGCGCGAGCGTGAGCCAGGTGTTCGCCTCGCCGCTGCCGAGGTTGTAGAGGCCGGCGGCCTGCTCGCCTTTCGGGTGCTCGGCAAAATGAAGCGTCATCTCGACGGCGTCCTTCACGTAGAGGAAATCGCGCTGCTGCTCGCCGTCCTTGAATTCCGGCTTGTGGCTCTTGAACAACTGCACGCGGCCGGTCGCGAGGATTTGCTGGTGCGCCTTGTGGACGAGCGAACGCATGTTGGCCTTGTGGTCCTCGTTTGGACCGAAGACGTTGAAATATTTCACGCCGACGATGCGCGCGAGCCAGCCGGCGCGCTGCGCGTGCAGGTCGAAGAGATGCTTCGAGTAGCCATACATGTTGAGCGGACGCAGCCGCGCGAGGTTGTCGTCCTTGTCGTCCATGCCCTGCGCGCCGTCGCCGTAGGTCGCGGCGGACGAGGCGTAGATGAAGCGGCCGCCGTGCGCGAGCGACCACGAGGCGAGCTCCTTCGTGTAGGCGAAATTATTGTCGGCGAGCCAGGCGGCGTTTTTTTCCGTGGTCGAGGAGCACGCGCCGAGGTGAAACACGGTCGAGAACCGGCCGAACGCCTCGCCGTGCTGGCGGAGCGTGGCGCGAAAAACGTCGGCCTCGATGTAGTCGGCGAATTTCAGCGGGACGAGGTTCTTCCACTTTTCGTCGCTGCCGAGAAAATCGGTGACGACGATGTCGGTGAGCCCGCGCTGGTTGAGCGCCGCGACGAGCGCGCTGCCGATGAAGCCCGCGCCGCCGGTGACGAGGATGCGGCCGTGGAGAGTGCTCATGGCGGAAGCTAATCGCGGAAGCGCGGAAGGGCGGAAGCACGAAATTACGACTTCGCGGCTCCGCCCGTCGGCCATCAGCCGTCTTTCGACAACTCCTCGGAGCGCGCTTTCGCGGTGAGGATCGTGTCCCGGATCATCCCGCGGAAATCGTGCGCTTCCATCCGCTTCAGGCCGGCGAACGTCACGCCGTTGGGCGAGGTGACCTGGTTGCGCAGGATTTCCGGGTCGACGTTCTTGCGCGCGAGCAGGCGCGCGGCGCCGAGCAGCGTCTCGACGGTGAGTTTTTCGGCGGTCGATTTTTCGAGGCCGGCGGCGACGCCCGCGTCGCGCAATGCCGCGGCGAATTCGAAAAGATAAGCCGGGCCGCAGCCGCTGATCGCGGTGAGCGCGTCCATTTCCGCCTCGGCGATTTCGAGCGCCTGTCCGAGCGCGCCCAAAAGCCGTTCGACGATCGCGCGGTCGGCGGGTGCGAGCGGCCGATGCGCGCACCAGCCGGTCATGCCCGCGCCGATCTGGCCGGGCGTGTTGGGCATGGTGCGGACGAGGTCGCGCGCGCGGGGAAACGCCTGCGCGAGCCGCGGAAGTTTTTTGCCCGCGAGCACGGAGAGCACGAGCTTGCCGGCGGTGAGCTCGGCGAGCTGCGGATCGGCGGCGGCGAGGTGCTGCGGCTTGAACGCGACGACGAGCGTGTCGGCGCGCGCGAGCAACTCGGCGAGCGAGTGCGCCTGCGCAATGCCGGTGCGCGCGGCGAGCGCGGCGGCGGTTTTGCCGGAGCCGCTGAAGCAGACGAGGTCGGTTTTCGCGGCGACGTTTTGCGCGAGCAGGCCGTCGACCATAGCGGCGGCCATGTTGCCGGCGCCGAGGAATGCGATTTGCGCCATGAGCTCAGTCCTCGCCCAGGCTTTTCTTCGCCTTTTTCTCGACGGGGTGCATGAGCACCGCGGTCGCGCCGCCGCCGGCGGTGTCGGTCATCGTGACTTCGCCGCCGAGATTGCGCAGCGCGTGCCGCGCAACGGTGAGGCCCATGCCGACGCCGACGGTGTTCTTCGTGCTGACGAAAGGCTCGAACATCTTGTCGCGGACGTCGTGGTCGATGCCGTGGCCGTGGTCCTCGACGCGAATCTCGACGAACTGGCCTTCCTCGGGTTTCACGACGGTGCGCGTGTGGATCGTGATCGGGCGCGGATCGGTGGGCTTGTTGTCGTAGGCTTCCCACGCGTTGATGAGCACCTTCGCGAGGACCTCCTCGAAAATTTCGTAGTTCGTATCGATCGGCAGGTGCTCGAGCGGGTTGGCGATCGTGATCGGCGCGGTGAGTTTGTAGTCCTCGTGGAAACGCGCGATCCCGCCTTCGAGGAGTTTTTGCACGCCGGCCTTGATGAGCGGCGGGCGCGATTTCACGACGAGCGTGCTGAGTTGCTTGATGATCGAGACGATGCGCTGCACGGCGTCCTCGACGTGCTGCGCGTTCTTTTTCACCTGCTCGGGTTTGTCGTAATAGGCTTTGACGAGATCGAGGTAGCCGATGACGACGCCGAGGAGATTGTTCAGATTGTGCGCGATGCCCTGCGTGACGGCGCCGATCGTGGCGGCCTTGCGTGATTCCTCGAGGCGGCGCGTGAGGTCGACGAGCTGCCGGTTGATCGAGACGAAGCGCAGCTGCGTCTGCACGCGCGCGAGCGTCTCGTCGAGATCGATGGGCTTGGTGATGTAGTCGACCGCGCCGACGCTCAGGCCCTCGAGTTTGCTTTCCTTCGTGGTGCGCGCGGTGATGAAGATGACGGGAATGCCGCGGGTGCTTTCGTTGGCCTGCAGGCGCTGGCAGACCTCGATGCCGTCCATGTCGGGCATCATCACGTCGAGGAGGATGAGGTCGGGCTGCTCTTTCCTGATGGACTCGAGTGCTTCGAGGCCGTTGTAGGCGGTGTGCACGCGGATGCCCTCACGCTCCAGTTTGCGCTTGAGGAGCTGGACGTTGATGGGCTGGTCATCAACGACGAGGATGGAAGGGGCGGCCATGTCCGATGAAGAAAAAGGGTTGCCGCACGCGGGCGCAAGATTTGTAGCGGGCGGCGAAACTCTGTTCGTTTTCACCGCGGCCGGCTGCTATGGCCGAAACCTGTCCGCAAACCGCATGAGCCTTTCGCATTCCCTTGATCCCCTCGTCCTTCGCTGGCGAGTGCTCGCGCTATCGACGTGGCTCGCCGGCGCCGTGCTGACGGGCGTGCGGGAGGAACGGCGCGGCACGCCGGTGCGCGGCGCGCTGCTGCGGCTCGGCGGCGCGGTGTTGGGGCCGCTGCTCGTGACCAACGCCGCCGCGATTTTTCGCGCGGGACGCGGCGCGCTCGCGCGGGCGCAAGGGATCTTCGCGACCGCGGCGGTCGTCGCGCTCGCGGAAATTTTCACGCGCGGATTCGGCGGGGCGTGACCAGCCATGGACGACGCGCAACTGCTTCATCGCTATGCCGCCGACCGGGCGGACGACGCGTTCGCCGAGCTCGTGCAGCGGCACATCAACGTCGTCTATTTCGCGGCGCTGCGGCGCGTCGGGGGCGACGCACACCTGGCGGACGATGTGACGCAGAAGGTTTTTCTCGATCTCGCGCGGAAAGCATCCGCGCTCGCCGGCCGCACGTCGCTGGCCGGCTGGTTGCACACGAGCACGCGTTTCGCCGCAGCGCAGGCCGTGCGCACCGAGCGGCGGCGGCGAACGCACGAAATGGAGGCACACATGAGGAATGAACTGAACGCGACGCCGGCGTCCGATTGGGATCGCATCCGGCCGCTCATCGACGAGGCGCTGGATGTCTTGCCGCCGGCCGATCGCGACGCGGTGCTGCTGCATTTTTTCGAGGGCCGCTCCTTCGCCGAGGTCGGCGTGAGCCTCGCGCTCAGCGCGGATGCCGCGCGGATGCGCGTGAATCGCGCGCTCGACCGGCTGCGCGCGGCGCTGGCGCGGCGCGGCGTCGCCTCGACGGGCGCGGCCTTGAGCGGCGTGCTCGCGACACAGCATGCGGTCGCAGCCCCGATGCCGCTCGCGTCCGCGGTCGCGGGATTTGCCGTCCAGCAGGCGCGCGTGCTCGGGCCGGTCTCGCGCCTCGCGCGCTGGGCGCAGGCCGTGAAGGCGTCGCCGGCCCTGAGCGTGGGCGGCGCGATGCTCGTGGTCGGACTGCTCGGCGGGGCGGCGTATTCTTTCTGGCCGTCCGCTGCGCGATCGACGGTGAAGCCATCGCCCGTCGCGTCGACGGCGCGTAGCGCCTCGGAGGAGGCGACGAATGTCGAAGTCTCGTCGATTTCGGCCGACGAGATTGCGCGCAGCAATCCGGTCTCCGATCCGCCGCCGGCAGTCGCGAATGGAAAGACAAATCCGGCCGTCACCGAGGTTTCGTTTCGCGAACTGCACGCGGAGGAGCAGCACCTGCTGAAGGCGCTGTGGTCGCGCGAGGAAAATCCCGGCACGCTGCCGAACCATCGCTGGGCGCTGCGGGTGACGCCGGACGGCGAAAAATTTCCGGACTTCGCCGTCGGCCGGCGGATGCTGCGCCTGAAAGGTTGGGTCAAGGTCACCGCCAACGGCGCCGCCGTGCTCACGCCCGCGGGGCTGACGTATTGCGCGGCGCATCGCGACGAGATCGCGGCGGCGCCGCAGTTTTTCAAACCGGCGCCGCGAAATCCGGGCAACGAATGAACCGGACCGAGACGCCGCCGTGAATTTTTTTCCGCCTCGCACTACACCCATGAAACTCTCCCTTCGCATGAAAACATCCCTTCGCCGGTTTGTCGCGCTGGCCCTCGGCTGGGCGCTTTTTTCCAACGTCGCGCCCGCCGCGCCGATCTCCATCGACCAGCGCATCGCGCGGATCGACGCGCTGGTGGGCTTGAGCGCCGATCAAAAAGCGCGCCTCGCCGACGTGTTTCAGCAGCAGGAGTCGGCTTTGGCTGCGTTGGGCGCGAAGGGCGACCCGATGGTTCGTTTCGAGCTGATGGAGAAATCGCGGGCGGACGTGCGCGCCGTGCTCACGCCCGAGCAGCAGAAGACCTACGACCGCACGCCGCAGGTGAACGGCGGCGGATTGACGATGATGGCGCCCGACAAACGCGTCGCGCAGCTCGATGCGCTGGTCGGATTGTCGCCGGATCAAAAACAGGTCGCGCTGCAAATTTTCGAGGAGGAGCTGGAGTCGCTGCTCCTGTTTCCCTCGACGCAGGAGCGGCTCGTGCAAGGAATGGAAGTTCGGCAGACAACGAAAAAAGAAGTGCGCGACATCCTCACGCCCGCGCAGCGGCAAAAATACGATTTCACGCCGCAGGGTCAGGGCGGCGGAATGCCGGTCAATCCGGACAATCAGGTCGCAAGCTTGGACCGGATCGTGGCGCTGACCGCCGAGCAGAAGGCGGCGGCGAACCAGATTTTCTGGAACGAGGTGCGGGCGCAGATCGCGGCCGCCGGGCCCGATCACCCGCTGCGCGCCTTTCGCTGGAACAACGACGTGCGCGACCGGCTGCGCGCGCTGCTCACAGCGGAGCAGCAGGCGAAATTCGACGCGACGTCTCCTTACCGGCGCAACGGCGCGAGGTAAATCACGCCGGCTTCGCGCGCAGGCGAAACGCCTTCACCGTGTTCTTCATCAGCATCGCGACCGTCATCGGGCCGACGCCGCCGGGCACGGGCGTGATCTTCGCGCAGAGCGGCGACACGGTGGAGAAATGCACGTCGCCCGTCAGGCGGTAGCCGGTTTTCTTCGTGGCGTCGGGCACGCGGTTGATGCCGACGTCGATCACGACGGCGCCGGGTTTCACCATCGTGGCGGTGACGAACTCCGCCTTGCCGATCGCGGCGATGAGCACGTCGGCCTGGCGCGTGAGCGCGGCGAGGTTGGAGGTGCCGGAGTGGCAGATGGTGACGGTGCCGTTCGCGCCGGCTTTTTTCTGAAGCGCGAGCAGCGCGACGGGTTTGCCGACGATGAGCGAGCGGCCGAGGACGACGACGTGCCGGCCCTTCAGATCGACGCCGCTGCGCGCGAGCAGTTCCATGATGCCCGCTGGCGTGCACGCGACGAAGCCGGTGTCGTCCTCCTGTGCGACCTTGCCGAGATTGATCGTGTTGAAACCGTCGACGTCCTTCTCCGGCGCGACGCGGCGAAACACGGCGACCTCGTCGATATGTTTCGGCAGCGGCGACTGCACGAGGATGCCGTCGACGGCGGGATCGGCGTTGAGCTCGTCGATCAACTGGAACAACTCGGCCTGCGTGATCGAAACGGGCGGCAGAATGATGCGGCTCGTCACGCCGATTTCCGCCGCGGTCTTTTCCTTTTTCTTCACGTAGGAGACCGACGCCGGATCCTCGCCGACGCGCACGAGCGCGATGCACGGTTTGCGGCTGGCGAGCGCGCCGACCTCGGTCTTCAATTCCGCGATGATGTCCGCGGCGATTTTATTTCCGTCGATGAGGTCCATGAAAGTAGCGAGTAGCGAGTAGTGAGTAGCGAGTAGAGCCAAGGCATCGCCGTCGCGGCATGATGCTCGCTACTCGCTACCCGCTACTGGCTACTTCAACTGTAGCGTCTCGACCTGGATCACGAGGTCCTTGCCGTCGACGGTGCTGCGCGCGGTGCCGAAGACGACGATCTCGTGGTTGGCGTATTTTTCGATCTGGTCGGTCTGAAGAAGTTTCGAGACGTCGAGATAAGCGAAGCGCTTGCCGGCGTCGTCGTTGAGCGCCCAGTCGTAGGGACGGCGCGGCGTGAAGGCCCGGCGCGTCGTGACGAATTTTCCGGCGAACTGCCGCGGCAGCGAGCTCGCGCCGCCGTCGCCGAGATTGACCATCGGCGCGGGCTGGCCGGCGGTGGTGACGCCGTAGGCCGACGGCGCGACGGGCGCGGGCGAGAGTGGCGCGGCGGTCGACGGCGGATTCAACGGTGCGGGCGCCGCGGTGGCGGGCGTCGTCGCGAGTGGCGGCAGATAGCCGGGCGTGCCGCCGAGGTTGATGTAGCCGGTGAGTTTTTTCTCGAGGCTGATCTGCATCCATTTGCCGTGGATGCCGGCGATCGAGGTCTTGTCGCCTTTTTCCGCGACGGCGAGGACGGGCGCGTCGGGCTTGGGCGCGAGCCGGATCGGCGCGCCGGGTTTCACGTCGAGGCTCTTCATCAGGTCCTTGCTTTCGACGTAGCCTTCGAACGGTCCCGGCAACTCGATCGCCATCCAGCCCGCGGGTGTGTCGGCGACGGCGCCGGTGACCGCGACGGGCTCGGTGCCGGCCTTGAGAAACGTGATCGCGGGCGCGGCGGCGTCGGGCTTCGTGTGCACGGCGGTCGTCTCGGCGAGCGGCGCGGCGCCGAGCGCGGCGGTGGCGGCCGACCAGACGGCGAGGGCGCGGACGAGGCGGTGCGGGCAGCGGAGGAGATTAGTCTTCATGGGCGAAAGTCGTGGAGCGCGCGGGCGCGGAGGCTTCGAAGGCGGCGCGCGGCGTGCGCGGGTTGCGGAAGAGCAGTTCGACTTCCTTCGTAGAAAGGAGTTTCCCGGCACGCAACGGGATTCCCTTGAGCTGGAGCGCGCCGATCTGGTAGCGGCGCAGGCGTTTGACGTCGAAGCCGAGCGTCGTGAAGAGCTGGCGGATCTCGCGCTTCTTGCCGTGGTGCATGTGCACGTCGAGATCGGTGGACGCTTCGTCGGCGCCGGCGTTGATCAGCGCGGCGCGCTCGACCTTGAGCCGTTCGCCTTCGATCATGACGCCGCGGACGAGCTGGCCGAGGCGCGAGGCGGGGAACGGGCGCTTGAGCATCACGTGGTAGCGCTTCACGACGGTGTTGCTCGGGTGCATCAGGCGATGGGCGAGCTCGCCATCGGTCGTGAGAATCACGAGGCCCTCGCTGTCGAGATCGAGCCGGCCGGCGCAGAAGAAGCGGAATTTCGCGAACTCGCGCGGCAGCAATTCGAAGACGGTGGCGGCGTGATGCGGATCGTCGTTGGAGCAGACGAGGCCGCGCGGCTTGTGCACGGCGACGGTGATGCGCGGCTGTGCGGTCGAGCGCACGGGCTTGCCGCTGACGGTGACCTTGTCGACGCCCGCCGTGATTTTCTGGCCGAGCGTGGCGGGCGCGCCGTTGACCCACACTTCGCCCTGCGCGATCAGCGCCTCGGCGGCGCGGCGCGAGCACACGCCGGCCTCGGCGATGAATTTTTGCAGGCGGATGGGTTCCATGCGAAGGCTGAACCTGAAAGACGAGGGCCGGAAGGCAAACCTGCTCTTGCTTGGCGCGGTCGCCGTGCTTCAGTTTTTATTTCGTTTCCCCTCATGTCCGAAGCCGCCGCCGTTTCCGCCTACACCAAAGACAATCCCTTTCCGGCCCGGCTGACGGAGAACCGGCTGCTGAGCAAACCCGGCTCCGCGAAGGAAACGCGGCACTTCATCGTCGATCTCACCGGCAGCGGACTGCACTACGAGGCGGGCGACTCGCTCGGCGTTTTCCCGCGGAATCGCGCGGAGGAAGTGGAGGAAATTTTGCGGCGGCTCGGCGCGCGCGGCGACGAGCCGGTCTCGCCCGCGGCGCTGAAACTCGCCGCGCCGATCGCGCTGCGCGAGGCGTTGACCGAGCGGCTCGCGCTCGCGAAGCCGACGCGGCGCGTAGTCGAGGTGCTCGCGGAAAAGGCCGCGGCCGCCGACGAGAAGGCGAAGCTGCTCGGGCTGCTCGCGCCGGAGGCGAAGGAGATGCTGACCGCGTGGCTGGAGGAGCGGGAGTTCGTCGATCTGCTCGCGGAATTCCCGAGCGCGAAGTGGACGCCGCAGGAATTCGTGGACGCGTTGCGCAAGCTGATGCCGCGGCTGTATTCGATCGCGTCGTCGCCACGGAAGTTTTCGACCGAGGTGCATCTCATGGTCGCGATCGTGCGCTACGAGACGAATCATCGCGGACGCGTCGGCGTGTGCTCGACGTTTCTCGCGGACCGCGCGCCCGTCGGCACGGCGCCGGTGCCGGTGTTTGTGTCGCACTCGCACTTCGGCCCGCCGGAGGATGCGGCGCGCGATTGCATCATGGTCGGGCCGGGCACGGGCATCGCGCCGTTTCGCGGCTTCATGCAGGATCGCGTCGCGCTCGGGGCGAAGGGGCGCAACTGGATTTTCTTCGGCGACCAGAAGCGCGCGACGGATTTTCCCTACGAGGAGGAGTGGACGGATTATCTGGCGAGCGCTGCGCTGACGCGGCTCGACACGGCGTTTTCGCGCGACCAGGCGACCAAGGTCTACGTGCAGGACCGGATGCGCGAGCACGCGGCGGAGCTGTGGCGCTGGCTCGACGGCGGCGCGCATTTCTACGTGTGCGGCGACGCGAAACGCATGGCGAAGGACGTCGATGTGGCGTTGCACGAAGTGATCGCGGAGCAGGGCGGCCTGACGCCGGAAAAAGCCGCGGACTACGTGCGGCAGATGAAGAAGGACAAACGCTACCAGCGCGACGTGTATTGAGCCGCGCGTGGCGCGGCGGAGAAGGGTGGAAGGAGAAGGGAGAAGGAAAACACGCGGCGTTGGAGCGGTTTTTTGGTTTGTTCCTGCTCGTTTCTCCCTTCTCCCTGCTCCAGCGCGGTTGCGCGCATCTTATGCTTACTTTCAACAATCGAACGGCGCTCGTCACCGGCGCGGGCCGCGGCATCGGCAAGGCGATCGCGGAAACGCTCGCGCGGCATGGCGTGACGGTGATCTGCGTGTCGAAATCCGCCGACTCGTGCGGCGCGACCGCCGCGGCGATCGTCGCCGCCGGCGGCAAAGCGAAGGCGCATGCGGTCGACGTCGCGGACGGCGGCGCGGTCGCGGCGGCGGCGGAGGTGTTGCTGAGGGAATTTCCCGCGATCGACATCCTCGTGAACAACGCCGGCATCACGCGCGACGGGTTGCTGTTTCGGATGAGCGAAGCGGATTGGGACGATGTGATCGCGACGAACCTCACGAGCTGCTTTCACTGGACGAAGCATCTCGGGCGGCCGATGACGCGCGCGCGCTGGGGCCGCATCGTGAACATCACTTCGGTCAGCGGCATCATGGGCAACGCCGGCCAGGCCAACTACTCGGCGGCGAAGGCCGGCATGATCGGCCTCACGAAGACGCTCGCGCGCGAGTTCGCGGGGCGCTCGGTGACGGTGAACGCGGTCGCGCCCGGCTTCATCAAGACGGACATGACGACGGAGTTCGTGAACAACGCCGAAGTCGCGGCGAAAATTCTGGAAGCGGTGCCGTTGAAACGATTCGGCGAGGCGGCGGACATCGCCAACCTCGCGACTTACCTCTGTTCCGAGGAGGCCGGCTACATCACCGGACAGGTTTTTTCCGTTGACGGCGGCATGGCGATGTGAACCCTCCGCTCAAACCCTTTCTCCCTCTCATTTTTCCGCAAAATGGCCGACCAAAAAACCATCGAACAACGCGTCAAGGAGATCATCGTCAATCAGCTCAACGTGAATGAAGAGCAGATCACGCCGACGGCTTCCTTTCTGGACGATCTTGGCGCCGATTCGCTCGACACGGTCGAGTTGATCATGGCTTTCGAGGAGGAGTTCAAGGACGAGATCAAGGGCGAGATTCCGGAGTCCGACGCGGAGAAGCTCCAGACGGTCGGCCAGGTGATCGACTACATCAAAGGTAAAGCCGGTCAGTCCTGATTTTGGGTTTCCGATTTTTTGGCGTTCTGCCTGTTTCCCGCGCGGAAATTTCTGGCAGGACGCCTTTTCGTTTTCTGAGATTGGAGTCCTTTTTTTCCGCTCATGGATAGCGCCTCGCCTTCGTCCCGGGTGGTCGTCACCGGCCTCGGCGTCGTCACGTCGATCGGTCACGACGCGGCCGCGTTCTGGGCGAGCCTCGTGGCGGGGCGCAGCGGCGTGCGGCGCGTGGCGCTGTTCGATCCCGGCGACTTCGCCAGCCAGATCGGCGCGGAGGTGCGCGACTGGGATCCGGCGCAGCACATGGATCCGAAGGAAGTGCGCCGCAACGACCGCTACACGCACTTCGGTTTTGTCGCCGCGAAACAGGCGGTCGCCGACTCGGGCCTGGCGACGGACAAGCTCGATGGCGATCGCATCGGCGTGATCATCGGCTCCGGCATCGGCGGGATGTATACCTACGAGTCGCAGCTCAAGAATCTCGCCGAGCGCGGGCCGCGCAAGGTGTCGCCTTTCACCATTCCCGCGCTGATCGGCAACATGTGCTCGGGGCTCGTCGCGATCGAGTATGGCGCGCGCGGGCCGAATTTCGGCATCGTCTCCGCGTGCGCGACCGGCACGCACGCGCTCGGCGAAGCGGCGCACGCGATCCGCCGCGGCGAGGCCGATGTGATGATCGCGGGCGGCGCAGAGGCGGCGATCACGCCGTTCGCGTATGCGAGCTTCTGCGCGATGAAGGCGATGAGCACGCGCAACGACGCGCCGGAAAAAGCGAGCCGGCCGTTCGACCGCGAGCGCGACGGCTTCATCATGGGCGAGGGCGCGGGCGTGCTCGTGCTCGAGTCGGAGGCGCACGCGCGGCGGCGCGGCGCGCGGATTTACTGCGAGCTCGCGGGCTACGCGGCGACCTCGGATGCGTTTCACATCACGCAGCCCGATCCGGAGGGGAAAGGACTCTCGCTCGCGATGACGCGCGCGCTCGCGAGCGCGCGCGTGGCGCCAGCCGAGATCGACTACATCAACGCGCACGGCACCTCGACGCCCTACAACGACAAGTTCGAGACGCTCGCGATCAAGAAGGTCTTCGGCGAGCACGCGCGGAAAGTCGCGATCAGCTCGACGAAATCGATGACCGGCCACCTGCTCGGCGCGGCGGGCGGCATCGAGTCGGTGATCTGCGCGAAGACGATCCAGACGCAGACGCTCGCGCCGACGATCAATCTCGAAAACGCCGATCCCGACTGCGACCTCGACTACGTGCCCAACGTCGCGCGCGCCGCGAAAGTGCGGACCGTGCTGAGCAACAATCTCGGCTTCGGCGGGCAGAACGCGGCGGTGGTGTTTCGTGCGGTCTGACAAGGCGGGCGGGCGGGGCGCTTTGGTCGGTCCGAACGTCGGTGCCGAGCTGGAGCTCGGCGCTCCCGGGAACGCCGAGCGCCAGCTCGGCATCAACCGCAGCGTCAGTTTCACGGCGCCGAAGAGGCCGGCATCCTGCGAGATTGCGCGATCGGTTTCAGGCGGCGATGCTGCGCGCATGAGGCGCGTGTTGTTGTTCGCATCGCTTTGCGTGCTCACCGCGTGTTCGCGTCGCGATACGGGAGCGCTGGCGCCGCCGCCGACGCGCGCGGAAATCTGGGCGGCGATCCAGCCGCCGGCGAAACGCTACGACCTCGATCCGGCATTCATCTACGCGCTCGTGGCGGCGGAATCGAATTTCGATCCGCGCGCGCGCAACGGCGTCGCGTGCGGCTTGCTGCAACTGAAGCCGGGCGCCTGGCGCGCGGTGTCGACGGCGCCGTTCGAGCCGGCGGTGTGGGACTGGCGCATGAATCTCGCAGCCGGCATCGA
Source organism: Opitutaceae bacterium (assembly GCA_035545575.1). Lineage (GTDB taxonomy): Bacteria > Verrucomicrobiota > Verrucomicrobiia > Opitutales > Opitutaceae > ER46. The sequence goes on along the minus strand of DASZYB010000040.1, from coordinate 8,567 downwards.
CTACCTCGCGTATTCGCGCAGCTACCTGCACAAGAAAACTGCGTTCAGCTACCCGAAGCTGCTCGCGGCGTTTCACTACGGGCTCGACTACGTGGAGGAGCGACACTTCGACGCGAGCCGCGTGCCGATTCCGGACAACGCGATCTACCGCGAGCTGTGGCGCGGCAATCTCGCGCCGGTCGCGCCGCCGCGCTGATCGTCCGGGAACGCGCACCGCGGAGGCAGACACGTTTTTCGCCGCATCTGGCGCGATTGGGAAAGATAGGGCGCGTTATCCTTAGCCCGCCGCTCAGGAGTTCGTATGCTCTGAGGCGACGGCTGGAGGATAAGGCGCCCTACCTCGCGGACAGATTTTTCAATAGTCTGCCAGATTTCTCGTCGTGTTTCTCGCCGGCGCGATACCAGCGGTAGAACGCCCAGGCGAAGGCGGACATCGAGACGATCACGCCGACGAGCTGCATGCCGGTGCCGGCGAGCAATTGATCGTCGGCGGCGGAGAAATTGGGAAAGAGGCGCGGCGCGAATTCGTAGGTCGGGTAAAGCACGTCGTGCGAAAACGTGATGAACGCGAAGGTCGGCGTCATCGCGATCGTCGCGCCGAGCAGATAGAGCATCTGCGCGCCATACGGCAGCGGCGGCAGCACGCGCGACGGGCTGAGCAGCGGCCACCAGTAAATCAGCGCGGCGCCGAAGAACATCAGGTGCTCGGCGACGTGCAGCAGTTTGTTTTCCAGCGCCGATTCGTAGAGCCACGCGGCGTGCCACGTGCCGAGGGTGAGCGCGAACACGATCACCGCCACGACGGGCCGGGTGAAGAAGCGACCGAGCGCGCGCGGCACGGGTCGCGCGAGCAGCGCATCGATCATCCAGGGCGGCAGGCCGGTGAGAAACAGGGCGGCCACCGGGTAGATCAGCAGTTGGTGCTGCAGCATGTGCGCGCTGAAGAGGAAGCGTTCGCCGATCTGGTCGAGCGGCGATCCGACCGCGACGTAGAAGATCGTGAGCGCGGAATAAAAGCACCACGCCCGGCGGCGCGGAAACGGTGCGCCCGGTCCGGCGAGGCGCGCGCGCAGCGGTCCGGCGAGCACGGCCCACAGCCAGCCGAGAAAAACGAGGCCGCCGACGAGCCAGGGTTCGTTGTGCCAGTGCCGCCAGTCGATCATGAAGGGTCCAAGGAGTGGACCGCGCGGCGCGGACATTCAACGTTCATCGCGGTCAAAAAAGAAACCCGGGCCATGCGGCCCGGGTTTTGGGTAGGGAGGAACCGTGTTTGGCCGAACTCAGGTCGGCAGGGGAAGACTGGCTTGCGCGCTGAAGAGCTGGAGCAGCGCCCACATCGTGCCGCCGGCGAGCGTCAGCCCGATGAAAAACAGGATCGTGCAGAACGGCTTGTCCCAGCGCAGGTGCATGAAAAAGAAAATGACGAACATGAACTTCACCGCCGAGAGCACGACGAGCGTCGTGACGAGCAGCCATTTCGCGAACGGCAGGTAGACGCAGACGATCTCGACGCCCGTGATCACGGCGAGGAGCATCGCGATCTGCACGTAGATCTGGAATTTGCTCTCTTCCGGATGATGATCGCTGGTGAGGACGGGCGTGGCGGACGTTTGGGCGCTCATGGGAAAAATCAGAGATATTCGAGCAAGTAGACGGCGGTGAAGATGACGATCCAGACGATGTCGACGAAGTGCCAGTAGAGGCCCATCGATTCAACGTCGATCGCGTTGGCCTCGCCGAAATCGACGGGGCCGGCGGGGCGCGCGAAGCGGCGCAGCGCGAAGAACGCGCCGACGGCGAGCGCGATGAAGAGCCATTCGGCCTTCACCACTTCGCCGAGCGTGCCGCCGTTGAAGCCGTTTTCGAGGATGCCCCAGACGAACGAGAGCACGACCTTCATCACGAGCAGCAGGCCGGCGAGCAGCGTGCCGGCGTGCAGGAGATTGGACGAGAGCCACGACGACTGGCCGGAGGGCTGCGCGGGCTTGAACGAGCGCACATACATCAGCGAGAGCCAGAGCACGCCGATCGCGACGTGGCAGCCGTGCGTGCCGGTGAGCGTGAAGAACGTGCTTCCGAGCAGGCTGTTCGAGATCGTCATGTGCTTCTCGTGGACGAATTCGTTGAACTCGAAAACCTGGCACCCGAGGAAGATGCAGCCGAAGAAGATCGTCGTGAGCAGCGACCAGCGGCAGCTCTTGACGTTGCCCTTCTGGATCGCGTTCACCGCGAGCGCCATCATCAGCGACGACATCAGGAGGATGAACGTGGAAAACGAAGTCAGCGCGGGCGCGAAGACTTCCTTCGGGTTCAAGCCGTCCGCGGGCGGATGCAGGCGGTAGATAAGATGCGTCGAGATCAGCGCGCCGAAGAACATGCAGTCCGACGCGAGAAACGCCCACATGAGGAGCTTCTTGTTCGGGATGCCGGTCGAAGTGGTCGGATCGTGATGATGATCGATCGTGAGGGTGGCCGCTGAGCTGCTCATGTTTAAAGGAAGAGAGGGGAGGTGGGAGAATCGCGAAGGACCGGGCTCAATGGTGCGCGGCGGCGTCCTCGATGGGATTGCCGTCCTTGTCGAGGTGGAGGTGATAACCCTCCGCGCCCTCGAGCGACCACATGTAGATGCCGAGGAGCATGATCGCGCCGCCGACGAGGCAGGTCGCGAGGCGGATGTGGATGCCCGGCGCGGGATTCGAATCGAGCGCGCTCACACCGATGGCGCCGATCAACGTGCCGACGCTGGTGACGAGCGGCCAGATCGAGCCGAAGGGCATGTGGATGCCGCCGTGCGCGTCCTCGGACTTCGCGTGCTCGGACTTTTCCTTTTCGATCTCGGCCTGGTGGTGTTTTTCATACCACCATGCGTCGCGGGCGTGGACGGTCGGGATGACGCGGAAATTATACTCCGGCGGCGGATTCGGGATCGACCATTCGAGCGTGCGGCCATCCCACGGATCGCGGCCGACCTTCTGGCCCTTGTAGTAGGTGTAGACCATCGTCGCGAAGTAGATCGCGATGCCGATGCCGAGGATGATCGCGCCGATGCTGGCGACGAAGTTGGCGCTGTCCCAGCCCATGTTCGTGTCGTAGGTGAAGGTGCGGCGCGGCATGCCGTTCAGCCCGAGGAAGTGCATCGGGAAGAACGTCGTGTTGAAGCCGATGAAGATCACCCAGAAGGCGAGCTTGCCCCAGAACTCCGAAACTTTGCGGCCGAAGATCAGCGGGAACCAGTAGTGGATGCCGGCGAGCAGGGCGAAGAGCGAGCCGCCGATCAGCACGTAGTGGAAATGCGCGATGACGAAATACGAATCCTGCTGCTGCGCGTCCGCGGGCGCCGCCGAGTGCATGATGCCGGAGAAGCCGCCGATCATGAACATCCACACGAAGCCGAGCGCGAACATCATCGGCGTGCGCATCACGATGTGGCCGCCCCAGAGCGTGCCGATCCAGTTGAAGATCTTCACGCCGGTCGGCACCGCGATCGCCATCGTCGCGAGCGCGAAGGCCGCGGTCGCGACCGTGCCCATGCCCGTCGTGAACATGTGATGGCTCCACACCGCGAAGCCGAGGAAGCCGATGCACGCGCCCGAGAAGACGACGATCGGATAGCCGAAGAGCGGCTTCCGCGAAAAGGTTGGCAGGATTTCCGAGATGATGCCCATCGCGGGCAGAATCAGAATGTAGACCTCGGGATGGCCGAAGACCCAGAACAGGTGCTGCCAGAGAATCGGCATGCCGCCGCCGGAGACTTCGAAGAAGTTGGTCGCGAAGTTGCGATCCATCATCACCTCGACGAGCGCGATGGTAATGAACGGGAACGAGAGCACGATGAGGAACGAGGTGACGAGCGTCATCCACGTGAACACCGGCAGGCGCATCATCGTCATGCCGGGCGCGCGCATGTTGATGATGGTGACGATGAAGTTCAGCGACGCCGCGATGGACGCGACGCCGAGGAGTTGCAGGCCCATCACCCAGTAGTCGATCGAGTGCTTCGGGATGAATTGCTTCGAGGTGAGCGGCGCGTAGCCGAACCAGCCGCCGTCCGGCGCGCCGTGCGTGGCGCTGGGGAGGAACCAGCCGATGTTGAGGATGATCGCGCCGGCGACGAAGGTCCAAAGCGAGAACGCGTTGAGCCGCGGAAACGCGACGTCGCGCGCGCCGATCTGCAGCGGCATGATGAAATTGAAGAACGCGGCCGACAGCGGCATCACGGCGAGGAAGATCATCGTCGTGCCGTGCATCGTGAACATCGTGTTGTATTGCTGCGCGGTCAGCAGGTCGTTGTTCGGAAACATGAGCTGCAGCCGGATGAGCAGCGCCTCGACGCCGCCGACGAGGAAGAAGCAGAGCGCGAAGAAGCCGTAGAGAAATCCGATGCGCTTGTGGTCGACCGTGGTGAGCCAGCTCATCAGGCCGGTTTTCGCCGTCGGGTGGGCGAGCAGCCGCGGCTTCGCCGAAGCTTGCTCTTCCTTGGTGAGATAGGCGGGTTTGGCCAGTGCGTCCATGATGTGAAAATGGTTTTGATTCGTAGGGCGTCGGTCTTGCAGACGCCTTCAGCGGGAGTTCTCGCTCCGGCGTCGGCAAGACAGACGCTTGGCGGGAAGAGGCGCGCGCGGGGTGCTCACTTCAGGCTTTGCAGATACGCGACGAGCGCGACTTCGTCGTCGGGCGTGAGGGTGATGTTGTTGTCGACATAGCCCTTCGCCATCTTGTTGCCGGGCTTCACGGCGCCGGGATTGTGAATCCAGCGCTGCATCTGCTCGGGGGTGTTTTCGAGCAGGCCCGCGGCGATCGTGGTGCGCGCGCCGACATGCGTGAGATCGGGCGCGGTGACGCCTTGCGCGCCGTGGCCGCGGACCGTGTGGCAGGCGATGCAGCCTTTGCCGAGGAAGGTCGTCTTGCCCTTCGCGATCAGCGCGTCGTCCTGCTTGTCGGAGGGAAGAATTTCCTGCTTCGCGCGCCAGGACTCGAGCGGCGGGACCGAGGGCTGCTCCGCCCATTTGTCGCTGAAGCCGAATTCGTTTTGCTTGAAGTTGCGCAGCGAGGCGAACTGCGCCTTGGGCGCGCCGGCGTTCGCGTTTTGCGGCGCCTCGATCGCGCGGGCGGGCTTCGTCTGCGCGGCGAGCCATTTCTTGAACTCGGGCTCCTCGAGCGCGACCACGCGGAAACGCATCACCGCGTGCGAATCGCCGCAGTATTCGGCGCACTGGCCCCAGTAGTAGCCGGCGGTGTCGGCCTGGAACCAGAGGAAATTCGCGCGGTTCGGGATCATGTCGACCTTGCCCGCGAGCTTCGGAATCCAGAACGAGTGGATGACGTCGACCGTGCGCAGGTTGATCCGCACCGGACGATGCGCGGGGACGACGAGCTCGTTGGCGGTGACGAGCGGCGTCTTGGTGTTGGCGTCGACGTTCGCCTGCTCGGTCGGATATTCGAAGCGGAACCACCACTGGTAACCGGTCGCGTTCACCTCGTAGGCATTCGCTTTTTCCTCGGCGGGCACGTCGTAGGTGAACCAGATCGCGTGCAGCGTCGGCACGGCGATGACGACGAGCGCGAGCACGGAGGCGCCGATCAGGCCGAGCTCGACGAGCGGATTGCCGTGGCCCTGCGCGGGCGGCTCGGCGTGCTCGTCATCCGTGGAGCGCGCGCGGAATTTCAGCATCGCATACGCGAGCGCGCTGCCGACGAGGATGAAGATCACGAACGTGACCCAGCACGTGTAGTAGAACACCCTCAACTGCTCCCGCGCGACGGGGCCCGCGACCTCGATCGTCGACTGGTGGCCGTTCAGTTTCCAGATCGAGTTGAAATCGCAGCCGGCGAGCAACGCGACGGCGGCAAAGGCGGAGAGGCAGCGAACCCAACGGGAGAGATTCACCCGCGCGAACGGGAGCAGATTTTTCAAAAGCATGTGGGAACGGTCGGAACCGAAACCGAGTGGTATGGGTGAGCGAAAGCCGTAGACAGTTCGCGTTCGTCTACGCATTTCAAGCCATATTCAGTGCATTTCCTGCCCGATTTCGCTGTGCATTTTTTGTCCTAATCGCGGTCATCAGTAATCGGATGAATGACACGACTGCGGCGGCGGAAATCGCCTTAGGATTTGCATGCGGAGATTGGGCGCCCCACGTTTCGCGCGCCATGAAATTCCCACATTTGTTTCTCTCGTGCCTGGCGCTTGCTTTCATCTCCGTCGCCGCAGCCAAGCCGCGCGTGGTCGAAATCACCGCGAACGACCAGATGAAGTTCAGCCTCACGAAAATCGAGGCGAAGCCCGGCGAGGAGATCACCGTGGTCCTCACGAACAACGGCACGCTGCCGAAGGAAGCGATGGGCCACAACTGGGTGCTGCTCAAGGCCGGCTCGGACGCCGCCGCGTTCTCGACCGCTGCCGCCGCCGCGAAGGACAGCGACTACCTCCCGGCGTCGCTCAAGGACGAGGTGATCGCGCACATCCCGACGCTCGGCCCGCGCAAGAGCGGCCAGGTGACGTTCAAGGCGCCCGAGGCCGGCGAGTATCCTTTCCTCTGCTCCTTCCCCGCGCACTACTCCGTGGGCATGAAGGGCACGCTGGTCGTCAAATAAGCCGGCGCAGGCGGTGCCGCTGGAGACGCGCTATTTTTTTCTCCGCTCGGCGGCCGTGACGCGAGCGGAGAAAATGCGAGACAAGAAAACGGGCTCGCGCGGCGCGCCCAAGCCTGCGTAAGAGTCGCGGATGCCAGCCCGCGATCCGCGCATCGACGACTACATCGCGAAGTCGGCGGAGTTTGCGCCGCCGATTTTGCGTCGCCTGCGTGCGGTCGTGCACGCGGCGTGCCCGGAGGTCGAGGAGACGATCAAGTGGGGCATGCCGAGTTTTCTCTACCGCGGAAAAATCCTCTGCGGCATCGCGGCATTCAAGGCGCACTGCACCTTCGGCTTCTGGCATCGCGGCATGGAGCAACTCATCGTGCAGGAGATCGGCCCTCGGGCAAAAACCGCGATGGGACTGCTCGGCCGGATCGAGCGCTGCGAAGATCTGCCGAACGACGATGATCTGCGCCGGTTCCTGCGGCGCGCGATGAAGCTGATCGACTCGGGCGCGCCGGCGCGACTGCCGCGGCGCGCGCCGCGGCCGGAAGCGAAAGTGCCCGCCGACCTCGCGGCGGCGCTGCGGAAAAACAAAAAAGCCGGCGCGGCCTTCGCCGCCTTCGCGCCGAGCCACCGGCGCGAATACATCGAGTGGATCACCGAAGCGAAGCGCGCGGAGACGCGCGCGAAGCGGCTCGCCACGACGCTCGAGTGGCTCGCCGCCGGCAAATCGCGCAATTGGAAATACGAGAACTGCTGAGCGCGCCGCGCGGCGGGCGCGGTCAGCGCGGCATCGGAAACGGGCTCGTGCGCTGGCAGAGTTGCAGCGCCATGCCCCACGGATCGCGCAGCATGATGAGCATCGTGCCGTCGGGCTGCGGTTCCTCGAGGAAGAGCGTGGCGCCCGCTTTTTCGAGGCGCGCGCGCTCGGCCTTGGCATCGGCGGCGACGACCGCGAGGTGAAACTGCAGCGGATGCTGCGCGGCGTAGTCGGGAATCGTGGCCTTCGGGTTCGAGTAGAGCTCGACGATGATGCGGCCGGTTTCGTCGGCGAGGAAATGCGTGAACGGCGCGTCGTCGCGTTTGCGTGCGACGGTGAAGCCGAGGTGCTGGACCAGCCAGCGCGCCTGCGCGGCGGCATTGGGGACGTTCAGGGCGAAGTGTTCGAATTTCATGGGGGAGCCGCAGATTTTGCGCGCGGCCCGGCGAAGGCAAGGTCGCGTGCGGCGCGCGTTTGGGTTTTGCGGCGCGGCGATGGCAGGCGGCCGCGCCCGCGCGAAAAATTATTTTGTCGGCGGCGCGGTGAGGACGCTCGCGCGGCGATTGTTCGCGGGCACGACGTCGGTGAGGCCGGCGGGATTCACGAGCTCGGTCGTGAAACGCACGCTGCCGCCGGCCGCGGCAGTGAGTGCAGTCGCATTGGGCCACGTCACGACAAACGTCTCGCCGGGCGCGAGCATCGGCACGAGGCGCGCGCTCTCGGAATTTCCCGCCGTGATTTTCAGCGTGAGCCCGCTCACCGGCTGCGCGCTGCGGTTTTGCACGACGAACTGCATCTGGTTGTTCGCGGCGTCGAAGTAGTGGCTCGAGACCGCGGTGTCGACGTAGCCCGGCGTGCCGCTGTTCATCGCCCAGCCGAGATTCAGGATGCCGTTGCCAAACGCGGGATCGGCGCCGGGCGCACCGGCGTCGTTCGCGGTGCGCTCGAGCAATTGTGCGGCTTGCAGCGGCGTGAGCGCGGGATTTTGCGAAAGCACTGCCGCGATCGCGCCGGCGACGATCGGCGCGCTCGCCGACGTGCCGTCGACGTAGGCGCGCTGTCCGTCGAGCCAGGCGGTCTGCACGCCGTAGCCGGGCGCGGAAAGCTGGAGCTGCGGCCCGGAGTTGGAAAACGAAACCTGCTGCTCGGCCTTGTCGACTGCGCCGACGGAGATCACGCGCGGATCGGCCGCGGGCCACGCGAGCTGCGCGGCCTGGTCGTTGCCGGC
>DASZYB010000039.1:0-55258 GCA_035545575.1 Opitutaceae bacterium | reverse complement strand
GGAGCCTGGCGATTGTTCTTTGAGTCATGTTCTTCTCGCTCGTTGCCGGTCTCGGCAATCCGGGCCGCGACTACGACGCCACCCGCCACAATCTCGGCTGGGTGGTGCTGGATGCTCTGGCGAAGAAACACCGCCTCGCGTGGAAACGCGCGGCGCAGTTCGACGCCGAGCTCGCGCGCTGGGATCTGCCCGACGGCCGCACGCGCTGGCTCGCGAAGCCGCAGACGTTCATGAACGACAGCGGCCGCGCCGTCGGTGCGATCGCGCGCTTCTACAAGCTCGAGATTCCCGCGATCGTCGCCGTCTACGACGACCTCACGATCGATCTCGGGCTCGTCAAGATCACCACGACCGGCAGCGCCGGCGGCCACAACGGCGTCGCCAGCCTGCTCGAGCACGTGGGCGACGGGTTCGCGCGCTACCGGCTCGGCATCGGGCCGAAAGAGCCGCCGCAGATGGACATGGCCGACTTCGTCCTCGGAAAATTCACTCCCGACCAACAACTCCTCGTCACGCAAAAAATCGACCACTATGTGTCCGGCCTCGAACTGCTGCTCTCCCGCGGCCTCGAGCCGGCCATGAACCAGCTTAATCGCAGAGATTCCCAATGACCGCCACCGCCACTCCCGCCAAACGCAACTACCGCGCGACCTTCATCCTCGATAATCGCGGCCGCGAAGAAACCATCGACCAGCTCACCGACGGCGTGAAGAAAGTCATCGCCGACGTGAAGGGCGAGGTCACCGCCGTCGAGAACGTCGGCAAAAAAGATTTCGCGCGCGTGACCGACAAGAAGTTCACCGGCGCGAACTACGTGCAGATCAATTTCTCCGGCCCGGCGGAAGCGCCCGCGCAGTTGCGCGAGCGGCTGCGGCTGAACAACAGCGTCTACCGCACGTTCATCCAGAGCGTCTAAGCGCGAAGGAAGAAGGTTGAAGGAAGAGTTGAGCAGTGAGATGGCTCGCGCCAATGCCTCTTTACCTCCGCTGGTCGCTTTCTTAATTTTTAGTTCAAACCTCCTTCAGCCATGCCTTCGCTCAACAAAGTCCTCCTGATGGGCAACCTCACGCGCGATCCCGAATTGCGCGTCACGCCGAAGGGCACCTCGATCTGCCAGTTCTCGCTCGCGATCAACCGCCAGTTCAAAATGGAGTCCGGCGAGACGCGCGAGGAAGTGATCTACGTCGACGTCGAGGCGTGGGGCAAACAGGGCGAGACGATCGCGAAGTATTGCACGAAAGGCCGCCCGCTCTACGTCGAAGGCCGGCTGCGGCTCGACCAGTGGGAGGACAAGAACACGAAGGAAAAGCGCAGCCGCATGAAGGTCGTGCTCGAGCAGTTTCAATTTCTCGGCGACAGCCGCGGTGGCGGTGGCGGCGGTGGTGCTGGCGGCGGCGCGAGTGCGCCGGCTTCGGGTGACATCGACCAGACCGCCACGCCGGAGCGTCACGCTCCTCCGCCGCGCGCGAGCGGCGCCGCAAAGCCGGCCTCGACCGAAAACCTCGACGAGGACGTGCCGTTCTGAATCTTTTCGCGGACCGGCCTGGGCGGTCCGCCTCGCACCGCAAACATCGTAGCGACGCCAGCGATGGCGCCGTCGGCGGCAGGGGCCGCCTCGAAACCAAAAATCCGAATTCGTCCCTTGGCGGATTCATCCGCGCCCCGGCGCACGTTTAATCCCATACCAACATGGCCAACACAGAAGTCCTCCTCGTCAAACCCGTCGACGGTCTCGGCGGCGAAGGCGACCAAGTCAAAGTCCGCGCCGGCTACGCCCGCAATTTTCTGCTCCCGCGCAAGATCGCGGTGTCGCTGAACGCCGCGAACAAAAAGCACATCGAGTCGCTCAAGAAGCGGCGCGCCGAGCGCGAGCAGACCGAGCTCACGAGCGCGCAGGAACTCGCGAAGAAGCTCGAGAAGACGAGCCTCGCGTTCGCCGTGAAGACGGGCGAAGGCGGCCGGATGTTCGGCGCGATCACGGGCAACGACATTCACGACAAGCTTGTCGCCTCGGGCATCGCGCTCGACAAGAAGAAGATTCAGCTCTTCACGCCGGTGAAGACGCTCGGCAAGTACACCGTGAAGATCAAGCTCCACGCCGATGTGACGGTTGAGCTGCCGTTCGACGTCGTCTCCGAGAACCCGATCGAGACTGCGCCCGCCGCGGAGGAAAAACCCGCCGGCGAGAAGACGGAAAAGCGCGCCGATCGCCGTCCGCGCAAGGACACGAAGGAAGCCGCGAAGGAGTAATCCCTCCGCGCCGCACCGCAATCGAGGCCGCGTCGAAGCGACGCGGCCTTTGTGTTTTTTCTGTGAAGCGAATGTTGAAAAGCAGTTGTTGCGGCAAGGCGGCGGCAGCCTCTGAATGACGGGCTCGCGCATGGTCCAAGACACCTCCAGCTCCTCGTCGCGCGGTGCAAACCCTCCGCCAGCCATCGGGCGCACGCTGCCGCACAGCGTCGAGGCGGAGGAGTATCTGCTCTCGTGCTGCCTGCTCGACGGGAGCGACGTGATCTCGCGCTGCCTCGAGGCGCGAATCCGGCCGGAGTCGTTTTACGACCAGAAGCACGGGATCATTTTCGAGCGGCTGCTCGACCTCTACAACCGGCAGGCGCCGATCGATGTGTCGGTGGTCGCGGAGGACTTGAAGACGGCGCGCCAGCTCGAGGCGATCGGCGGCTACGCGTTTCTCGCGCAGGTGAGCAGCCGGATTCCGACGACGGCGCAGGCGGGCTACTTCATCGACAAGGTCCGCGAGCAAAGCCTGCTGCGCGAGATCATCCGCTCGGCGACCGGCGCGGTCGAGGACTGCTACAATTTTTCCGGCGGCATCGACGAGTTCGTCGATCAGGTGGAGACGAAGCTTTTCGCCGTCACGCAGAATCGCGTGAGCGAGAGCGCGCGGCCGATGAAGGAGCCGACGCTCGAGGCGATGAATGTCATCAACAAGATGTTGATGAAAAAAGGGGAGCTCACCGGCGTGCCGTCGGGCTTCGTCGAGCTCGACAAGCTGATGTGGGGTTTCCAGCGGCAGGAAATGATCATCCTCGCGGCGCGCCCCTCGATGGGCAAAACCTCGCTCGCGCTGAATTTCGCCGAGGCCGCGGCGATGCCGAGGAAGGGCGCGGCGGCGGCGACGTTGATCTTCTCGCTCGAAATGAGCGCGGCGCAGCTCGCGTTGCGCATGCTCTGCTCGCGCGCGCGGGTGAACATGAAGCTGCTGCGCGACGGCCTGCTCTCGAAAAACGGCGAGGAGCAGAACCGGCTGGTCGAGACGGCGGACGAGTTTTCGAAGGCGCCCATCTTCATCGACGATTCGAGCGCGCTCTCGATCATGCAACTGCGCGCGAAGGCGCGGCGCGTGCACGCGCGCCATCCGCTCGGCTTCATCGTCGTGGACTACCTGCAACTGCTCAGCCCGACGGACCCGAAGGTGCCGCGCGAGCAGCAGGTCGCGGAGGCCTCGCGCGGATTGAAGTCACTTGCGAAGGAACTCGACGTGCCGGTGCTTGTATTATCCCAGCTCAACCGCTCGTCCGAAAAGGAAAACCGCACGCCCAAACTGGCCGATCTGCGCGAATCCGGCTCGATCGAGCAAGATGCCGACGTAGTCCTCATGCTCGCCCGACCCCGTGACGCCGACGAAAAATTCCAGGTCGCTGCCGACTCGGCGGAGTTAATCGTTGCCAAGCAGCGAAACGGCCCGGTAGGAGAGTTGAAGCTTACGTTCCTACGAGACATCACCCGCTTTGAAAACTTTCATCAGTAACCCTGTGCGCAGGGCCGCCTCTTTTCTCTTCGCTCTAGGGTTGGTGATGGCAGCGGGTGTGACTGGGTTGACGGCCCAGACGGAGCCGCCCGCCGCCGCCCCCGGGCCGCAGGCCCCGGCCCCCGCGGCGCCGACCTACAAGATCGGCACGATCACGATCAAATTTGTCGGCACGGCGAACGTGAACGAGCAGGTCGTCCGCGCCAACATGCAGTTGCGCGAGGGCGGCGATTTCGACGATGTCGCGCTCGATCGCGACATCCGCTCGCTCTATCGCACGCAGCTTTTCGAACTCGTCGAGGTCAAGATCGACCCGGTCGACGAGCACACGGTCAACGTCGTCGTCGAAGTCACGCCGCGCTACCGCGTGTTCGCGGTGAAGTTCGAGGGCAACCAGAAGATCAAGGCCCCGCGCCTCGAAAAGGAGGCGAAGACCCGCCCGAATCAGGCGCTCGACGAGCGCCAGGTGAAAGAGGACGCCGAGAAGCTCCGCGAGTTCTACCAGAAGAGCGGCTACAACCAGGTGTCGGTCAGCTACACGATCGACCGCGATCGCGTCGGCGGCTTCGGCACGGTGACGTTCAAGATTCGCGAGGGCGAGCGGGTGAAGATCGCGGAAGTCCAGTTCCTCGGCAACCAGCACATCAAGTCGCGCGTGCTGCGCAGCCAGATGGAGACGAAGAAGTGGTGGATGTTCTCGTGGCTCACCGGCTCGGGCCGCTTCAAGGACGACCAGTTCGACGACGACCTCGACAAGCTCCGCGATTACTACCGCGAGCAGGGCTTCCTCGATGTCGACATCCCGCAGGACAAGGTGCTCTTCAACTATCCCAAGTCCGGCAAGCTCGTCCTCGTGGTCAACATCGACGAGGGCAAACAGTATCACGTCGGCGAGATCACGTTTTCCGGCAATAAACTTTACCCCTCGTCGCTGCTCGGCCGCGTCGTGCGCCAGAAGAAGGGCATGGTCTTCGTCCCGTCGAAAATCGACAAGGACACCGAGCGCCTCGAGGATTTCTACGGCAAGGACGGTTACCTCGACACGCGCGCCCGCCCGAACAAGAAGGCGAATCTCGAGACCGGCGCCATCGACATCGAATACATCATCGGCGAGAGCGAGAAGTTCAACGTCGAGTCCATCGTCATCGAGGGCAACACGAAGACCAAGAGCACCGTGATCCTGCGCGAGCTCGTCATGGGCCCGGGCGATACCTTCAGCCGCGTGCTGATGAAGATCAACAAGCTGAAGCTCGAGAACACGCGCTTCTTCGACGACGTGAACGTCGAGCCGCAGGAGACGAACATCCCCGGCCGGCGCAACATGCGCATCTCCGTCAAGGAAGGCCGCACCGGCAATCTCACCTTCGGCGCCGGCTTCAGCTCGGTCGAGCGCGCGACGCTCTTCGCCGAAGTCTCGCAGTCGAACTTCGACCTCTTCAACCGGCGCTCCTTCTTCCAGGGCGATGGCCAGAAATTCCGCCTGCGCCTGCAGCTCGGCTCGCTCTCCAGCGAGATCGTCCTCTCGTTCGAGGAACCGTGGCTCTTCCAGAAGCAGCTCGGCCTCGGGTTCAGCATCTTCCGCACGAGCTCCGATTACAACAGCTCGTTCTACAGCCAGATCGAGACCGGCTTCGAAGTCTACCTCCGCAAGCATCTCTTCGAGCTCGTCAACGGCCGCCTCGGCTACACCTACGAGATCGTCGACATCAAGGATGTCTCCACGACGGCGTCGTCCGTCATCCAGTCGCTCGCCGGCAACAACGCCCTCTCGCAACTCAGCTTCCAGCTCGAGCGCGACACGCGCGACAAGATCATCAACACCAACACCGGCAACCGCGTCGAAGTCGACCTCGACTTCGCCGGCGGCCCGCTCGGCGGCAGCAAGATCAACAATTTCTACAGCGTCGAGTTCAAGGGCTCGCAGTTCTTCCCCGTGTTCGAGGCGCAAAACCAGGTGCTCAGCCTCATCGCCCGCGGCGGCGTCATCCAGAATTTTGGCGGCAGCACGGCGGTGCCTTACTACCGGCAGTGGTATCTCGGCGGCCCGCAGACGCTGCGCGGCTTCGAGTTCCGCGATGTCAGCCCGCGCGACCAGTTCGGCGAGCCGATCGGCGGCAAGACCTACGGCATGTTCAGCGCGGAATACCGCCTCGACCTCGTGAGCCCCATCACGTTTGCGATCTTCTACGACGCCGGCTTCGTCAACAAGGGCGCCTACGATTTCAACCCGCGGACCTACAACGACAACTTCGGCGTCGGCCTCGGCCTCTTCGTCGCCGGCGCGCCGCTGCGGCTCGATTTCGGCATCCCGCTCACGACCGACAAGGTCAACAAGAAGGGCAACCAGTTCAATTTTTCCTTTGGCACGCGGTTCTGATTCTGCTCCGCTCGACCCTCCATTTTTTACCCAGCCATCATGAAGCACTCCATCTCCTCCCTCGTTGCGATCGCGGTCCTCGGCGCGTTCCCCCTCGCGGCGCAAGCGCAGCCGGCCGTCAAGATCGCCGTTGTCGACATGGCGAAACTCTACGACAGCCACTACAAAACCATCGAGCAGAACGCCAAGATCTCGAGTGACGACCAGAAGGCCCAGGAGGAAGTCGACAAGATGAACAAGGAGGGCCAGGCGATCGTCGACGAATACAAGGCGCTGCAGGAACAGTCGACCAACGCCGCGCTCACCGCCGACGCGAAGACGAAGGCGCAGAACGACGCGCAGAAGAAACTCGCGGCGATCCAGCAGAAGCAGCAGGAAATCCAGCAGTTCATCGCCAACACCCGTCAGACGCTCCAGCAGCGGTTCAACGCCTTCAAGAACATCATGCTCGAGGAAATCAGCAAGACGGCGGCCGACGTCGCGAAGCGCAAAGGCGCGACGCTCGTCGTCGACAAGTCCGGCCCCTCGTTCTTCGGCATCTCCAACATCATCTACGCCGACCCGGCCTACGACATCACCGATGACGTGATGAAGGAGATCAACAAGGACCGCCCGGCCAACGCGCCGACGGCCCCGGCCGCGGCCACCGCTGCGCCCGCGAGCGCGCCGATGATGAACTCGCCCGCGGCCGCGCCCGGCTCGACGCCGGCGATCACCGTCCCCGGCGTGACGCCGAAGAAGTAACCGCGCGACCCGCGTCCCGCATCTTCCGCCCCGCTCAACCGAGCGGGGCTTTTTGTTTCCGTTCGGGCCGGCAGCGGCCGCGTGGTCGCGTGTTTGGGCGGGGCGCGCCGGCGTGCGCCCCCGCGCGCGTTTGCTGAATTGCACCGCGCGGCGAAAACTCCACGCTCGCGGCATGCAGGTCCAGTTCTCGGCGTCCGACATCGACGCCATCACGCAACCGAAGGCGAAGCGGGGAGCCACGACCGATATCATTCGCGGGCTCGCTGCGCTGACCGACGCCGCGCCCGGCGACCTGTCGTTTCTTGGCAATCCCAAATACAAGGGCGAAGTCGCCGTGACGCGCGCCTCGATCGTGCTGCTGCCGCCCGACTACGCCGGCGAGCCGAAGCCGAACCAGTTGTTTCTCCTGGTCGGCAATCCCTCCGTCGCGCTCGCCCGCGTCTGCGCGCGCATCGAGCAGGCGCTCTGGCCGAAACCCACGCCGGAAATTCACCCGACCGCCGTCATCCATCGCAGCGCGAGGATCGCCGCCAGCGCCTCGATCGGCCCGCTGTGCGTGATCGAAGCCGGCGCGACCGTCGGCGAGCGGGTCCACTTGCAGGCGCAGGTTTTTGTCGGCCGCAATGCGGTGATCGGCGACGATTCCTGGCTGATGCCCGGTGTGATCGTCGCCACCGAGTGCGAAGTCGGCCGGCGCGTCCGCCTCCAACCTGGCGTCGTCATCGGCTCGGACGGTTTCGGCTACGAGTTCGTGCAGGGCCGGCACGAGAAGGTGCCGCAGGTTGGCGTCGTCGTGATCGGCGACGACGTCGAGATCGGCGCGAACACCGCGATCGATCGCGCGCGTTTCAGCCGCACGACGATCGGCGAGGGGACGAAGATCGATAACCTCGTCCAGATCGCCCACAACGTGACCATCGGGCGGCATTGCCTGCTCTGCTCGCAGGTCGGCATCTCGGGCAGCACGACGCTGGAGGACTACGTCGTGCTTGGCGGCCAGGCCGGCGTCGGCGGACACATCACGATCGGGAAGGGCGTGAAAGCCGGCGGCCAGGCGGGCATCAGCATCGACGTGCCCGCGGGCAGTTTCGTCAACGGCACGCCGGCGATTCCGTATCTGCTGGAACGCCGCGTCGCCGTGTTGCAGCAGCGGCTGCCGGATTTGTTCAAACGCGTCGACACGATCGAACGGCAACTCCTTGACGCAAAAAAACCTTCCTCCTGACGCGGCTCCCCCCAACATCCCGGCACCATGACTGACTCGCGGTTGAAAATTTTCTCGGGCAACTCCAATCGCATTCTCGCCGAAGAGATTTGCCGCTCGATCGGCGAGCCGCTCGGCGAGGCGACCGTGACGAGTTTTCCGGACGGCGAGTCGTTCGTGAAGATCAACGAAAACATCCGCGGCCAGGATGTGTTCATCATCCAGTCGACCTGCCCGCCGACGAATCACCACCTCGTCGAGCTGCTCATCATGATCGATGCCGCGCGTCGCGCGTCGGCGCAGCGCATCACGGCGGTGCTGCCGTTCTACGGCTACGCGCGCCAGGATCGCAAAGACCAGCCACGCGTCCCGATCACCGCGAAGCTCGTCGCCAATCTCCTCGTCGCCGCCGGCGCGAATCGCATCCTCACGATGGATCTGCATTCGCAGCAGATCCAGGGCTTCTTCGACATCCCGGTCGATCATCTCTACGCGTCGCCGGTTTTCTTCGAGCATCTCGCGAAGACGAAGCCGGAAAACCTCGTCGTCTGCTCGCCCGATGTCGGCGGCATGAAGATGGCCGCCGCCTACGCCGACGTGCTCGGCGCCGGCCTCGCCCTCGTCGCCAAGAAGCGCAAGAGCGCCACCAAGGTCGAAGCGATCAACGTCGTCGGCGAAGTCGACGGCTGCGACGTGCTGCTGGTCGACGACATCACCGAGACCGCCGGCACGCTCACCGCCGCGGCGAAAATCCTCCGCGAGCACGGCGCTCGCACGATTCGCGCCGCGGTCAGCCACTGCATCCTCAACGAAGTCGCGATCGACCGCTTGAAGACCGGCCTCATCGACGAGCTCATCACGACCAACTCCACGCCCGTCAACACCCACGGCATTCCGGTCACCGTGCTGAGCATCGCCTCGCTGCTCGGCCAGGCGATTCAGCGCATCAACAGCAACGAAAGTGTCACCGGCCTGTTTCGCGTGAAGGGATTCTGACGTCTCCCCGGGTTCACGGCTGCCGCTTGCACCCGCGCGACGCGTGCAAGCAGGAAACCAGAAAACCATGAACCGAGCGGCGGAAAAGGAATCGCGCGGACAGCGGACGGCGTGTCGTGGCGGGTCGGAACTTCACTTTCATCGCTCTGTCGTTTTCCCCTTCATGAAACTCAACCTCCGCTTTCTCTGCGTTTTCGGCGCGACCTTGGTGACGATCGCAGGCCCGGCGCTCCTGGCCAAGGACGAGAAGAAGCCGGCCGCCGCATCCGGGCCGCACGCGAAGCCCGCCGTGATCGTCGACAACACGCCGATCGAGCCGAGGTCCGGCGTCGTCACGAGTTACGCGGATGTCGTCGAGCCCGTGCAGAAGGCCGTCGTCTCGATCTATTCGACCAAGATCGTGCGCGAGCGCGTGGGGAATCCGTTTTTCCGCCAGTTCGGCATTCCTGATCAGGAGCGTGAGAGCAAGGAGGAGGGCCTCGGCTCCGGCGTGATCGTCTCGCCCGACGGCTACATTCTCACGAACAACCACGTCGTCGAAGGCGCGGACGAGTTGAAGGTCTCGCTCTCCGACGACCGCGAGTTCACCGGCAAGGTGATCGGCGCCGATCCGAAGACCGACATCGCCATCGTGAAGATCGACGCCGACAAGCTGCCCGTCGTCACCCTCGCCGACAGCGACAAGCTGCGCGTGGGCGACGTCGTCTTCGCCGTCGGCAATCCGCTCGGCGTTGGGCAGACCGTGACGATGGGCATCGTCTCCGCGAAAGGCCGCAGCGTCGGCATTCTCGGCGACGTCGGCGGTTACGAGGATTACATCCAGACCGACGCCGCGATCAACATGGGCAACTCCGGCGGCGCGTTGATCGACGCGAAGGGCCGGCTCGTCGGCGTGAACAGCGCGATCCTTTCGCCCTCGCGCGGCAACATCGGCATCGGCTTCGCCGTGCCGGTGAACCTCGCCGCCTCGATCATGAACAGCCTCGTCGAGACCGGCACCGTGTCGCGCGGCTACCTCGGCGTCAGCACCGACAACGTCACGCCCGATGTCGCCGAGCAGCTCGGCCTCCCGAAAGACACGCGCGGTGTCGTGATCTCCGACATCATCCCCGGCAGCGCGGCGGAGAAAGCCGGCCTCAAGCGCACCGACGTGATTCTCGCCGTCGACGGCCACCCGGTGACTTCGCTCGACGAGCTGCGCCTGCGGATCGCGCAAATGGCGCCGGGCTCCAGCGCGAAATTGAAGGTCGTGCGCGACGGCAAGGAGCGGACGGTCAGCGTGACGCTCGACAAATTCGCCGAGAAACCGAACGAGCTCTTCGCCGGCGTGAACGTGAAGGCGCTCACCAACGAAGACCGCCGCCGCCTCGATATCGACGCGCGCATCACCGGCCTGTTGATCACGGACGTCGACGACCACTCGCCTTTCGCGGAACAGCTCGCGCCGAATTCGGTGATCGTGGAATTGAACCGCAGCCCGGTGACCGATCTCACGACGGCAAAGCAGCTCCTCAACCAGCCCGGCAACAATCTCCTGCTGCTCTATTCGCGCGGCGGCCTGCGCTACGTGGCGCTGCCGTTGAAGTGAGCGCGGGCGCCGCGTGGTTCGGCGTGGCACGGGCGTCCCGCCCGTGATTTCAATTTCAGCGTCTTCCTCCGCGCGCCGCCGCGCCGGGATCAACTGCCGGGCTTTTCCACCGGGATTTTCGCGAGCTCGGGTGGAATCGCATCCGCCGGATAGGTCGGGAAGCTCAGCTCCAGCAGCGAGACGGCCGGCACGGCGAAGCGCGCGGCGCCCGCGCTGCGGTCAACGAGCATCGCGATGCCCGCCGTAGTGCCGCCGGCCTGACGCACGATGTCGAGGCACTCGATCACCCGGCCGCCGCGCGTCACGACGTCCTCGACGATCAGCACGCGTTCGCCGGGCGCGAGGGTGAAGCCGCGCCGCAGCACGAGCACGTTGTTTTCCTTTTCGGCGAAGATGTAGCGCGCCTGCGTGCGCCGGGCGACTTCCTGGCCGATCACGAGTCCGCCCATCGCCGGCGCGAGCACGGTCGAGAATTCCAGGCCGGCGCCGCGGACCTTTTCGGCCAGCAGCTCGCCGAGCCGCTCGACCGCCGCCATGTTCTGGCAGACCTGCGCGCATTGGAAGTAGTGGCCGCTGTGCAGCCCGGAGCGCAGCACGAAATGTCCGCGCAGCAGCGCGCGCGTGCGGGTGAAAATGTCGAGAATCTCCTGTTGGCGGGGTTCCATCGGCCGACGCTGAAACAACCGCGCGAAAAAACAAAATCAATTTTGTGCTGCCGAGCGGACGCTCGGGTTTCCCGGGAGCGCCGAGCTCCCGCTCGGCATCGGCGTCACGCCGCTTCGCTGCGCGCCTGTCCCGCGCAGCGCATCCAGAATAACGCGTCCAGCTCGTCCTAGAATTTTTTCGCGAGCTCCACGCTCCAGCTCAGCCCACGCGCCATGACGTTGTAGGCGCTCGTGTCGTAGCCATGCGAGTCGGTCGAGAGCGGCGGCTTCGCGTTGAACAGGTTCACGACGCCGAGTCGCACGGTCGTGTCGCCGAGGTAGCGGCGCTCGCGCGCGAAATGATAGCTGACGTGTGCGTTGTAGGTCTTCGTGTCGTGCACGACATAGTGGTAGGAAAGCGCGCCGTTGCTGAAGAACGGCTGGAGATAGGCGGGCGCGCCGAGGTCGCTGTATTGCTGCGGCGTGGCGGCGGCGCCGTTGTCGGTGTAGCGGCCGATGTAGTAGAGCGCGAGGCCGGCGGCCCACGGGCCGCGCTGCCACGTGACGCTCGCGGTGCCGCGCCACTTCGGCGTGACGCCGCCGACGGAAAACGAATTCGTCTCGCGCAGCTCGGTGCGCAGCGCGCCGGCGGAATTGTAGGCGTGAAAATCGTTCAGGCGCGTCCACGTCGTTGCGAAGCTCACTTCGCCAAACGGCCGCGCGGGCAGCCGGTAGTGCAGATCGAAGTCGAAGCCGTTGGCGAATTGCTGCGCGCGGTTGAAGTAGGTGACGAGAATCGTGTCGATCGCGCCGACGACGGCGCGCTGGTTGCCGGGCGACTGCTGTGCGTTGTAGGCGGCGAAGGCGGCTTGATCCGCGGCGGTGACGGGCAGCCGCACGATCGCGGGATCGCCGCGATACGCGGCGGTGCCGGAGCCGAGATCGATCGCGGCGATGTTCTGGCCGGCGGCGAGCGCGGCGCGCGTGGCGGCGGCGAGCACGTCGCGGTCGTTGTTCACCGAGTCGAGGGCGCTGGGCGCGGTGACGACGTTGCGCTCGCGGATTTCCCAGTAGTCGATCGAGAGCGAGAGTCCGCGCAGCGCGGGCACGTCGAGGGCGAAGCCGGCGGATTTGCCGGTGGAGGTCTCGGCCTGGAGCTGCGTGTTGCCGGCGGCGACGCTGCGGCGATTCGCCGAACCATCGGCAGCGAGCCCGGTGACGGCGCTGCGATACGCGTCGGTGATGTTGCTCTGCGTGCGCACGAGCGAGCCGGTGAAAAGCTGCGCGAGATTCGGCGCGTGGAAGCCTTCGTTGTAGGACGCGCGCAGCGTGAGCCACGCCGCGGGGCGCCAGTCGACGCCGTATTTCGGTTTCGTCGCGTGGCCGAAATCCGAATAGCGCTCGTGGCGCACCGACGCGGAAACTTCGAGCGCGCGCACGAGCGGCAGCGTGAACGCGCGGCCGACGAGCGGCACGATGGTTTCCGCGTAGGCGGCGGCGACGTGGCGGTTGCCGTGCGTGTCGGAATTCGGCGAGAAGCCGAGGAAATCGTTCGAGCCGGGATCGAGGCCCGAGCCCGGCGGGTTGAGTCCGGCGAAGGGCGGGCGAAAATCGTCGTAGGCTTCGTAGCGAAACTCGCCGCCGACGGCCGCGCCGATCGCGTTGCCGCCCCAGAGCGGCGCGAGATCGCCCGACGCGCGCACGTCGCCGCTGCCGAGTTTGCTGATGCCGTCGCGCACGAAGGCCGAACGAAATGTCGAGGTGACGCTCGCGGGATTTTGATAAGGGCCGGTCACGACGAGCGCGCCGTTCTGCACGGCGAAGGAGCGGGTGAACGGATTGAAGGCCTTCGCGGGATCGGTCTGGTTGAGCGCGGCGATGAGCAGGCTTTTGCGGTCGGTGCCTTCCTCGTCCTCCGTCACGCGGGCGCGCGAGTAGAGCAGGGCGGCTTCCCACGTCCAGTCGGCGAGTTTGCCGCGCACGCCGGCGACGCCGCGGTAAACGGAATCGTCGACGTAATCGGTGCGCGTATCGAGATCGGCGAGGCGTTTGTTGCCGATCGACACCGCGCTCGGCGTGCCGGCGAGTCGCGGCGTGCCGTCGGGGTTGGGCGCGCCGATGGTTGACCAGAAGCGCGTGCCGAACGGATTGAAGGGATTCGTCGCGGGCACGATGACGAAGCCGTCGGTGCCCGTAGCGCCGCCGCTGATGCCGTCGGGCTCGCGATAGGTGACCGAGCGCGCCTGATACACGCCGAACTGCGCGAAGGCGGTGAGCCCGGCGGCGAGATCGTATTCGCCGTTCGCGAAAATATTCGCGCGCGCGCTCTTCGGCTGGAGGACGCGATAGGCATTGCTGTTCCAGTAGTAGTCGTGCGTGACGCCGGCGCGGCTGGGCGTGGCGGTGCCGAAAATCACGGCGCCATTGCCGGCAGGTTGGAGGAAAAACGCGCCCTTGCTCGCGAGCGTCGCGGGCACGCCGGCGGGTTGCGCGGCGGCGAAAGCGGTGACGTTGCCGAACGCATCGGTCGCGGTGACGGTGCCGAGGACGAAGCTGCCGTATTCGCTCGTGGACGCGCGAGTGTTGAACACGGTGCTCGTCGGCAGATTCCACGGCGCGGGCGCGCGGGTGCTGTTGTCGGCCTCGGCGGAAAACGCCCGGTCGCGCGCGAAGATCGGGTCGCGGTGATAAAAATCCGCCGTGAACAGCGCGCGGCCGTGCGCCCACGCGAAGCCGTGCGTGAGCGTGGCGCGCGCCTCCGCGCCGTCGCCGTGGTTCGTCGCGCCGTAGCGCAGCGCGAGCTCGGTGCCGGCGAAATCGTGGCGCGTGACGTAGTTCACGACGCCGGCGACGGCGTCGCTGCCGTAGATCGACGATGCGCCGTCGCGCAGCACTTCGATGCGTGCGAGGCCGCGATTCGGGAGCTGGTTGACGTTGACGGAAAGCGTCGGCGCGAAACCTTCGATCTGGCTGATCGGGTGCGGCGCGAGGCGGCGGCCGTCGAGCAGCACGAGCGTGTCGCTCGACGGCAGACCGCGCAGCGAGATCGCGGCATTGTCACCGCGCGCGGTTGCTCCGAGGAAGGAAGTTTCGTTGCCCGGCAGCCCGGTGATCTGCGGGAGCGCGGTGAGCAGATCGGAAGGTTGCGCGCCGTCGCGCAGGTCGAAATCCACCGCGCCGAGAATCGTGAGCGGCAGCGCTTTTTCCTCGCCGAGGCCGCGCACGCGCGTGCCGGTGACGGCGACGGCGTCGAGCTGCACCAGTGCAGCGGCCGCCGAAGCCGCCGGCGCGGGTGCGGCCTGCGCCAGCAGGCGTGGAGCGGCGAGGCACCCGAGAATGAGCGGGAGATGGAGCGGAGGCAGCTTCATGCGAGCGTGGCGAAGGTCAGTCATCCGACTAAGAGAGCCGCGCCACGACGTAAAGCGCCCCGCGCGTCATGAACCGCGCCCCGCGCTTTTTTTATCGTGTCGCCGGCGGGGACGGAGACGATGCCGGGTGGCTCCCGTCTCCTATTCCTCGATGCGCCTGCCCGTTTCCGTCCTCTCATTCGCGACGCTGGCGCTCGGGTTTTGCGCGCCGGTCGTGGCGGGCGTCACCGCGCCGCGCGAGCATTTCGGGTTTGCGATCGGCGACGACTACCAGCTCGCGAACTTCACGCAGACCGAGGCGTATTTCAAAAAAGTCGCCGCCGAAAGCGACCGCGTGAAACTCGTCGACATCGGCCGCACCGAGGAAGGCCGCACGCAATGGATGCTCGTCATCTCCGCGCCGGAAAACCTCCGCGACCTCGCCCGCTACCAGTCGATCGCGCAGAAACTCGCGCGCGCCGAGGACCTCACCGACGAGCAGGCGCGCGCGCTCGCGGCCGAGGGCAAGGCCGTGGTCTGGATCGACGGCGGCCTGCACGCGGACGAGACGCTCGCCATGCAGCAGCTCATCGAGACGGTGTGGCAGCTCGCGAGCGCGAACGATTCAGAAATGCAACGCGTGCTCCGCGACGTGATCGTGCTCTGCGTGCACGCCAATCCCGACGGCCAGGAGCTGGTGAGCAACTGGTATATGCGCGAGCGCGACGCCGCGCAGCGCGTGCTCACGCCGACGCCGCGGCTCTACCAGAAATACGTCGGCCACGACAACAACCGCGACTTCTACCTCTCGTCGCAAAAAGAAACCACGAACCTCAACCGCCAGCTCTACCTCGAG
This sequence comes from Opitutaceae bacterium, assembly GCA_035545575.1. Classification (GTDB taxonomy): domain Bacteria; phylum Verrucomicrobiota; class Verrucomicrobiia; order Opitutales; family Opitutaceae; genus ER46. The sequence goes on along the minus strand of DASZYB010000039.1, from coordinate 39,733 downwards.
TGGTTTCCCCAGATCGTCTACAATCACCACCAACCCGCGCCGTCGGGCACGATCATGTTCGTGCCGCCGTTTCGCGATCCGTTCAACTACGTCTACGATCCGCTGGTTGTCGCCGGCATCGAGCGCCTCGGCACCGCGATCCAGACGCGGCTCCTCGAGGAAGGCATGGCCGGCGCGACGACGCGCAGCGGCGCTTCGTATTCGACGTGGTTCAACGGCGGGCTGCGCACGAGCGCGTATTTTCACAACATGATCGGGCTGCTCACGGAAGTCGCCGGCAATCCGACGCCGCAGCGCATCCCTTTCGTCCCGCAGCGGCAGCTGCCGACCGGCGATTCTCCCTTGCCGGTCGCGCCGCAGCTTTGGCACGCGCGGCAATCGATCGCCTACGAAGTCGCGGCGAACCGCGCCGTGCTCGACTACGCCGCGCGCCATCGCGAGGCCTTGCTCTACGATATCTATCGCATGGGCCGCAACTCGATCGAGCGCGGCAGCCGCGACACGTGGACCCCGCGGCCGGCGCACCTCGACGAAGTCCTGCGGCTCGCAGCGCGCGAGGGCGCATCGTCGGAGGAAGAGCCGGCGGAGACCGCGAGCGCGGGCGGCGGCGCGACGCTCCGTCTGCCGGCGAGATTCTGGAATCAGCTGCAGCGTCCTGAATGGCGCGACCCGCGCGGCTACATCGTGCCGGCGGACCAGCCGGATTTTCCGACCGCGGTGAAGTTCATCAATGCGCTCGTGAAAACGGGCGTCGCGATTCACCGCGCGACCGCGGATTTCAGCGTGGGCGGAAAACGCTATCCCGCGGGCTCGTTTGTCGTGAAAACGAACCAGGCGTTTCGTCCGCAGGTGCTGGACATGTTCGAGCCGCAGGATCACCCGAACGATTTCAAATACGAAGGCGGCCCGCCGACGCCGCCCTACGACGTCGCGGGCTACACGCTGGCGTTCCAGATGGGCGTGAAATTCGACCGCGTGCTCGACGCGTTCGACGGGCCCTTCGAGCGACTGCCCTACGGCGAGCTGCAACATCCGCCGCCGGGGAGGCTCGACGGCGCGGGCGCGGGCTTGCTCGTCAGCCACCGCACGAACGACAGCTTCGTGCTCGTCAACCGCCTGCTGAAAAGCGGCGCCGATGTCTACTGGTCGAGCGAAGGCGTGCCGGGCGATCGCGACTTCGGTGCCGGCGCGATCTATGTGCCCGACCGGCCCGCGGCGCGCGCGCTGATCGAGCGGGCGAGGGTGGAGCTTGGATTGTCCGTCCGCGCGCTCGCCGCGCCGCCGACGGGAGAGTTGCTCAAGCTCGCGCCGGTGCGGATCGCGGTGCCGGACCGGTTCGGCGGCTCGATCGACGCGGGCTGGACGCGTTGGCTGCTCGAGCAGTTCGAGTTTCCCTTCGAGGTGATTTATGCGCCGCAAATCGACGCGGGCCATCTGCGCGAGCGCTTCGACGCGATCGTCTTTGCCGGCGGTGCGATTCCGATGCCGGGCGAACGCGCGCTCATGGTGGCGCCGCCGCGCGATCTCCCGGCCGAATACGAGAGCCAGATCGGCCGCATCACGGCGGAGAATTCCGTGCCCGCGCTGCGCGAGTTTTTGGCGGCCGGCGGCAGCGTGATCACGCTCGGCAATTCCTGCGCGCTCGCCTACCAGCTTGCGCTGCCGTTCCACAACGCGCTCGTCGAGCGATCCGGCGGCCGCGAGCGCCCGCTCGGGAGCGAAAAATTTTTTGTGCCGGGGAGCATTCTCGAAGCGCGCGTCGATCCAGCCGATCCGGTCGCGTGGGGCATGGACGAGCGCGCGGATTTTTATTTCAACCTGAGCCCGGCCTTCCGCCTCCCCGCGGACGCCGCGACGCGCGGGCTGAAAGCGGTCGCGTGGTTCGACAACGACGCGCCGCTGCGCAGCGGTTGGGCGTGGGGACAACGCTATCTCAAGGACAGCGTCACGGTCGCGACGGCGACGGTCGGCAGCGGGAAGCTTTACCTGATGGGCAGCGAGGTCGCGTTTCGCGGGCAGACGCACGGGACATTCAAGCTGCTCTTCAATGCGCTGCAGCTTTCGACCGCGCGGCCGGTGACGCCGTGAGCGAACGAGCCGGCGCGGAGAATTTCCGCGCGGTGGCGGCGGAAATCGCAGTTGACATAAACTACCCCTTCATGAGCTTTTTTCCCTCTTGGTTTTGGCTTCCTAGCTCAATGGTAGAGCAGCTGACTCTTAATCAGTAGGTTCGGGGTTCGAGTCCCCGGGGAGCCACCATGCTGCGCCCTTTTCGGCGCGTCGCATGGGGCAGCGATTCTTTGCTTTCGCGTTTTTTCTCAGTTCAAACTTGGCAGGCGCAGCATGTCGCCGGCGTAGCTCAACGGCAGAGCACCTGTTTTGTAAACAGGCGGTTGCGGGTTCGAATCCCATCGCCGGCTCCATGCTTCGCCGAAGCGCGGCGCGCGCGGAGCGAATCCGGGCGATGTCCGCAAAACGAGTCGCGGGCTTCGCGCGGACTCGAGCGCGCAGGCGCGCGGCGGCGCACGTTGCAGTTTAGAAATTTTTTTTCCTCTGCCCGATGGTGTAATGGTAGCACGAACGACTCTGACTCGTTCTGTCTAGGTTCGACTCCTAGTCGGGCAGCCAACTCGCGTTTCGACGCGACGCGGGGAAAAAACGGCACGACCGCGCAGAAATTTTTCACGGCAAACGACGCCTCGAATTTCGCAAAACACGCGCGGGATTTTTAGTGGAAAGAGCGCACGCGTCGTTTTCCAATGCCACGATGTTTGCAAATCGGACAATCCGACGCACCCGTGAACAAAGTAAGTTGACAGCCAAGTTTCGATAAACCCTATTCGCCCTCTCCCTAGGTTCCCCCCCCGAGAAATCCCTCAGCGACATGCTGAAAATTACAGCTCTCCCCAAGCAGGAATCTCGCGCCATCAGGCATATTTCCTGCGGCGGCCCTGTGAGCCGGAATGGTCCGGCGACGACGATACGCTGAGCACCGGCTCCGTCGCCCCAGCGCGCCGGGCGCCGCCTTCCGCCTCGTTCTTACTTACACTCACGCACGAATCGAACCGACAACCCAAAACAACCTTCCTCCTATGATCACCAACAGTCTCGTCTTCGCGATCCTGCTCAAAAATCAAGACGGCAGCGAAATGTCAGCCATGGATCTGTTCATGGCCGGCAAGCAAATCATGTGGCCGATTCTTCTGCTGTCGTTCATTCTCATCACCGTGGTGATCGAGCGGCTGCTCTTCATCCTCCGTGAAAACGCCAGCCGCGAGCCCGAGGTCGTCGAGAAGATGCTCGAGAACGTCGAGCGCCGCGACATCGAGGGCGCGCTCGCGATCGGCAAGAAGAGCAAGGACTACATCGCGAAGATCCTCGTCTACACGCTCACGAACAAGGAATTTTCGATGTCCAACGCCTTCGTCCGCGCCTCCGGCCAGGAACTCGCGCGCTTCACGCAGGGCATGGCGACGCTCGACACCTGCATCACCGCCGCGCCGCTCCTCGGTCTGCTCGGCACCGTCACCGGCATGATGCGCACGTTCGGCGCCCTCGGCGGCGGCGACGTCTCGGGCTCGACCTCCACGATCACCGGCGGCGTCGCCGAAGCGCTCATCGCCACCATGTGCGGCCTGGGCATCGCGATCCTCGGCCTGCTCCCTTACAATTATCTCAACGCCCGCGCGGAGCAGGCGAAGCAGGAAGTCTCCGACGCGTCGCACGCGCTCGAGATTCTCGTCAAGAAGGCCGAGACCACCGCGCCGTTCAACCAGCGCTGAGTTTTCCCGCCTAAGAAACCGCTCCGCTCCACGTCATCGAATAACCGTTTACCATCATGGCCGGAACAAGCATGGCAGGCGGCGGCGCCCGCAAGAAGGCACGCATCGAGATCATCCCGCTGATCGATGTCATCTTCTTCCTCCTCGCCACATTCGTGCTCTTCACGCTCTCGCTCAACAAGACCGAGGGCATCAAGGTCACGCTGCCGCAGACGATCACCGGTGAGGGGCGCCCGACGGAGAATTCGGTGACCATCACGGTCACCGACCAGAACACGCTCGCGTGGAACAAGGACCTGATCCTGGTCGACGAGCTGATCCCGCGCCTGAAGGCGTTCTACGCCACCAATCCCGAGGGCCACATCCTGATCAACGGCGCCGAGGACGCCTTGTTCAACGCGGCCATCTACGTTTTCGACGAAGCGCGCAAGACCGGCTTCAAGAAAATCTACGTCGAGACGAAAGTCCGCGCCGCGACCCGGCAGTGATCACCGCGCGGTTCACTCCTAAACCTTAATCAACTTTTCCCATGGCTGGTGGTGGTGGCAAACAAACCGAAGGCGGCCCGAAGAAGGCGCGTATCGAGATCATTCCGCTGATCGACGTCATCTTCTTCCTGCTCGCGACCTTCGTGCTCTTCACGCTCTCGCTCGACAAGCTGTCGTCGATTCCCGTCAACCTGCCGGTCGCGAACCCGTCGCCCGCGCCTCCGGATGAGAACATGCTTTCGATCCAGGTCTCGGACCAGGGCACGTTCTACTGGAAGATCGGCACCGGCGCGCCGGAAATCGTCAACGCGAGCGATCTCGCGCCGCGCCTCGAGAATTACAAGAACAGTTACCAGACCAACGCCCGCGTGCTCGTCCGTGGCGACATCCGCGCCAAGTTCGGCGCCGCCGTCCAGGTGCTCGATGCCGTCCGCAGTGCGGGCATCGAACAAGTGTCGGTCGAAACCATCACGAGCCCGACCGGCCGCTAAACTCCCACGATCATGCGTCGCGATCTCATCATCGGTTTCATTCTTTCCGCGCTCATCCATGTCGGTGTCTTCTATGGCGACAAGCTGCTGCCGAAAACGGTCAAGCAGGCGAAGCACGAGGAGCCGCCGCCGAAGATCGAATTGATCGAGATGCCGAAGATCGAGCCGGACGAGCCGGAGAAGGTCGAGGCTTCCGACGAGCCGACCAAGCCGCTCGATTTCGCGCCGCCGATGCAGACGGACGTGCCGCAGGTCGTCACCGATACCTCCTTCGTCCAGCAGATCCAGCCGCCGCCGCCGGAAAACGTGAAACCCGCCGCCGGCATCATCACGATCCCCGGCGATCGCGACATGTCGCACTTCCGCGGCATCGAGGTGTTCGACATCTCGAAGCTCGACCAGCAGCCCGTCGCGAAATTCCAGGCGAAGCCGCAGTATCCCTTCGAGATGCGCCGCGCCGGGATCGCCGGCGAGGTCGTCGTCGACTTCATCGTCGACAGCAATGGCGACGTGCAGAACGCCTACGCGCTCCGCTCCTCGCAGCGTGAGTTCGAAGCCGCGGCCGTCCAGGCGGTCGGCAAGTGGAAATTCAAGCCCGGCAAGAAAGGCGGCCGCAATGTGAACACGCACATGCAGGTGCCGATCGTCTTCACCCTTAACGAAGAGTAATCATTCCCGTGACCACCGTTCGCCCCCTTTTCCGGCTTCGCACCGCCTTGCTGCTCGCGCTGGCGCTCGCGTTGTCCTGCGGCCTTCGTGCCGCCGCCGACGACAAGCCGCAGCCGCCCGAGATGAGCGAGAAGACGCGCGAAGCATTCCAGAAACTCAAGCCGCTGCAGGACGCCAATGACTTGGACGGCATGCTCAAGGTGCTCGAAGGCGCGCGTGCGACGGCGGCGGCCGACAGCTACGACTCGGCCCTGATCCTCGATACGATCGCGAAGGTTTATCTGCGCAAGGAACAGATCGCGAAGGCCGTCGAGCCGCAGGAAGCCGCGCAACGCCTCGCCGATGCGCACCCGGGCTGGTTCGACGAGAAGCAAACGCAGCAGAACGTGAATCTCCTCGCCCGCCTCATCTATGCCGAGGCGGTCACCATCAAGGAACCCGTGCGCCAGCAGCAGGAGATCCTTCACGCCGCCGGTTATCTGAAGCGCTACCTGGCGACGACGAAGAACCCGAGCTCCGACGACCAGATTTTCTACGCGCAGCTCCTCTATGCGCAGGCCACGGCCGACCCGAATCACGTCAAGTCCGACATGCTGCACGAGGCGCAGCAGGTGATTCTCCAGGGCATGATGTCCACGATTTATCCGAAGGAAGTCTTCTACCAGCTGCTCATCGCGATCGTGCAGCAGGAGAACGACAACAGCCAGGCCATCGAGCTCCTCGAGCAGGTCGTGAAGAAATTTCCGACCAAGACGGCCTACTGGCCCGCCCTCGCCGGCTTGTATCTGCAGGAGGCGCAGATGGAGAAAGACGAACGCAAGCAGCGCGAATACTACGTGCGCCTGATCAACACCGTCGAACGCGCGCAAGCCCTCGGCCTGCTCAACGACGCCAAGTGGAACTACAACCTCGTCACCTTCTACATCGCCGCCGGCCAGTTCAGCAAAGCCACCGATCTTCTTCACGCCGGACTGAAGAAGGGCACGATCGAGTCGACGCTCGCGAACTGGCGCATCCTCGGCTCCTACTACCAGCAGGCGAACAAGGACTACGAGGCGATCGAAGCGTTGAAGGAAGCCGCCAAGCTTTTCCCGAAGGAAGGCATGCTCGAGCTGCAGATCGGCGAAATTTATCGCGGCCTCGAAAAGACCAAGGAAGCGCGGGATTATTACCGCCTCGCGATCCAGAAGGATAATCTCGAAAAGCCGCACGTGGCCTACCAGCTCCTCGCTTTCGCTGCGATGGAACTCGACGACATCGCCGAGGCGAAACACGCCATCGACGAAGCCGACAAGTATCCCGAGTTCCAGAAAGACAAACAGATGCAGGGCCTCAAGAAATACATCAACGACACCTTCCGTGAGCGCGAGGAGGCGCAGCGCGAGAAAGCGGAAAAAGAAGCTGCGCAGAAGAAAGTCTGATCCAGCCCCTTTCCCATGAAGAAAAACTACGCCTATTTCATTGCCCCGATCGTGGGCCTGGTGATTTTTGCCGTGATCTATTGGCAATACGCGTCCACCTACGATGCCAAGATCGAGGCTGCGAAGCTGCAGCAGCGGCAGGAGCGCGAGGCGAAGATCCGGGCGGACAACGAATCCAAGAAGGCCGCCGTCGACGCCGCGCTCAAGGCGCAGGACGAACGCAAGAAGGCCAAGGCCGACAAGGAACGCCGCGACCAGGAGGAAAAGGATGCGCGCGAACGCGCCGTGCAGGCCCGGTCCAAGGCCAAGGAAGATGCCCGCAAACTTACCGACCAGGTCGCCCGTCTGACCAAGGAAGTCGACGAGAACAAGAAGGAGATCGAGGGCATCCAGAAGGAAAAACAGTCCGCGATCGAGGAGCAGGCTTTCCTGCGCGACTACGTGAAGAAGGCCGAGTCCAATGCGCAGGCCCTCGCCGCCACGCTCGAGAAGATCGATGCCGCCGACAAAGCCGCCGAAGCCGCGGCCCGTCTCGCCGCCGCGCAGAAGAAGCAGTAACACTCCAATTCAACTTACCCGATGAAAAAGTGGATGTATTTGGTTTTCCCCGGCGCCTTGCTCGGGCTGTTTTTGATCTTCTACTTCTCGCACGAGAAAGAGGCGACCAAGCGTGAGGAAGATCGCGCCGTCGCCGTCGCCAAGAAGCAGGCGGAGGACAAGGCGCAGAAGGAAAAAGCCGAGGCCACCGCGAAGGAAGCCGCCGCCAAGCGCCAGGCCGAGCGCGAAGAGGAAGAGCGGAAAAAGGAGGAGGATCGCCGCGCCAAGCAGAAGAAGATCGACGACCAGATTCGCGACGAGACCGACGCTGCGCTCGCCGATGCCGACAAGTCGCAGAAACAGGTCAACGCCCTCGAACTCCAGCTCGACCAGTTGCACAAGCAGAAGGACCAGCTCAGCCGCGAAGCCTTCGACCTCGCAAAGCAGGTCGAGCTTGCTCGCGTCGCCCGGCGCAACGCCGAACTGGACGAGCAGCGCTGGACCGAGATGATCGCGCGCCGCGCCGCCGACACCCGGATGGCGCAAATGCCTCCGCCGCCCGCGCCGCCGAAATAAGGCCGCCCGATTCTTTGTTCACCGCCCGGCTGAAACGCCGGGCGGTTTTTTTTGGCCGAGCGATTCCCGCGGATTTTGTTTGCGGTGACTGCGGCGCCGGCATTTCTTCGCCCTTCCTCGGCGCGAAGCGCCGCGGGAATTGGTTTCGGGGCGTAGCTTAGCCTGGTAGAGCGCTACGTTCGGGACGTAGAGGTCGTGAGTTCGAATCTCACCGCCCCGACCATTCCTGAGTTCGGGTGCCGCGATCACGCGACGAACGGATTGTAGGTGAGTTCGTTTTCCACTGTCGTGAGCGGTCCGTGGCCGGGAGCGATCACGGTGTCGCGCGGCACGGCGTGGAGCATGCGACGGAGGTTCGACTGCAATTGCTCGGCCGAAAAATACGCGCCGCCCACCGAACCCGCAAAAACCAGGTCGCCGGAAATCAGCAGCGCGCCGCCGCGCCGGGCGCCGGGCGCGCGGACAAGATAGCAATTGTGCGCGGCCGCGTGGCCCGGCGTCGTGAAGGCCGTGATTTCCAGCGGGCCGATCGTCTTCGTCTCGCCTTCGCCCAGCGGCTGGCCGCAGGGCGCCTTCGCGCCGCGCGGAAGGTAGGCCGCGGCGACGCCGAAGCGTGCGACGATGTCGCACAATCCGCCCGTATGCTCCGCCTCCACATGCGTGAGAAAGACGGCGTCGAGCTGCCGGATCGATTCGGGCCAGACGGCGTCGAGCGCAATCGCGCCGGCGCCGGTGTCGAAAAGAATCGCGCGCGAGGAGCCGCACTCGCCGACGAGATAAGCGTTCGCGACGCCGATGCCGTGCGGCATGCGCAGCGGCCAGAGGCAAAACGGCAGCGGGCCGATCGCGGGCTTGGGATAGTTGCCGGCGCCGAGCGCGCAGAGGCCGATTTCGTTCAAGCCCAGCACGGCGGCGAGCCGGCGCAGCTCCTCGCCGTCGAGGTCGGGCCGGTAGTCGATCGCATCGAGAATTTTTCCCGGCGGGACGCCCGCGCGTTCGGCGAGCGCCTCGGGCGTGAGGTGCGCGCGATGGAGCGCCTTCTCGAGCACGTCGCCGAGTTCGTCTTCCAGCGGCAATGTCGGTGGCTTCAACACGGGCAGCCTTTCAATCGCACCGGGTGCGATCACAATCAAGTTTTCCCGCGGCGACGCGCTGCGCTCAAGCGAGCCGGCCAGGCCGCGCCAGAGGACGTTGGCCCGCGAGGAAGCGACGGACATGTCGGCCCGCGCGCTGCCCGATCCCACGCGCTGATCGCGCGCGAACGGCACTCTCACCTCCCGGCGGTGCGGGCGCGATTCGCCTCGTGCAGCGCGAGGTATTTCCAGAACACGAGCTGCGCCTGATACGCGCTGATCACGAGACCTTCGGCGCCCTGCAACGCGCCGCGCTCGAGAATGTAGCTCCGGAAAAAAGCCCAGCCACTGCGGAAGACGGCCTTCGCGGGGCTGGATTTTTTTCGACCGGCGTTCTGGCTGGCGAAAAGCTGCGCGTAGGCGCGCATCTTGGCGAGCACGGCATCGATCGAGCGCAGCGGGTGGTGCTCGACCGGATGTTGCAGCTGCCGGCACGTGAGGCCGCGGGTTTGCACGCGCTCGTGCACGTCGCTCGCGCAGAAACCGGTCGTGCCGCGATGGAAGAGCCGTTCGTGCGATTCCGGCGACCAGCCGCAGGTGACGATGTGTTTGCCGCGGAAAAAATTTCGGAACGGGAGGACGTAGACCGTCTGCCGATCGAAGGGCAGTGCGCGGATCTCCTCGGCCAGCGCGGGCGAGACGATTTCGTCGCTGTCGATCGCGAGGATCCAGTCGTGACGCGCGAGGTCCACGGCGAGCTGCCGGGCGCGGCCGAAGCCGGGAAACGGGCCGGTCAACTGGTGCAGGCTGACGTTGGGAAAACCCGCGGCGATCGCGAGCGTGCTGTCCGTCGAACCGGTGTCGAGGATGACGACTTCCTCGCACCACGCGAGGGAGGCCAGCACCCGCGCCAGAAGCGGCTCGCTGTTCTTGGTCAGGATCGTCGCCGTGATCGGCGGCGGCTGGTGCGTCGGGGACGATCGCGCGAAGGTGCGCGCCGGCGTTGTGCTCCGGCGGGTCAGGGGTGTTTCGCGCAGGAGCTCGATCGAATCAAGCACGCGGGCGGCGACGGACGCGGGTGATGGCACGGGCGCACTCTAGTCGATGCCGCGCGCGCAATCTGCGGGCGCGTTGGGAAATCGCATGTAGGGCGATCGCCTACATGGCCGCGGCACGGATCGCGCCGAAAAATTTTGCGCGCTGCCGCGCTTCCGCTCACAACCACGCGGATGTCCCGTGCATGAAAGAGCCTTCGGCGAAGCCTTCGCGTCGGCGCGTGTTTTTCGTCGACGACCACCCGCTCGTGCGCGAGTGGCTGGCCAGCATGGTCCGGCTCGAGTCCGACCTCGAGGTGTGCGGCCAGGCGGAAAACGCCGCCGCGGCCCTCACCGCGGTGCCGGCGGCGCAACCCGACGTGATGGTGATCGACTTGTCGCTTCCACGCAGCTCCGGGCTGGAGCTGATCAAGGAAATGCGCGCGCGGCATCCGGCGGTGCGGCTGCTCGTCCTTTCGATGCACGACGAGGCGAGCGTGGCCGAGCGGGCGTTCCGTGCCGGCGCGCACGGCTACGCGGCGAAGCGCGAATCCGGTCCGCATATCATCGAGGGGATCCGCGCCGTGCTCGACGGAAAATTCTTCGTGAGTGCGGCGCTCGCGGCCCAGCTCGCGGGCCGCATGGCGAGCGGCGCCGCCCGCGGCGGACGCGAGCCGGCGGAGTTGCTCAGCGACCGGGAAATGGAAGTCTTCCGCCTGCGCGGGCAGGGGCACAGCGCGAAGGAGATCGCCAGCCATCTGGGCGTCAGCGTGAAGACCGTCGGGTCCTACGACGCCCGCATCAAGGAGAAGCTCGGACTCGGCGACGTGGGCGAATTGACGCGCGAAGCCGTGCTCTGGCACGAACGCCAGCGCGGCCTATGAAACGATCTCCCGCTCAAAATATTTTCCCGCGCGGCGCGGTGCGCGGCGGCCGGCGTCGCGGCGCGTGGAGCCGCTTCGCGCTGCGGGCCGCGCTCGCGGGCGTTTTTTCCAGCGGACTTTTCGCGCAGGCCGTGCGGACGCTGCCCACACCGAGCGCGCTGAAGAAAATGAGCGTCGAGCAGTTGATGGACCTCGAAGTCACGTCCGTCTCGAAACGGCCGGAAAAACTCTCCGAGGTCGCCTCGGCGATCCAGGTCATCACCGGCGACGAGGTGCGCCGCTCCGGAGCGACGAGCCTCCCCGAGGCGCTGCGCCTCGCGTCGAACCTCGAGGTCGCGCAGATCGATTCGCGGCAATTCGCGATCACCGCGCGCGGTTTCAACAACGCGTTCGCCGACAAGCTGCTCGTTCTCGTCGACGGACGCACGGTCTACACTCCGCTTTACGCGGGCGTCTATTGGGACGTGCAGGACACGCTGATGGAGGACCTCGATCGCATCGAAGTCATCAGCGGACCCGGCGCGACGCAGTGGGGCGCCAACGCGGTCAACGGCGTGATCAACATCACCACGAAGAAGGCGAAGGACACCCAGGGCTCGCTCGTCACCGGCGGCGGCGGCACGGAGCTGCGCGATTTCGTCGGCGCGCGTTATGGCGGCCAGCTCGCGCCGCATGCTTTCTATCGGGTCTACGCGAAGTATTTCAGCCGCGGCGATGCCGTGCGGTCGAACGGGCGTGACGCCGAGGATTCATGGCGCGTCGGCCAGACGGGATTCCGGGCGGATTGGGAGAGCGCGACGGGCGACGCGGCGACGCTGCAAGGCGATTTCTACGACGGAAAGGAAGGGCAGGCCGGGCCGGACCCGATTCGTGTCGAGGGCGGCAACCTTCTCGGCCGCTGGTCGCGCCCGCAAGGCGAGGGCGAGATGAAGCTGCAGGCGTATTACGACTACACGCACCGTCGCAACCCGGGCGCCTTCACGCAGGACCTCGATACCTACGACGTGGATTTTCAACAGCGCCGTCCGCTTGGCCGGGCGCACGATTTTGTCTGGGGGCTCGGCTACCGCATCGTCGCCGACGACATCGCGAACACTCCGCAGAATGCGTTTCTGCCGCCGCGGGTGACGCGCGAATGGTTCAGCGCCTTCGTGCAGGACGAGATCGCGCTGAGTCGCGACCGGCTCCACCTGACGCTCGGCACGAAGGTCGAGCACAACGCCTACACGCATTGGGAAGTCCAGCCGGGCGCGCGGCTCGCATGGCGGCCGCTGAAGAATCACACGTGGTGGGCCGCCGTGTCGCGTGCGCTGCGCACGCCGTCGCGCATCGACCGCGACCTGTATTCGCCGGCGACGCCGCCGTATCGGATCGCCGGCGGGCCGGACGTCGTCGCGGAGAAACTGATCGCCTACGAATTTGGTTATCGGGTGCAACTCGATCCGCGGCTCGCGTTGTCGGCCGCGGGATTTTTCCACGACTACGACGATCTGCGGAGCCTCGAGCCGTTGAATCCGCCGGCGCGTTTTCCCGCCGAGGCGAGCACGGGGTTGCGCGGCCATTCGGCGGGGTTGGAGCTTTCGGCGGACTGGCGGGCGAATTCGAACTGGCGCTTGCGCGCGGGTTACACGGAGTCGCGCGTGCATAGCGAGCCGCAGCCCGGCCGCGCGGATCGCAGCGTGAATGGCAGCATCGCGCGCGACCCGAATCACCGCTTCTCGCTCGCGTCGTTCTGGGATCTGCCGGGCGGCTGGGAGTGCGATGCCACGCTGCGCTGGGTTTCGCAGATCGGTTATCAGCAGGTGCCCGCCTATGCGGAGGCCGACCTGCGGCTCGGCTGGCATCCGCGCGCGGGTTGGGAGTTCTCGCTCGACGGCCAGAATCTGCTCCACGCGCACCACGCCGAGTTCAACGCGCCGGCCGGCCGCCGCGAGATCCAGCGCGGCGTCTACGCCAAGAGCACCTGGCGCTTCTGACGTCCATGACGCGACGCTCATTTGGCCGCTCGGTCCGCAACGCGCTCGCGTTCGCGGTGCTCACGATCGCCGCGGTGCGCGCGCCGGCGGCGGAGCCGCCCGCGCCGGCGGCGCTCTCGGCCGAATACCAGCTCAAGGCCGCTTATCTTTTCAAGCTGCCGCAGTTCGTCGAATGGCCGGCCGGCGCATTTGCCGATGCGCAGGCGCCCTTCGTCATCGGGATTCTCGGCGAGGATCCGTTTGGCGTCTATCTCGACGACTTCGTGCGCGACGAAAAAATGGACACGCATCCGATCGTCGTGCGCCGTTTCCGGCGCGGCGAGGAGGCGCGCGGATGCCACGTGCTTTATATCGGGCGCTCCGAGGGCGCCGCGCTGGAGAAAATCTTCGCGCAGCTCCGCCGGCAGCCGACACTGACCGTGGGCGATCTCGACGAATTCGCCCGGCTGGGCGGCATGATCCACCTCGTCGTCGAGGACGGCCGCATTCACTTCTCGATCAACGCCGATGCCGCGAAGGCCGCCGGTCTCGACATCAGCTCCAAGCTCCTGCGGCTGGCCACGATCGTGCCCCCGCCGAAGCGCTGATCCATGCTGCTGCAGAACACGCCCATCCGTCGCAAGCTGATGACGATGCTCCTCGGCACCAGCGCCGTGGTGCTGTTGCTCACGTGCGCGGCGTTTCTCGGCTATGAACTGCTCACGTTTCGCCGCGAAAGCCTCACCCAGCTTTCCACGCTGGGGCAGATCATCGCGACGAACAGCACCGCGGCCGTCGCCTTCGACAACCGCACCGACGCCGCCGAAGTCCTCGCCGCGCTGCAGGCCGAGCCCCACATCGTCGGCGCCTGCCTCTACGACAAAAACGGCAACCCGTTCGCGCATTATCCCGCCGCCGCGCCCGAGACGGCGTTTCCCCGCGCGCCGGGACCCGATGGGTTTCGCTTCGGCGCCGGGCGGCTCGCGGGATTCACGCCCGTCGTGCAGCGCCGCGGCAGCGAGCGGCTCGGCACGCTTTACCTCGAGTCCGACATGGGCGCGATGCGCGACCGCCTCCGGCTTTATGGCTTGATCGCGCTGCTGGTGGTGGCCGGGTCGTTCCTGGTCGCGTATGTGCTTTCCCGCGTGCTGCAGGAGCAGATTTCACGGCCGGTGCTCGCGCTCGCGGAGGCGGCCAAGGCCGTCTCCGGCCGGCGCGATTTCGCCGTCCGGGCGCGCAAGCTCGGCGACGACGAACTCGGGCGGCTCACCGACACGTTCAACGACATGCTGCGGCAGATCGAGCAGCAGAACGCGGAGCTGGAGCGGCGGGTCCGCGAGCGCACCGCCGAACTCGCGGCGGCCAACGACGAACTCGAGGCTTTCTGTTTTTCCGCCGCGCACGACTTGCGCACGCCGTTGCGCACGATCACCGGCTTCGCCGACATCGTGCTGCGCCACCACGGTTCGACGCTCGACCCCGAGGTGCGGCGCTACCTCGGCCTGATCCACGATGGCTCCGACCAGATGAGCAAGTTGATCAACGACCTGCTCGACTTCTCGCGCCTCGGCCGGCAGCCGCTCGCGCGCACGAACTGCGACCTCGCCCGCATCGCGGGCGAGGTGTTTCGCGAACTCGAAGGCGAGCGCCGCGATCGGACCGTCGATTTCCAGCTCGGTCCGCTGCCGTCCGCCTACGGCGACCCCGCGCTGCTGCGCGTCGTGCTCATCAATCTTCTCTCGAACGCGCTCAAATACACCCGGCCGCGCGTGGAGGCGCGGATCGAAGTCGGTGCGACCGCCACTGCCGCCGCGCCGGTCTACTTCGTCCGCGACAACGGCGTCGGCTTCGACATGCGCGACGCCGGAAAACTTTTCGGCGTGTTTCAACGCCTGCACCATCCGCACGAGTTTGAAGGCACGGGCGTCGGGCTCGCGACCGTGCGGCGAATCGTCGAGCGGCACGGCGGCCGCATCTGGGCCGAGGCGGTGCAGGGCGCAGGCGCGACGTTTTATTTCACGCTGCCGGCGGAAGGCGATCGCGTGCCGGCCGAACCGGCGGAATAAATCCCGCGCCTCGTATGCTTCGCTTCGCTCGTCGCGGTCTCCGGGTGCTGATGTATCATCGCGTCGCGGTCGACGAAACCGCGCCGCTCACCGTGAGCGTCGCGCAGCTCGAGGCGCAGTTGCGCTGGCTCCGCGCGCAGGGCTTCGCGCCGATCTCGGTGGCCGATGTCGTGGCCGCGGCGGAGCACCAACGCGCGCTGCCGGCGCAGTCTTTTCTGGTCACGTTTGATGACGGTTACGTCGACACGTTCGAACTCGCACAGCCGGTGCTGCAGCGGCTCGGCTTGCGTGCGGCGGTTTTTGTGCCGGGCGCGTTTGTCGGCGGCACGAGCGCGTGGGATCGCGACGCGCAGCCGCTGATGGACGCCGGTCAGCTCCGCGCGCTCGCGGCGGAAGGCTGGGAGATCGGCCTGCACTCGCACACGCACCGGAATTTTCGGACGCTCACCGCCGCCGCGATCGCGGCCGACGTGCGCGAAAATTTTTCCACGCTGCGCAGCCTCGGCCTCGTGCCGGTTTCGGCGCTGGCCTATCCCTACGGCGGCCGGCCGCGCGCGGCGCCGGATCGCGCGGCGATGCAGACCGCGCTGCGCGAGGCGGGCGTGCGGCTCGCGTTTCGCATCGGCAATCGCGTCAACGCGCTCCCGCTGCGTGCGCCTTTTGAAATCAACCGGCTCGGCGTGCGCGGCGATCGGAGCTTTGCGGCTTTTCAACGGCAGATTCGGTGGGGCAGACTGCTGTGACGTGAGAATTGTTTTTTCGTTTTGCGCCTTCCTCTGCGTCGCGCTCGCGCCGGCGGCGGAAGTGCCGGTGAAAGTCGGGCCGCTCGTCGCGCGGCACGGAATCGTGGTCGCCGGTCATCCGCGGGCGGCGGCGGCGGGACTCGAGGTGTTGAAGGCCGGCGGCAACGCGATCGATGCGGCGATCGCCACGTCGCTGGCGCTCGGTGTCGCCGAGCCCTACGCGTCGGGGCTCGGCGGGAAAATCGTGCTCGTCTATTTCGACGCCAAAACGCGCGCGACCTCGGTCGTCGACGCGCTCGATGTGTCGGGGGCGACAATCGACGTCGCGCGCGAGCGGGCGATGCCCGTGGACGATCACAGCTACGGCTACGCGTCGGTGTGCGTGCCCGGGCTGGCCGCGGGCTTGTGGGAAGCGCATCGGAAGTGGGGGACGAAGCCGTGGCCCGAACTCGTCGCGCCCGCGATCGGGCTGGCGCGCGACGGCGTCGAGCTGTTGCCGCAGGCGCGCGATCTTTTCGAGGAGCAGACGAAGAAACTGCACCGCGGCGATCCGGAGATCGCGCGCTGGTATCTCGCCGGCGGCGAATTGCCCGCGACCGGCGCCGTGCTGAAAAACGAAGACCTCGCGCGCACGCTGGAAATGGTCGCGCGCGACGGGCGCGACGGATTTTACCGCGGCGCGATCGCCGATGCGATCGTGCAGGCGGTGCAGCGCGGCGGCGGCGCGCTGACGCGCGACGATTTCGCGCGCTACGAGCCGCGGCTCACGACGCCGGTGGAGATGGCGTTCCGCGGTTACTGGATCGCGTCCGCGCCGCCGCCGGCGAGCGGTTCGCTGATGATTTTCGCGGCGCTGACGGTTTTGGAAAACGAATCGTTCGACGGCGGACCGTTGCGCACGGCCGGGAATCTCGCGCGGCTCGGCCGCGTCTGGCGCGAGGTCGAGCCGCTCGCCTATCGCACGATCGGCGACGGACCGGCCGCGCCGGCGGCATTTCAGCGTGCGCTTGCGCCCGAAGCGATCGCGCAAATCCGCGCGCGCGCGTTGCCCGCGCCGCCGCCGGTGCCGAAGAAGGACGGGCAGGCGATCGAGTGGCCGCGGCCATTCGAAACCGCGATGGCGGCGACGACGCACTTCATCGTCGTCGACGCGGCGGGCGATGTCGTGTGCGCGACGCAATCGCTCAGCACGCATTTTGGCGCGGGCGTGATCGCGCCGGGCACCGGCGTCGTGCTCAACGACTCGATGAGCAATTTCAATTTCACCGATCCCGCCGATCCGGGCTTCGTCGCGCCGGGCCGCCGGCCGCGCAGCACGATTTCGCCGACGATCGTGTTTTCGCACGACCGGCCGATTCTCGCGCTCGGCGCGCCGGGTTCGGCGACGATTCCGACGGCGATCGCGCAGGTGTTGCTCGACCGGCTCGTGCTCGGGCGGCCGCTCGCGGATGCGATCGGCGACACGCGCGTGCATTTCAACATTCCGTGGCGCGCCGGGCAGACGGAATCGCTCGAGGCGGAGGATTCGCTGCCGGCGGGCACGATCGCCGCGCTCGCGCCGCTGGGCTGGCCGGTGGCCCTGCGCGAAGCGGCGGGGCGCGGGCGGCATTTCGGCGGCGTAAACGCCGTGGAAATCAACGCTGACGGCACGTTGACCGGCTTCGCCGATCCGCGCCGGACGAATCGCGCGGCGGGCTTTTAAGTTTACCCTTTACAGAGGGGCGTGGCTTCTCTGTTTTCGACCGCTCTTTCCATGCAAAAGACCAAGAAGTCCATTGCCAAGCGGTTCAAGCTGACCGCCACGGGCAAGCTCGTGCGTCGCACGCCTGGCTTCCGTCACCTGCTCGGTGCAAAATCCACGAAGCAAAAGCGTCGTGCGACTCGCGACAAGCTGGTGGCCGAGGGCCACGCCGCGCCGCTCAAGCGCGCCCTGCCGTTCGGTCTGTGAGTCGGATTCGCTCCGCTCCTCCTCAACGCGCTCAACCCTAACTTCGTTCGCGGGTGAAATTTTCAAGCCGACCTGCGCGCGACTAACCTAAAAAGGAAAACCAAACATGGCTCGTGCAACCAACTCCCCCGCGTCGCGCAAGCGCCGCAAGAAAGTGCTGAAATACGCCAAGGGCTATTTCGGCAACAAATCGAAGCTCTTCCGCTACGCGAAAGAAGCCGTCCAGCACGCGTGGCAATACGCCTACGCCGCCCGCAAGAAAAAGAAGGGCGACTTCCGCGGTCTCTGGATCGTCCGCCTCAACGCCGCGTGCCGCAACGCCGGCATCAGCTACAGCCGCTTCATCGAAGGGCTGAAGGCCGCGAAGATCGAGCTCGACCGCAAGGTCCTCAGCGATCTCGCGATCCGCGACGAGGTGGCGTTTAACGCGCTGGTCAAGCAAGCCCAGGACGCGTTGAAGGCCAAGACCGCCGCGGCGAAGAAGGCCTGATTTCAGTTCAACGCGAGCCCGGGAAAGGCTCGCCTCCCTGTTCGATCATTTCGGAGGACGGGCCTCAGCCGGGGCGCCGTCCTTCTTTTTTTAATCGTTCTCGTTCTTCGTTCTCTTTCTCTTTCTCGAACGGAAGAGAACGAGAACGATTCAAAGCTCCCATCGCCAACCCTCATCCTGATGCAGGACCAACTCTCCGCCCTCCTCGCCAAGGCTGCCGCCGAATTGCCGACGCTGAAAACGCGCCCGGAGTTCGAAGCCGCGAAGGCGCGCTACGTGGGCCCGCACGGCGAGCTCACTGCGCTGATGAAACAAATGGGCGCGCTGCCGAAGGAGCAGAAGCCCGTCGCCGGCAAGCTGATCAACGAAACGAAAACCCAGCTCCAGGCGCAGCTCGATGCCGCGCTCGCGCGCATCGCCGACGCCGAACTCGCGTCGCAGCTCGGGCCCGCCGTCGATCCCACGCTGCCGTCGCCCGACGCCGGCCCCGGCACGCATCATCCGCTGACGCTCGTGCGCGAGGAGATGTGCCGCATCCTGCGCAAGGTCGGTTTTGCCGTCGCCGACGGACCGGAGGTCGAGAGCGAGTTCTACTGCTTCGACGCGCTCAACACGCCTGCCGATCACCCGGCGCGCGACGAGAAGGACACGTTTTATTTTCCGACGCATGCCCGCTTCGGCAACGTGGAGAAAAAAATCCCCACCGAAAAATATCTCCTGCGCACGCACACTTCGTCCGTGCAGATTCGCGAGATGCTGAAGGGCCCACCGCCGATCCGCATCGTCTCTCCCGGCCGCGTCTATCGCCGCGACACGACCGACGCGACGCACAGCGCGAATTTCCACCAGCTCGAGTGCCTCTACGTCGACAGGAACGTCACCGTGCGCGACCTGAAGGCGCTGCTCGACTACATCTTCGCCTCGCTGCTCGGAAAGGAAACGAAGACGCGCTTTCGTCCGCACTACTTCGGCTACACCGAGCCGAGCTTCGAGGTCGATCTCACGGCGTCGCACCTGCCGAAGGTGAAGAAACCGTGGATCGAGATCGGCGGCTGCGGCATGGTCGATCCGACCGTCTTCGAATCCGTCGGCTACGATCCCGCCGTGTGGAGCGGCTACGCGTTCGGCATGGGCCTCGAGCGGCTCGCGATGCTGCTCTACGGCATCGATGACATCCGCTACTTCTACCAAAACGATCTGCGCTTCCTGAAACAATTCGCGTGATGACAGTAGCGAGTAGCGGGTAGTGAGTAGCGAGCATACTCCCGAACCGCGACTACTCGCTACCCGCTACTCACTACTCGCTACTTCGAGATGAAAATTTCCCTCAACTGGCTCCGCGATTACGTCGCGCTCGACGCGTCCGTCGACGAGATCACGCGCGCGATCACCTTTCTCGGCTTCGAGGTCGAAGGCGTCGTTTCCACGGCCGCGCCGAAACTCGAAAACGTCGTCGTCGGCGAAATCCTCACGCGCGCGAAGCATCCGAACGCGGACAAACTCTCCGTCTGCACGGTCGACGTCGGCCCCGCGGGCGGCGTGAAGACGATCGTCTGCGGCGCGCACAATTGCGATGCCGGCAACCGCGTGCTCGTCGCGCTGCCCGGCGCGGTGCTGCCTGGAAATTTTCAGATCAAGCTCTCGAAAATCCGCGGTCAGGAATCGCAAGGCATGATGTGCGCGCCCGATGAGCTCGGGATGGGCGGCGACCACTGGGGGCTTCTCATTCTCGACGGCAAACCCGCACTCGGCACGCCGATCGACCGGGCGCTGCCGCCGGGCGACACGGTGCTCGACATCGAGATCACGCCGAATCGCCCCGACTGCCAGTCGCACCTCGGCATCGCGCGCGAGCTCGCCGCGTGGTTCAAGCGGCCGCTCAATTATCCGGCCGAAAAATTCACCGGCAGCTTCGAAGGCGACGTGCCGCACCGCGACGATCTGCTGCGCGGCGTGCGCGTCGATGCGCCGGAGGATTGTCCGCTCTACACGGCGCACGTCATCACCGGCGTCAAAATCGGCCCGAGTCCCGCGTGGATGCAGGAGCGGCTGAAAGCCGTCGGCCTGCGCCCGATCAACAACGTCGTCGATGTCGGCAACTACGTGATGCTCGAGACCGGCCAGCCGCTGCACGCGTTCGATGCGAAAAAACTCGGCGGCAACCAGATCGTCGTGCGCCGCGCGACCGAGGGCGAAAAGCTCACCACGCTCGATGGCAAGGAGCGCGCGCTGACTTCGCGCATGCTCGTCATCGCCGACGCGGCAAAACCCGTCGTCATCGCCGGCATCATGGGCGGCGAAAATTCCGGCGTCTCGGCCGACACCACCGACCTCGTGCTGGAGTGCGCGATCTTCAACCGCCATTCCGTCCGCGCGACGTCGCGCCAGCTCGTGCTCGCTTCCGATTCGTCCTACCGTTACGAGCGCGGCGTCGACCCGCACACGGCTTTGGAAGCCGCTTACCGGGCGATCGATCTCATTATTGAAACCGCCGGCGGTCGCGTCGTCGGCCCGGTTTACAGGATTGGCGGCGAAGCGCCGTGGCAGCGCGAGATCGTCGTCACGCACGATTTCATCACCGAGAAACTCGGTTTCGAAATTCCGCCGGCCGAGATGCGCGCGGCGTTCGAGTCGCTCGAGCTCGAGGTCGCGCGCGAAGAGCCGGCCGAGGACCCGCCGCGCGGCGTGGCCTGGACCGTCGGCATCCCGAGCTGGCGCGACGACCTCGACCGGCCGATCGATCTGGTCGAGGAAGTGCTGCGGCTGCACGGCACGGAAAAAATTCCCGCGACGGTCGTGAGCTCGCCCGGACTCGTCGCCGACGATGCGCCGGTCGTGCGCTTCAATCGCCGCGTGACCGACTATCTGGTCGGCCACGATTTCCACGAGTGCGTGAACTACACGCTGCGGCCGGCGAAGGAAATCGCCGCGTGGATTTCGCCCGACGCGGCGCCCGGCCTCGGGCTCGCGAATCCGTTCGTCGAGGATCAGTCGCACCTGCGGCCGACGTTGCTCATGGGTCTGCTCGAGTCGCTGCGGCTCAACCAATCGCGCGGCGTCGCGGTCTCGCGGCTGTTTGAGACCGGGCGGATGTTCATCCCGCGCGAGGGCCAGCTCTTCGAGTGCGCCGCGGTCGCGTTCATCATCGCCGAGCCGGTCGGCGAGCGCGCGTGGCTGAAACGCGAGCCCGCGGATTTCTACGCGGCGAAGCACCACGTCGCCGCGCTCGCGGCCGCCGCGGGCATCGATTGGTGGCGGTTGCCGGTCGCGTCGACCGCCGGTTTGCCCGGGTGGCAGGAAGGCCACGCGGCGGCGATCAACGATCCCGGTTATTCGTGGTCGGCGCGTTTCGGTCTCCTGAATCTCGCGCTCGTGAAATCGCTCGGCGTCGAGGGCAAAGTCCACGGCGGCTGTTTCGCGATTCTGCCGGAAAAACTCAGCGCGGCCGCGGCCCGCCGGCGCTATTCCGATTTCAGCCTGTTTCCCGCCGCGCTGCGCGACCTCGCGCTCGTCGTCGATGCGGCAACGCCGGCGGCCGACGTGCAGAAAACGCTTGCCAAAATCGCGCGCGCCGCCGCGGGCAACGCCTTCGCGGCCGAGAGCGTGGAAGTGTTCGATGTCTACTCCGGCAAGGGCCTGCCCGAAGGGAAAAAGAGCGTGGCCTTCGCGCTCGCGTTTCGTTCCGCGGAACGAACGCTGACCGACGACGAGGTGAACGCGGCCTTCGCGAAGATTCAGCAGGACATCGCGGCCGACGGGAAAATTTCCGTGCGCGCCTGATCGCGCATCGTCCTCGCGGACCCGCCGGCGCGATGAGTCATGCGCGAAAGGCGGACTGTCGGAGCGAAAATTCGGTTGAACCTTCACCGCCGCGCGCGCGACGCTGCGGCGTGCAAACCCGCTTACCCCGTTTAGCCGCCGCGGTTTTGGCCGCGGCCTTCGTGTGCGCGCGACCAATCGTGGCGCAGGATAAATTCGCCGGCGTCGCCGCCGCCGAGCAACCCTTCGTCGACCAGGGCGAAATCTCGGGCGCCGTCATGCTCGTCGCGACGAAGGATAGGATCCTTCACGTCTCGGCCGTCGGCCAGAGCGACCTCGCGAGCGGCCGCAAGATGCAGACGAGCGACCTGTTCTGGATCGCGTCGATGAGCAAGCCGATCACGGCGACGGCCGTCGCGCTGCTCGTCGACGAAGGCAAGTTGTCGTTCGACGATCCGGTCGAGAAATTCATCCCGGAGTTCAGCCGCGTGTGGCTCGCGCAGGAGCGCACGGCCGACCGGCTCACGCTCGTGAAGCCCGCGCGGCCGATCACGATCCGCGATCTGCTCACGCACACGAGCGGCCTCGGCGAATACACGATCACCGGCCCGCACTGGACGCTCGCCGAGATGGCGCGCGTGATCACGCTTCTCCCGCTGCGTTTCGCGCCGGGCAGCCGTTGGAGTTACTCGACCGCGGGCATCGACGCCGCCGGCCGCGTGGTTGAAGTCGCGAGTGGCATGCCGCTGGCGGAGTTCATGCAGAAGCGGATTTTCGATCCGCTCGGGATGACGCACACGACCTTCTGGCCGACGGAGGAACAAAAGAAAACGCTCGCGACGAGCTACGTGCGCAGCGGCGCGGGCAAGCTCCAGGAGACGACGATCCACTACATGTATGACGGCGCGATCACCGACCGGCAGCGGCCGCCGCTCGGCGGCGCGGGACTTTATTCGACGGCGGAGGATGTGGCGAAGTTTTACCAGATGACGCTCAGCGGCGGCGCCGCGCCGAACGGCCAGCGCATCCTGAAACCGGAAACGCTCGCCGAGATGACGCGCAAGCAGACGGGCGATCTCAAGGCGCGGCCCGGCATGCCGTGGGGCCTCGGCTTCTGCGTCGTCGAAGACCCGAAGCAGATGGAGGCGAACAACACGTTTTCGCCCGGCACCTTCGGCCACGGTGGCGCGTTCGGCACGCAGAGCTGGGCGGATCCGACGCGCGGGTTGATCTACGTGTTCATGATCCAGCGCGACAGGATTCCGAACAATCCCGACAATTCGCCGATGCGCCGCGCGTATCAGACGGCGATCGAGGCGGCGTTGGCGAAGTAGGGCGCGGTTCGGGCCGCGTGAATTTTGTCCGTTGCGTCGGCGGTGCGCGTTTCGCATAAACGCGCCCTTTCCGCCGGCATGTCCACGACTCCCGTTCTCAACATCGACCACGTCGCGAAACTCGCGCGACTCGCGCTCACGCCCGAGGAGCGCGCGCAGTTTGCGCAGCAGCTCGGCGACGTGCTGCACCACATCGAGCAGCTCGCGAAAGTCGACGTGAGCAACGTCGAGCCCACCGCGCACGCGACGCCGATCTTCAACGTCTGGGCGGACGATGTGGCGCAGCCCGGCCTGTCCGTGGAAGCCGCCCTGAGAAACGCGCCGGCGCAGCGCGATCGCATGATCGCGGTGCCGAAGGTCGTCGAATGAGGAAGAACTTTGAGCCACAGAGGACACAGAGCTCAGACACAGAGAGCACAGAGAAAAACTTCCCAACCTCCGTTGTCGTATTCCGTGAACTCCGTGTCCGCGCGCCATGACCTCTGTGGCTGATTTCCACGTCTGATGTCTGAACTTTTTCACCAGCCTATCGCGTCGCTCGCGGCCGCACTCGACGTGAAAAAAATCTCCGCGGTCGAGCTCACGCGCGCCGTCGTCGCGCGCACGAAGGCAGTCGACGCGCGCGTGAAGGCGTTCAACTCCTTCGACGAAGCCGACGCGCTCGCGCAGGCTGCGGCGTCCGATGCGCGGCGTGCGGCGGGCGAGGCGCGCGGGCCGCTCGACGGCATTCCGATCGGGCTGAAGGACGTGATTGCCGTCGCCGGCCAGCCGCTCACGGCGTCGAGCCGGATGCTCGCGGACTTTGTCTCGCCCTACGACGCGACCGTCACGCTGAAATTGAAAAACGCCGGCGCGGTCGTGTGGGGCCGGTTGAATCTCGACGAGTTTGCGATGGGTTCGTCGACGGAAAATTCCGCGAACGGCCCGACGCGCAATCCGTGGGATCTCACGCGCGTCCCCGGCGGCTCGTCGGGCGGCAGCGCCGCCGCGCTCGCGGCCGGTGAGGCGATCGCGACGCTCGGCTCCGACACCGGCGGATCGATCCGCCAGCCGGCGGCGCTCTGCGGCGTCGTCGGTTTGAAGCCGACCTACGGCCTCGTGTCGCGCTACGGTTTGATCGCGTTTGCTTCGTCGCTCGACCAGATCGGGCCGTTCGCGCGCACGGTCGAGGATGCGGCGCTCGTGCTCGGCGCGATAGCGGGCCACGACGAGCGCGATTCGACGTCGTTCAAGGCGGAGATTCCCGATTATCGCGCCGGGCTGAAAACGCGGCTCGGCCCGTGGAAGCTCGGCATCCCGAAGGAATATTTCGGCGAAGGCCTCGACCCGGAAATCGGCGCCGCGGTCGAGCGGGCGATCGCGTTCTACAAATCGCAGGGTTGCGAAATCCGCGAAGTCTCGCTGCCGCACACGCGCTACTGCCTCGACACGTATTACATCATCGCGACGGCCGAGGCGTCGTCGAACCTCGCGCGCTACGACGGCGTCCGCTACGGTCATCGCGCGAAAAACGCGCGCGACGCGGTCGATCTTTATTTTCAGTCGCGCGCCGAAGGCTTCGGCGCGGAGGTGAAGCGCCGCATCATCCTCGGCACGTATGTGCTCTCGAGCGGCTACTACGACGCGTATTACCTGCGCGCGCAGAAAGTCCGCACGCTGATCCGCGCCGATTTTCTCGCGGCGTTTCGCGAGGTCGACGCGTTGATCACGCCGACCTCGCCGGTGCCGGCGTTCAAGATCGGCGAAAAGACGGACCCGCTCGCGCTCTACCTCTGCGACATCTACACGATCGGCGTGAACCTCGCGGGCCTGCCGGGGATCAGCGTGCCGTGCGGCTTCACGCAAGGCGGCCTGCCGATCGGCACGCAGTTGATCGGCCAGCCGTTTCAGGAAGCCAAGCTGCTGGCCATCGCAAATGCCTACGAGCGTGCGCACGGGTGGGCGGCGCATTATCCCGCGCTTTGATTTTTCGCCACAGAGGACACGGAGCTCGGACACAGAGGCCACAGAGACTTTTTCTCCTTAATGAATTACGAAGCCGTCATCGGACTCGAGGTGCACGTGCAGGTGAAAACCCGCTCGAAGATGTTCACGCGCGTCGCCGCCGGTTACGGGCATGAGCCGAACACCCTCACCGATCCCGTCGTTCTCGCGCTGCCCGGCGCGCTGCCGGTGATGAACAAGGCCGCGCTCGACGCGATCATCAAGGCCGGCCTCCTGCTCGGCTGCGACATCGCCCCGGTCTGCAAGTGGGACCGGAAAAATTATTTTTATCCCGACTCGCCGAAGAACTACCAGATCTCGCAATACGACCAGCCGATCTGCGTCGGCGGCACCGTCGAGGTCGAGCTGCCCGGCAGCGCGCGCAACGTGATGGGCGAGCACAAAAAAATCCCGCTCACCCGCATCCATCTCGAAGAGGACGTCGGCAAGCTCAACCACGGCGCGAGCGATTCGCTCGTCGACTACAACCGCGCCGGCACGCCGCTCATGGAGATCGTGTCGGAGCCCGCGCTGCGCAGCGCCGAAGAAGCCTACGCGTATCTCACTTCGCTGCGCGCGACGATGATCTACGGAGGCATCTCCGATTGCGACATGGAGAAGGGCCAGCTCCGCTGCGACGCGAACATCTCCATCCGCCCCGTCGGCGCGACGAAGCTCGGCACGAAGGTGGAGTTGAAAAATCTCAATTCGATCTCGTTCGTCCGCGACGGCATCGCGCACGAGATCAAGCGCCAGCTCGCCGTAGTCGAGCGCGGCGGCACGATCGCGCAGGAGACGCGCGACTACGACGGGCAGACCGGCACCTCGCAATCGCTGCGCACGAAGGAAGAGGCCCACGACTACCGCTACTTCCCCGATCCCGACTTGATGCCGGTCAAAGTCGACGAAGCGTGGAAAAACCGAATTCGCGCCGAGTGTCCCGAGCTGCCGTTCGACAAGCAGCGGCGCTTCTTCGCGCAATACCAGCTGCCTTACACGCTCACGTCGGTGCTCGTGTGGGATCGCGCGCTCGCGGATTTTTTCGAGGCTGCGGCAGAGCTCGCTGGCGGCGGCAAGGCGCAGGCCGTGGGCAACTGGATCGTGAACGACCTGCGGCGCGAGCTCGGCGCAGCCCGGCTCACGCTCGCCGAGGCGAAAGTGAAGCCCGCCCATCTCGCCGCGCTCGTGCAGCTTGTCGACTCCGGTGTCGTGCTCGCGAACGTGGCGAAGGAAATTTTCACCGAGATGTTCGCGACCGGAGAAATGCCCGGCGCGATCGTCGAGCGCCGTGGGTTGAAAACCGAACCGGCCGACGCCGGCGAGCTCGAGCAATGGTGCCGCGACGCGATCGCGGCGAACGCGAAGGCACTCGCCGAATTCAAGGGCGGAAAAGACAGCGCGATCAACGCGTTCAAAGGCCCGGTGATGAAAGCGGCGAAGGGCAAGGCGAACCCGAAGCTCGTCGACGAGACGCTGCGGCGTCTGCTGGCGGCGCCGTAGGAACGGTTGCACGCGGCGCCGCGATCGCGGCGGAAAGCCGTTCCTAGCGATGGGCGATTTGCTGCGCGCGGCATTGACCGCGGCGAGCGCCCGGCTTCGGGCGGTGTTCCAATCACGCGCGGGACCAGCGCGGCGGGGATGTTTTTCGATCCCGCCTGCGCGCCTTCAACCGACTTCCGTCAGCGACGTGATGGTCATCGTTTCGTTATGCAGCTCCGCCGGGCCGCCGGCATCGGGCGCCGCGATTTCGCCGTAGGAATAAAAACCGGTCAGCTTCGTGTGCGGCCCGAGCACTTCGCGGACCGCCTCGACTTCCTCCTCGACGCGCTGCTTGAGGACGAAGCGCCGGCCGTTGCAGCTCACGAGAATCGACAGGTCCGGCGTGAGCGAGCCGAGTCGTTGCAGGCTCGTGCGCGCGGCGATTTCGGTGGCCTGCAGCAGGCCTTGGGTTTGTCCGACCATGAACCGGGCATAGGCGCCTTCGGGCACGGTGCCGGCGAAGGTGATGCTCTGTTCGGCTTCGTCGACGGCGAGGATGGCGCGCAGCACGCGCTGGTTCTCCGCGCCGACGCGCAGCTCGAGCGGGAATTGCAGGCCGGTCGCGGGCAGGCCTTCGGCGTGTTTGCCGAGATATTGTTTGTAGAGCGCGAGCGCCGGCCGGCCGTCGAGTTCGAAGAGCACGTGCTGTTTCGATTTCGTGATGAGCCGGTCGGGGCCGAACGGCTTCCAGCCGCCGATCGCGGAGACGCCGATGCGCAGGTGCTCGCCGTAGAAACCAAGCGCCGCGACGAAGTTCGAGCGCGGCGCGCTGTCGCACCACACATGCGTCGCGGTCAGGCGATTGCCGTCGGCCGCGCAGCCGCCGGAAAGCGCCACGCCCGGCGGCAACGCGGAATTCATCCCGCGCACGAGTTCGCTCGCGTTGACGTGCAATCCTTCCGAGAGCGCGAAGATGTGCCGCAGCCCGGCGGGTTTGAATTGCTGCACGAGCCGCACGCCGGCGTCGAAGCTCTGTTCGGGGCCGTCGATGGTCGTGTGCGCCGTCGCGACGGTGGTGTTTTGAAACGCGATCGCGGTGAGCGTCACGGTGTCGTCGGTGACGCGCGTGTCGGCGATTTCGCCGCCCGTGCTGCAACCGAACAGAATCGCGTGGGGATACACCTGCCGACAGGCGGCGCGGCAGCCGGATTGCTCGACCATCGAAGGCCGGCCGAAAACGAGGACGACCTGCGCGGCCGGGCCGAGCTCGCCGAATCGTGACGGCGTCCAGCCGCGGGCAACGTCCCACTGCGCTTGTTCGATTTTCATGGCGGAGTTGTGAAGGTTTAAACGGCTGCGGTTTCGCCGACCTAAGCGGATTCTTTCGCGGCAGAATGGTGCCGCGGCCCGCCGATTGCAGCTCCGCAGTTCTTGGGATTTGCGCGGCGGAGTTTGCCGGCCGCGCTTCACATGTCGCCGATCCGCGGCGCGCGGCGACCGGTGACAATGGCTGCGTGCGCGTTCATGTAGGGCAGCTCGACGCCGCTGCGCGCGGCGCGTTGCAGCAGTCCGCCGCGGCTCATGTCGCCGCGGCCAACGAAATCGCGCGGGAAGACGAGCCGATCGCCGAAAACCGCGAGGAGCGCGTCGCGATATTTTGCGGTCGCGATGCTGCCGAGCAAAATCACGACGCCACCGGGCCCGAGCTGGCGCGCGAGCGCACGGGCGTCGCGGCGCAGCGGTTTGTGGTAGCGCGGGTCGGCCTCGTGGATGTCGACTTTTCCGAATCGGCGCAGCGTCGCGGGCGTCACGAGCGTGAGGGGGTCGAGGAGACCGGCGTTCGTGGTGATGATGCGGATCAACCCGCCGCGATCGACGTCCGCGAAGCGGCGCGCGTAGGCGATCTTGCCGCGGAAATAAAGCGCGCTGGCAAAGGAGAAGATCTCGGCGAGCGGAAGTCCCGCGCGTCGGAACTGGCGGGCGAGCGCAAACGACGCGCGCGGATTGAGCAGGAGCTGGGCGCGGGCGCCGTCGACTCGCGCAGGCGAGAGGAGAAAGAGGCGTTGCACGCGCGAATCGACCGCGGCGATCGCGCGCGGTGCCGGCATCGAAAAAGGCGGGGCGCCTTGTCGCTTAACGCGCGCCCAGCGTCTTTGCTTTCATCCCGGCGGAGCGGCGTGGGGAATAATCCGCTCCGGTCTCTCGGGCCGGTTTTTTTCAACGGCGCTGCTAGCGCGATTTCCAGCGCCGCAGGCCGAGCCAGATCAATACGATGCCGATCGCGCCCATCACGGCATACGGGACGACGATTTCGTTACGCGTGAGGCCGAGCGACTGCTCCTCGGCGGCGTCGATGAGCGAAAACGCGCCGGCGATGTTCACCACAGCGGAAACGACGGCGAGTGCGCCGCAGCCGATCGCGCCGAAGCGCAGAATTTTTTTCGCGAGCGGGCCGAGTTTCATACGCGGCAAAGTTCCACGGCTTCGCGCAGGGAGACGAGTGGATCGCGGGTGGGGATGAATTCCTGCCCGACGAAGCCGCGGAAGCCGGTCGCGGCGATGGCGCGCGCGATGGCGGGATAGTTCAGCTCCTGCGTGGCGTCGATTTCATGGCGGCCGGGATTGCCGCCCGTGTGATAGTGGCCGATGCACGCGTGATGCTGCTGGATGGTGCGGATCACGTCGCCCTCCATGATCTGCATGTGATAGATGTCGTAGAGCAGCTTGAACCGCTCCGACCCGACGCGCCGCACGAGCTCCACGCCCCACGCGGTGCGGTCGCACATGTAGTCGGTGTGATCGATTTTCGAATTGAGCAGCTCCATGCAGACCGTGACGCCGCGCTTTTCCGCGGCGCCGACGATCGGTTTCAACGCGCGCGCGCAATGCTCGAGTCCCAGCTCGTCGGGCAGTCCCGCGCGATTGCCGGAAAACGCGATCACGGCCGGCACGCCGGCGGCGGCGCACTCCTCGATGCGGGCAATCATCGCCGGCACGAGCGCGGCGTGATGCTCGAGGCGGTTGAGCCCGGCGGCGATCGTCATCGGCCCGTTGGCGATCGCGCAGGTGAGGCCGAATTTCTGGACGACGGGCCACTCCGGCGGATCGAGCAACTCGACCGAGGCGAGGCCGATTTCGCGCGCGGCGCGGGCCAAAGTTTCGAGGGGAATCTCCGCGTAACACCAGCGGCAGACGGAATGACGAAACGTGGAGCGGGGTGACGAGGGCGGCGGCATGCGCGTTGGCGCGGACGCTCGCGCGCGCCTTCGGGCTTGGCAAGCGCGGCTTGCGCGGCGGAGCGCGAGCGAAACCCGGGCGCAGGGGAAGAGCGTTGCGTTCGCGGGGGCGCGGGATTTTCTCGACGCGCTTTCCTGTGAAGAGACGCGTTCTGCTCGTCCTCGGTGGATTTGCCGCGGCGGCGCTCGGCATCACGGCGCTGTTGTATGCGGTGGCGGCGGCGTTTCGCCCGGACGTGCGCACGCCGCCCGCGCCCATGCCGCCCGCGGAGCTCGCGGCCATCGCCGCGGCGCGCCGCGCGTCGGATCGGATCGATTTGCAGCATCCGCCGGTGATCGCGCGGGAAGTCGACTACGCCGCCGGCGAGCAGGCGGCGTGGTGGCCGAGGAACGAAGCGCCCGTGCTGAGCGAACTCGTGCACGAGGGAAAACTCCCCGCCGTCGCCGACCGCGTCGGGCCCGAGCCGGTCGTGATGGAAGGCGTCGACGGCATCGGCCGCTACGGCGGCACGTGGCACCGGCTGGTGAACTCGATCGCGGACTACAGCACGATTTTCTGGCGGCTCTCGGATGCGAACCTCGTGCGCTGGTCGCCGCAGGGTTTTCCGCTCGTGCCGCATCTGGCGAAGTCGTGGGAGGTCTCGCCGGATTTCCGCAGCTACGTTTTCACGCTGCGGCGCGGCGTGCGCTGGTCGGATGGCGAGCCGCTGACGAGCGAGGACATCGTTTACTGGTATCAAAACGAAGTGCTCTATTTCAAAATCCAGCCGAAGTGGCTGCGCGCGGGCGCGGCGCTCGGGCGCGTGGAGAAGATCGACGACCTGCGCGTGCGCTTCGTCTTCGACCAGCCGAACCCGCTCTTTCTCGAGCGCCTCGCTTCGACCGCGCAGAACTACGAGGATTTTTCCGAGCACATCGTGCCGGCGCACTACCTGAGGAAATATCATCCCGCGCTCGGCGACCAGGAATTGATCCATCGCACGATGGAAGCGTGGGCGCTGTCGAGCCCGGTTGCGGTTTACCGGAAGGTGAAGGACTTCATGAATCCCGAGCATCCGCGGCTCTGGCCGTGGATCCTGCACACTTACAAGCCGACGCCGCCGCAGATTTTCGTGCGCAATCCGTATTACTGGGCGGTCGATTCGCGCGGCAACCAGCTGCCTTATCTCGACCGGCTCGTGATGGACGTGCGCTCAAACGATCTCATCGCGGTCGCCGCGGCGAACGGCGAGCCGTCGATGCAGGACCGCCACATCCGCTACGAGGAGCAGACGCTGCTCCTCGGCAGCGCCGCGGCGAACGGCTACGAAGTTTACCAGTGGAAGCCCAGCACGCAGTCGGTCTTCACGATTTTTCCGAATCTCAACCGCGTCGTCGATCCCGCGCGCGCGGACACGCGCTGGCGCCACGAATTGCTCAACGACCGCCGTTTCCGGCAGGCGCTGTCGCTCGCGATCAACCGCCGCGACATCATCGCCGCCGAATTCAACGGCCAGGGCGAGCCGGCGCAGCTCGCGCCGCCGCCGGACTCGCCGTATTACAGCGCGCGACTGCGGCGGGCGTTCACCGAGTTCGATCCGACGCGCGCGAACCGGCTGCTCGACGAACTCGGATTGGCGCGGCGCGACGGCGAAGGCTTCCGCACCTTTCCCGACGGCACGCGAATGACCTTCACGCTCAACGCGACGGACATGACGCCCGAGGGCCCGGCCCAGTTTGTGATCGAGGATTGGGCGGCGGCGGGCGTGCGCGTGTTGCTGCGCTCGCGGTCGCGGCGGCTCTTCGAACAGGAGAAGCGCACTTACGAGCACGACTTCACGGTGTGGACGAGCGAGAGCGAATTCTACCCGATGGTCGAGCCGCGCAATTTCGTGCCGACTTATCTCGAGTCGTTCTATGCCCCCGGCTTCGGCGCGTGGTATCAAAACGGCGGACTTTACGGCCAGCCCTCTGCGAACCGGCCGAGCGCGATCGCGCCGCCGGCGGGTCATCCGCTGCGCCGCGCGATGGAACTGCTCGAGGCGGCGAATGCGATGCCCGCGGAAGCGGATCGGATCGCGGCCTTCAATCGCATCGAGGACATCGCGGCCGACGAAGTGTGGACGATCAGCATCGCGAGCCCGCCGCCGCAGCTCGTCGTGGTGAAAAATGGCTTTCGCAACGTGCCGCGCACGGTGCTCTTCGGGGCGAATTTCCAGTCGCCCGCCAATGCCGGCATCGAGACTTATTTCTGGGACCGGCCGAACGACGACGCCGCGATCGTCGCGCAGACGAAGGCGGCGATCACCACGATCACACCGCCGCCCGCCGCGATCGTCGCGGGCGAGGGCGGCGGCGCGCGCTGGACTCCGGGCGGCCTGTTGCGCGGAGCGATCGCGCTCGCGGCGCTGGCCGGGCTCGGGTTGCTCGCGGCGCGGCATCCGCTGGTCGGCCGGAGAATTTTCCTGCTCGGGCCGACGTTGCTCATCGTGTCGGTGATCGTGTTCACGCTCGTGCAGCTTCCGCCGGGCGACTACGCGGAGATGCGCGTGGCGCGGCTGGAGATGGAAGGCACGCCGGCGAACGACGAACTCGCGGCGGAGCTGCGGAAAAATTTCCACCTCGATGAGCCGCTCGCGAAGCGCTACGCGCGCTGGATGGGTTTCACGTGGTTCGCCACGCTCGATCCGGCCGACACGGGCCTCCTGCAGGGCAATCTCGGGCTCTCGATGGAACACGAGCGGCCGGTCAGCGAGGTGATCGGCGATCGCATCGTGCTGACGGTGATCGTGTCGGTGGCGACCGTGTTGTTCACGTTGGCGTTCGCGCTGCCGACGGGAATTTTCTCGGCGATCCGCCAATACTCCGCGGGCGACTACGCGCTGACGTTCGTGGGCTTTCTCGGCGTGTCGGTGCCGTCGTTTCTGCTCGCCCTTGTCACGATGTATCTCGCGCGCCGCTGGCTTGGGCTGAGCATCGAGGGGCTTTTCTCGCCGGAGTATGCGACGATGGCCGGCTGGAACTGGGCGAAGTTTGCCGACCTGTTGAAGCACTTGTGGCTGCCGGTGGTGGTGCTCGGTTTCGGCTCGGCGGCCGGCATGATTCGGGTGATGCGCGCCAACCTGCTCGACGAGCTGAAAAAGCCCTACGTCACGACGGCGCGCGCCAAAGGCGTGCGCCCGCTGCGGCTGTTGCTGCGCTACCCGGTGCGGCTCGCGCTGAATCCGTTTGTCTCGAGCCTGGGCGGATTATTTCCGCATCTGGTTTCCGGCGGAGCGCTCGTCGCGATGGTGCTGAGTTTGCCGATGCTCGGGCCGACGCTGTTCGACGCGCTGATGGCGGAGGACGTTTATCTGGCGGGCTCGATGCTGATGTTGTTGAGCGTGCTCGGTGTCGTGGGCACTTTGGTGAGCGATTTGCTGCTGCTCTGGCTCGATCCGCGAATCCGCCTCGGGGCGAAAGTGCGATAGGCGGTCGCGGCGCCGACTTCGGGCGCAAAAAAAGCGCAGGTGGGCGGCCACCTGCGCGGATTTTGGCTAAAGCTCGTGCAGCCGTCAGGGCCGCACGGAAGGGATCACGGGCGCCGCCGTGCGACTGGCCGGAGCGACACCGAAAAATTCCACGATGTGCGCGACGTCGTTGTAGCCGCGGGAGCGAAGCTTCTCCTGCACGGCTTCGATGGCGCGGCGCAGTTCGTCGGCGGTCTCGGCGTCGAGTTCTTCGACGTGGTTCGTGCTTTTGCACACCACGTGATAACGCGTGGGCTGGCCGAGATTGATTTCGTAGAGCGCGGTGCCGTTGTGGAAAAACGCGCGGCGCACCAAACCGATTTCCTCAAAGGCCGCCATGCAGCGATAAACCGTGACGAGGTCGCAATTGGCGGCGCCGACATCCTGATGGAGCTGCTCGATGCTCGTCGGCTGCGCGCGCTTGCTGAGCGCGGCGAGGATGGCGAGGCGGGGTTGCGTGATGCGCAGCCCGGCGGATTTCAATTTCGAGGTGGCGATCTCCACGGGGTTTGGGGTTTTCGCCGACGTCTTGCCGTTGCCGGTTAGGGGGTGATTCGTCTGGGTCGAGGCGATCATAAAATTTTTACAGGATTGTGACGTCGCATAGGGAGATTTCCAGATAATAGTCCTTAGCATTAACACGCATACGCGATCCACCTGCGAGAGGGATTGCGTGCACTGGAGCAGTGTGCCAACGTCCACGCGTCGCCATGCAAAATCCGGATTTCGGCGAAATTGTCGCCCTCATCTGCAAGGAAGATTCCCGCTTTGACCGCAAGGCCTACGATTTCGTCAGGCTCGGTTTGGATCACACGGTCAAAGAGTTGCGGAAAAAGGATACGTCACGTGCGGAGCGCTCGCGCCATGTGAGCGGTCCGGAATTGCTGGACGGCCTGCGCGTCTACGCGCTCGAACAATACGGTCCGCTCGCCAAGACCGTGTTGAACGCCTGGGGCGTGCGGCGCTGCCGCGACTTCGGCGACATCGTTTTCAATCTGATCGAATACAACGTATTTTCGAAAACCGACAACGATCGGCGCGAGGACTTCGCGGATGTGTTCGATTTCGACGAGGCGTTCGTGAAACCGTTTCAGCCGTCACGCCGGCCGCGCGGCACGTCGGCGGCGGAAGCGTTCGGCACGGCGTGATCGACTCCGCGAAATCCGGGCCATGGGCAATGCGCGGATTTGCGTTCGACCCGGTGCGGCGGCTTGTGCCTAGATGCGGGACTCGATGCGCCGCAAACAACCGAAGGCTTCCGACCTGCAATTGCTTGATGCGTTTTGGCGCGAGCCGGTCGAGCGCACCGTGCTGCCGAACGGGCTCACGCTGATTCTCAAGCGCGATTCTTCCGCCGCGCTCGCCTCGGTGCAGGTGTGGGTGAAAACAGGCAGCGTCCACGAAAACGCGCATCTTGGCGCGGGACTCTCGCACTACCTCGAGCACATGCTCTTCAAGGGCACCGAGCGGCGCGCCGGCCGCGACATCAGCGCCGCGGTCCAGGCGCACGGCGGCTACATCAACGCCTACACGACCTTCGATCGCACGGTTTACTACATCGACCTGCCGAGCGAGCACACCGCGGTCGCGATCGATCTGCTCGGCGACGCGGTCCTGAAATCCACGCTGCCGGCCGATGAAGCCGCGAAGGAAAAGGACGTGATCCTCCGCGAGATCGCGATGACGAAGGACGATGCGGACAACCGGCTCTGGGACACGCTTTTTTCCACCACTTTTCGCGAGCATCCGTTTCGCCAGCCGATCATCGGGCATCGCGACGTCTTCTCGGCGGTGACGCGCGACGAGCTGCAGACTTATTATCGCGCGCGCTACGTGCCGAACAATCTCGTCGTCGTCATCGTGGGCGACATCGACCTCGCCGCCACGCGCGCCGCTGTCGAGCAGCACTTCGGCGCCACGCCGCGTGCGTCGCTCGCGCCGGTGCTCGTGCCCGGCGAGCCGCCGCAACTCGCGCCGCGCGCCGACCATCGTTTCGAAGATGTGGAAATCACCCGCGCCATCCTCGCGTGGCCGATTCCGGGGCTCGCCGACGCCGATGCGCCGGCGCTCGACCTGATCGCCACCATCCTCGGCCACGGCGACAGCTCGATTCTCTGGCACGAGATTCGCGAGCGTGCGGGCCTCGTCCACACGATCGACGCGTCGAGTTGGAATCCCGGCTCGCTCGGCCTGTTCTGCGTCTCGTTCACCTGCGACACTGACAAGCGCGCCGCCGCGACCGCCGCGATCGAGCGCACGCTCGCCCGGTGCATCGCGCGCGGCTTCACGGCGACGCAGCGCCGCAAGGCCCTTCGGCAGCTCGTCGTCGCCGAGATCAATTCGCGCAAGACCATGAGCGGCCAGGCCGCGCGGCTCGGCACGGCGGAGGTCGTCGTCGGCGATCTCGATCACAGCCGCACGTATTTCGAACAGTTGCGTGCGACCACGCTCGCCGACCTGCGGCGCGTGGCGAAAAAATACCTCGTTGCGGGGCGACTGACCTCGGTGTCGATCAATCCGCTCGCCGCCGCGCCCGCCGCGCCGCGCGTCGAGACCGGACCCGGCGCCGCGCCGGATTTTTCCGAGCTCAAGCTGCCCAACGGCGCGCGCCTCTTGCTGCAACGCGACCCGCGCCTGCCCAATCTGCACCTGCGCATCATGCTGCAGGGCGGTCCGCTCTTCGAGCCCGCCGGCAAGCGCGGCGCGACCGCGCTGCTCGCGACGATGCTCACGAAGGACACGCGCCGCCGCAGTGCGCTCGAAGTCGCCCAGCGGCTCGAGGAAGTCGGAGGTTCGTTTTATCCGTTCTCCGGCAACAACAGCCTCGGCGTCGCGGCCGAAGTGCTGCCGACCGACGCCGATCGTGCGCTCGACGCGCTCGCCGGCGCGCTGCTCGAGCCGGCCTTCAAACCGGCGACGTTCGCGCTCGAGCGTGACGCGCAGGTTGCTGCGCTGCTCGAGGACGCGGACGACGTCGTGACACTCGCCCGCAAGCAGCTCCGGAAGAAATTTTTCGGCGGGCATCCGCTCGCGCTCGACGCCAACGGCGACGAAGCGGGCGTGAAAGCGCTCGCGCCAGCCGATCTCGCGGCGCTGCACCGCCGACTGTGCGTCGGGCCCAACGTCGTGCTCGCCGTCGCGGGCGATTTCGATCCGCGCGAACTGGCGCCGAAATTGAAAACGTTCCTCGCCGGAATCCCGCGCGGCGCCGCAGCGCTGCCGGTGACGGAGGGCGTGCGGCTGCCGGGTAGCGCCGGCGAATTCCTCGAACACCAGCCGCGCGAGCAGGCGGTCGTGTTGGAAGCGTTTCCCGGGCCGCGCGCGCACGCCGAGGATTTCTACGTCGGCGAGGTCGCGGACGAGATTTTCAGCGGCATGGCGTCGCGGCTCTTCGAGCGCGTGCGCGAGGAGAAAGGGCTCGCTTACTTCGTGCGCTCGGCGCGCGTGACCGGGCTCGATGCGGGCATGTTCTACTTTTTCGCGGGCACGCAGCCCGGCCGCGAAGCGGAAGTGCTGGCGGAGATCGACGCGGAAATCACGCGCGTGCAGCTCGGCGGCGTCGAACCGGCCGAACTCGCACGCTGCCAGGTGCGGTTGAAAACGGCGCGCCGCCAGAGCCTGCAGACAAACTCCGCGCGCGCGATGCAGGCCGCGCTGAACGCGCTGCAAGGCCAGCCGATCAACGACTGGAAAAACTACGATGCGCGAATCGACGCCGTCACGATCGCGGCGCTCGCGCAGTTCGCCTCGCGCTACTTCACGCGCGCGCAACGCACGCAGCTCGTGGTGAAGCCGTGAGCGAGCTCGCGGCGCTTTTTCCGGACGGCGATTATCGTTTTCACCTCACGCTGCGTCGCGGCGAGCCGGCCGAATTTTTTCGGCCGCGCGATCCGGCTGGATCCATCGTCGCGGAGCGCGCGCGCTGGATCGCGGCGGCGCCTGCGCGCTACGCCGCCCTCACGCCCGAGGGCGAGCCGCTGCGGAGCGAGTTCGCCGCGCTGGCCCTCGAGTGGGGCGCGTGTGATGCCACGGCCGCGGCGTCGATCGCGACGCTCGGCGCTGCGCTCGAGCCCGACGTGCTCTTTCTTTCCGCCGATGCGGCGGGCGATTTTCGCCTGCGCGGCGGCGCGCTGTGTTTTCCGACGGGCTGGGCGCTCAAGGAAAAAATCGGACACTCGCTCGACTTCATTCACGGCGTGGTGCCGGGTTTGAATCCCGCGCTGGCCTCGCCGATCCGGCAATTTCTCGCGAAACTGAAACCGGGCGTCGCCTACGTGCGCGACAACTGGGGCCTGGCCGCGCACGCCGAACTCAACGCGCATCCGTCGCGATCTCTGCCGGCGCCGACGCCTCCTGTTGCCCTCGATCGGCTCTGGCTGCGCGTGGAGCATCAGGCGCTGCTTGCGCTCCCGCGCAGCGGCGGCATCGCTTTCGGCATTCGCATCGCGCTGCATCGGCTCGACGAGCTCGCCGGCGACGCCGCGGTGATCTCGGGCCTGAAGCGCGCGCTCGCGTCGATGGCGCCCGAGCTCGCCGCCTACAAGCGGCTGGCCGCGATCCGCGCGGAGCTCCTCGCGCGACTCTGATTTTCCGGGCCGCGGAAATTACTTTTTGTCCACGACGCCGCCGCTCCACTTGAGCTTCGTGCGCACGACGGCGAAGTGCGAGTAGTCGGCGCGCTGTGCGAGGGGCAGGCGCTGTTTCGCGATCGAGATTTCGATCGGCGAACGCGCACCGACCTTGAGATCGCGCTGGCCGTCCATCGCGATCAGCAGCCGGGATTCCTCGGAGCGGTTGTAGACGCGCAGCCGGACGTTTTCGCGAAAGATGATCGAGCGGTTGCTGAGCGTGTGCGGGCAGATCGGCGTCATCGCGATCACGCCGGCGCCGGGATGGAGGATCGGGCCGCCGGCGGAGAGGTTGTAGGCGGTCGAGCCCGTCGGCGTGGAAAAGATCAGGCCGTCGCACATGTATTCGGTCACGAGCTCGTCGTCGGCGAAGACCTCGAGGCGGATGAGCCGCGAGTTCACCTCGTCCTTGATGAGCACGTCGTTCAACGCGAGGTCGTGCGTGCCCGAGCCGGTGGAGCAATCGAGCATAGTGCGATGGTCGACCTGGAATTTTCCGTGGAGCAACTCGCGGAAATGCGCGCGTGCCTCGTCGGCCGAAAACGTCGTGAGAAACCCGAGGCTGCCACGATTCACGCCGATGATCGGCACCTGATGCCGGGCCGATTCGCGCGCGACGCCGAGCAGCGTGCCGTCGCCGCCGATCACGCAGCACGCATCGCAGCCGCGCAGATAATCCTGCGGGAGCGGGAAGCGCGTGGTTTGTTTCAATTTCACGCCGGCTTCCCGCGCCAGCGCGACCAGCTCGCGCGCGAGCGCGGGCGCGCCGTCCTTGCCCTCGTTGACGACGAATGCGAGCTGGCGAATGGGTTTCATGAACGGGAGCACTAATGCACGGTTACCCCGGCGGAATGAAGGGAATTATGCCGAAACCGCGCGTCGGCCAGCCGCCGCGGCGGAATCTTTTTTCAAACCGAGCAGAAATTCGCGGTTGCCGTCGGCGCCGGTGATCGGCGAATCCATCGTGCCGATCAGCGTCGCGCCGGGCAGCCCGCCGAGCGCGAAGTCGCGCACGCGCGCGAGTGCCGCTTCCTGCACGGCGGCGTCGCGGATGACGCCGCGGCCTTTGTCGACCTCGGCCTTGCCCGCT
This sequence comes from Opitutaceae bacterium, assembly GCA_035545575.1. Taxonomy (GTDB): domain Bacteria; phylum Verrucomicrobiota; class Verrucomicrobiia; order Opitutales; family Opitutaceae; genus ER46. Next base: position 579 of record DASZYB010000039.1, on the reverse strand, counting down.
TCGAATTGCGGCTTCACGAGCGCGACGAGCGTGCCGCCGCCGCCCAGCAATGTCCACACCGCGGGCAACACGGCGGTGAGCGAGATGAAGGAGACGTCCATCACGATCGCGTCGAACTCCGCGCGCGGCAGGTCGGCGGCGGAGAGGAAACGCGCGTTGAGTTTTTCGAGGTTGGTGACGCGCGGATCGGCACGGAGCTTCGCGTGCAGCTGTGCGCGGCCGACGTCGACGCACACGACGTCCGCCGCGCCGGCCTGCAGCGCGCAATCGGTGAAGCCGCCGGTCGAGGCGCCGACGTCGAGCACGTGCGCGCCGCGCAGATCGAGCGCGAAACGCTCGAGCGCGGCCTGCAATTTTTCGCCGCCGCGGCTGACGAAGCGCGGCGGCTGCTCGAGCGTGAGCTCGATATCGTCGGCAAATTCCTTGCCGGGTTTGTCGAGTCGCTCGGTGCCGCGCAGCACGCGGCCGCTCATGATCAGCGCCTTCGCCTGCGCGCGGGACGCGGCGAGCCCGCGAGCGACGAGAAGTTCGTCCAGCCGGATTTTTTTCGGCGCGGTCATGTCTTGATAGGGCGTCTGT